>JAADGH010000237.1 GCA_013152475.1 Planctomycetota bacterium
ATAGCCGTTCGGCTCCGCCTCTTTGCTGCGAAAGGAGTCAGGCAGAGCCTGACGGATGACCCGTTCCGAGGCAGAGCCTCGGAACGAGAAAAACGAGAAAACACCCTCATGAACGACGACCTCGATACGGACCGATTCCTGCGGCTGGCCCCCGTCGGCCGCCCAAAGGCCGCTTCTCAGCCCGCCGCAAAATCCCTCACAATTCACTTGACACCCCATGCGCTTTCAGAGATGACAATGGCCACCCCCCCGTGACTGAAGCATTACCGGGGGAGCTTTCCCCCGGCTCGTCGTCCTGCGCCGGCAGTGATGACTTTTCCATATCCTCGATCTGACGCTTCCTGTCCTGATGGTCATGGTGGTTATGAAACTTCCTCTCCAGCCTGCGGAGCGGGTGTATGGTGGTACCTGCGTTCGTGAGCGTCCGCTCGGCGTTTCAGGACGTGCCGCGCACTCACGTTCAGCAGGATTCCAAGAACGAGGCCCAAAGCCGATAGATGGTAGATCAGTCGCGCGATGCCGCCCGTGGCCAGAACGGCGATCACCGGCGCGAGGAACCAGCAGGTGATGACCCATATGGCTCGTCCGATTTTCACGTCCGCGTCTCCACGGGTGAACACGCGATCCGATATCCCGGTCCCGAGCACGGCCGCGAACGCCACGTAGGTGGTGGATACGGGGAGGCCCCGCCCCGACGCGAAGGCAATCACACTCCCGCTCACGGCCGTAATGACCGAGGCGCGCAGCGTGTCGTAGTGGATCTTTTTGCCGCGGTCGCTCAGCTCGGGTTCCGGCGCGAGGGATGGGCCTCGGCCCCGCAAACGGATGAACACCCTCGCCAGGGCCTTGCACCACTCCGGCGCATACAGCGCCACATGATCGAATTGGCTGCCGGTGTTGACCTCTGCGCGCGTAACCCGCTGGGCGTATCGTGTCATCATGCCCACGGCGATGACCACGCCACACCCGAAGAGCGCCCAGATCGGGATCGGGATCTTGGAGGCAATGTCCGCCAGGTCGCCGGGGTTCTTGCTGTTCCGCCACAGGGTGAAGCCGGCCAGCCCCGGCGAGGCGGCATTGGCCAGGTCGTTCTGGCCGAAGGCAAAGGCCATGCAAATCATGCCCAGGACTGCCGTGACATGAAAAAGATATCGACTTCCACGACGGTGAGTGAACACCACGATGATGTGCGCCAACAGGGTGAAGATTCCCCACATGGTCAGCAGGACCAGCCCGTCACCGTAGGTCTGAAACGTGTGGCTCTTCAGGAGCTTGACGGCCGGCACGTTCTTGAGCCCCTTGAACACCATGAACCACGTCAGTCCGGTAAGAATAGCGCCGGTGATCCAGGGGCCGTGCAGCAAGAGGGTCTCTTTGTCCTGTGTCTTATCCCGGATCGCTCCCCGGAAGACGCGCATGATGAGGAACGAGGCGACGCCGCTTACGGCAATGGAAACGATGATGCCCAAAACGACCGTCCCGACCTTTGCCCAGTTGACATTTGCCGGCCCGGCGAGGAAGAGCGATGCGCCGACCAGCTCAAACACCAGGCAGGCGGTCGTGCTTACCGGCATGCCGAACCCGGAGAAGCCGTAGAGCATCACCGTGTCGACGAAATACACACTGACGTAAATCGCCAGGGCCATGTGTATGGTCAGCGCGGCCGGGTTGAAGATTCCTTTTCGCGCCGTCTCCATGACCGGGGAGGAGAATGTCGCGCCGAGAACAACGGCCGCTCCGGCAATGAGCACCGCGGTACGCCGTGGGAGCGCGCGGGCGCCGAACACGGCATTCACCAGGTTCGCCGCATCGTTGCGACCGACCTCCACACAATCCCAGACGAGAAATCCCAGACCCATCAGCGCAGCCAGACCCAAGAACGTAAACATGTACTTCCTCTCACAATAGCCTTCGGCAATCTATCCCTTGTTACTCAAGGAAATTCTACGGATGGGATTTCAGCGGAATCTTAGCAGCGTGTTAGGATTCGATTAGGGAGGGAAAAAGGCCGGAATTCAGCCCTTGGGTATGCGGATGGTGAACGTGCTGCCCTTGCGTGGGGTGCTTTCGACTTCGACGCTGCCGCCGTGCACCTGGGCAATGTGTTTTACGATGGCCAGGCCGAGCCCCGTACCTCCAAGCTTTCGGCTCCGGGCCTTGTCCACGCGGTAGAAACGTTCAAACAAACGGGACAGGTGCTTCTTCTCAATACCGCAGCCGTGGTCCACGACGGCGATGCGAATTTCCGTTTCGGTGGAAGCGACCTCGACACGAACCGAACCGCCTTCCTCGCTGTGCTTGATCGCATTGTCAATCAGATTCACCACGGCCTGCTCAAGAAGCGGCGCATTGATCTTCGCCTCCAGGTCGTCCTCGCAGATCAGGTCCATCTTCATGGCCTTGGCCGAGACGTTGATTTCGCAGATTTCGACCGCGCTTTGCAGCACGCCGATAATCCGATGCTCCTCAAGCCTTATCTCATCCTTCTCGGTCCCCTCTTCGAGCCGCGATAACGTGAGCAGGTCCCCGATGATTGCATTAAGGCGGTCCACCTGCCTGGCAATGATGCCGAGAAATCGGGTGGCGGCCTCCGGGTCCTTCAGGGCGCCCTCCCGAAGCGTCTCGACAAAGCCCTTGATGGCCGTGACCGGCGTCCTCAGTTCATGGGAGACGTTTGCCACGAAATCCTGGCGGACTTTCTCCAGCCGCCGGAGCTGCCGGGCCATCGCGTTCATCTCTTCGGCCAGAGCACCGATCTCCTCCGAGTCGGGCACGGGGAGCTTGTGCAAGAAATCGCCCTTCGCAAATCGCTCTGCTCCCCGCTTCAGCTCCTCCAGGGGACGACTGAGCCGCCGGCAGATGAACAGGCTCGCCACCGCCGCAAGGACCGCCACGACCAGCACCCCCGCGGCCACCTCCACATAGATGCCGCGAAGCGCGTGCTCAACAAATGTGACAGGAATGGATGTTCGCAGCACCGCCGTGACCTCTGCCCCGGCCCTGCCTCTGACGGGAACCGCCACATACATCATGTTCTTCTTCAGGGTATGGCTGTATCGGACAGAACTCCCCACTCCCCCCGCACGGGTCTCCATAATCTCGGGACGACGGGCATGGTTATCCATCGTTCTCGGGTCCTTTTCCGAGTCTCCTATCACCGTCCCGTCCGGCAAGATCACCGTGATGCGTGTCGAGGACGCCTTCCCAAGCCGTTTGCAGAGCGCGTCAACCGACGGCAGGGACTGCTTCGTCAAGACGGAGGGCAATTGCTCGCGAACAAGGTATGCCCGTGCTTCCAGGTCCATCGCCGTGCGAGCGTGGTAGAATTCGCGAATCGACCAGGATACAAACCAGGCGATCCCGAAGAGAGAAATGAGTGTGATGAACAGATACGGGGGATAGAGCTGCCAGAGAAGCCGTCTTCGGCGCATGGGTTATTCCTTGAACCGGTATCCTACGCCGCGGACCGTCTCGATCTGCTTGCCGGCCGGCCCCAACTTCTTCCTCAGACCGAAGATCTGCACGTCAACCGATCGGTCCGTTACAGGATAATCCTCCCCATGAACGGCATCCACGATCTGATAGCGTGTAAACACCCAACCCGGATTCCGGACAAGATAGTGCAAAACGCGAAACTCCGTCGCCGTCAGATCAACCGGCTCGCCCCCGACGAGCACTTCGTGCCGGCCGGGATGAATATGGAGGTTGCCGGCATGGATCGGGGCGTCCTGCTCCCCGCCGCCTTCCGCTTTCCTCCGGAGAACGGCTCGGATTCGCGCAATGAGCACCCTTGGGCTGAAGGGTTTCGTGATATAGTCATCCGCTCCAAGCTCCAGCCCGGTCACGATGTCGGCCTCTTCTCCTTTCGCGGTCAGCATAATCACAGGGACCTGAGACAACGCGGCATCCGCCTTTAGTCGCCTGCAGACCTCCAGCCCGTCCACCCCGGGCAGCATCAGGTCCAGCACGACCAGGTCCGGCGGCTCTGCCTTCACCTTGGCCAGGGCCTCCTCCCCCGAGATTGCGCCGCCGACCCGATACCCCTCCTTGGCGAGGTTGTATCGGACCAGTTCCAGAATGTCTTCCTCGTCCTCAACGACGAGGATGTGCTCTTTCGCCATCAGACCGCTTCACCACAAACCGATTCCTTATCTTCTTCCTGTTCGGGAAAGACTACCGATCCTATGTTAGCACAAGGTTAGGACCATGTGAAATATCCATTTGCCGTACGTTGCGGGAAAGTCTCCCTCGCCATCCGCCGGGGGTTTTCCTTGACTCCACTGCGCGGATGGCGATAGAATCGCAGAATTGAGCGTCTGGTTCGTCCGCGTTTCGGAGGTGATGACTCACCGGTTCACATGTTCGGCTACGCTTTCGTCAACCCACTCTTCATCTACGCCGGCATCGGTGCAATCCTCGCGCCCATCCTCATCCACCTCCTTTTCAAGGCCAAGAAGCACACGGTCATCTTCAGCTCGCTGAAGTTCATCCTCGCCTCTACGGTTCGCAAGAGCAGCCGCATCAAGTTCAAGGAGCTGCTGCTCCTCCTGCTGCGCGTGGCGATCTTCGCACTCATCACCCTCGCCTTTGCCCGGCCCTTCCTCAAGAGCGCCGTCGGCCGGTCCCTCGCGCTCAAGGGCAAGGTGGACCTCATTGTCATCGTGGACGACTCCTACAGCCTCCAGTACCTCAAGCCCAACGGCAAGATGCTCTTTGACGACGTCCGGAAGGACGCCCTGTCCATCATCGGCAAGCTGCGCCGGGGCGACCGCGTGGGTGTCGTGCGCACGGCCAACGGCGGCGAGGTGCTTACGAAGCTCACGCCGAACTTTACCTATGCCGAGAAGGCCGTCAGGGACATGAAGCCCTCGGCCGGGGCATGCAAATACTCCGACGCCGTCAAGCGCGCGGCCGCGCTGCTGGGGGGCTCCCGCGCCGACCACCGCCGGATTTATTTCATCTCCGACTGCCAGAGCGTCAGCTTCGACCTGAGCGAGATCGAGCTGGCCCTCAAGGGCCTCGGCGGGTCCATCGGCGTCGATGTCAAGGACCTCGGCGTGAAGGACGCCGAGAACCTGGCGGTGCGTGACGTGAAGGCCCCCGACTGGGGATGGATGCCGGGCCAGCCGCTGACGCTGCTCGTCACTATCGCGAATTACGGCCCCAAGGCCCGGAGCGACGTGGGCTTCCATATCGAGGTCGCCGGCCAGAAGTTCCCCGGCAAGGTCTTCGACTACGAGCCCGGCCAGTCGCGCGAGATCGCCATCACCCGCACCTACCCCGAGGCCACGGCGCTGAATGCCGTCGTTCGCGTCGAGGGCAAAGACGCGCTGCCCATCGACGACCAGTGGCATGTCTATCTCAAGGCCGCCAAGCCGGTAAAGGTGCTGTGCGTCGAGAACTCGATCAACGCCATCAAGGATTTTCAAGAGACGATCTACCTCCGCACGGCCATGGACCCGCGCACGAAGGAAGATGAGGCCCCCGGCTACATCCTCCCGGAGGTCATCGCGGCGCAGAACCTGACCGACGAGAACCTGATGGGCTACGAGGTGATCGTCCTGGCCAATGTCGCCGGGCTGACTGCCCAGCAGGTGGAGCGCATCGAGGCCTTCGTCCGGTCGGGCGGAGGGCTGATGATCTTTCTCGGCGACGACGTGGACACTTCCATCTACAACCACCTCCTCTTCAAGGTCGGCCTGCGCGGGCTGCTCCCCTGCCGACTGAAACCGGTGGAGAAGGGCAACCCCTACTGGACGATCGGCAAGGCCGATATGGAGCACTACATCCTCAAACCCTTCGCCAAGAAGGACAGCGGCGACATCACCCTCCCACGGTTCTACAAACGCTTCGGGGTGGAGATGCCGAAGGGCGCCGACGCCGACAAGGTGAGCGTCATCGCCCGGTTCGACGATGGTGCGCCGGCGCTCATCGCCCACTCCTTCGGCCAGGGCAAGATACTCCTCTTCACCAGCCGGTGCTTTACCACCGCCTGGGATCCCGGCTGGACCGACCTGCCCCGGCGGATGGTCTTCGTGCCGCTCATCCACCAGATGGTGCGCTACCTCACCGGCCGCGAGGTGAAGCAGGCCGAGGCCCCGAGGGTTGGCGACACGATCCGTATCGACGCCAACGCGCTGCAGGCGGAGAAGATGGTCGCTGTAAAGCGTCCCGACAAGAAGGTCGAGAAGCTGCCCGTGGATCAGTCGGGCTATGCCACGCTCCGGACGGTCGATATGCCGGGCGTCTATGTGGCCTGGCCGGGGACAGAGGAGCCGCAGCCGAGCAAGGGCTATGCGGTGAACCTGGAGACCTTCGAGTCCGACCTCACCCACGCCACGAAGGCGCAGCTTCGCAAGATTCGCGAGATCGGCAGAGGCGGCGAGGACGAGATCGCCACGGTGAGCCGCCGGGCGGAGCTCTTCCACGGCAGCGAGGACGACAGCGGCGGCTGGCGTTGGCTCTTCATCGTAGCCCTCCTCTTCATGGTTTGCGAGCTCTTGCTTGCCAACTCCATATCGAAGTGATATAAAATAGGCGATTGTCCCTATTATCTAAGCTGCAAGTGCAGCCAAGAGGGAAAAACCGCTCTACTGAAAGGCCATAGGATGAAACTGAACAAGCTGCGCTATTCCCAGTTCGGGAGATCACGGAGAGCGTGGAAAATAATTAACTGTAGTTTTGGCGATATCAACCTGATTGTCGGCAAGAACGCGAGCGGAAAAACAAAAACCCTGAATGTTATCAAGGGCCTGGCAGGGTTGCTTTCAAAAAAGCAAAAGCTTCGCTATTTGGATGGACACTATGACGTTGAGTTCCTCGATGGCCAGGAGAAAACCAAGTACGTCCTTCGATACAAGAGAAGAGAGGTTGTGGAAGAGAGACTCACCATCGGGCGGGAGAAGCTTATCGATAGAGGTAAGAATGGCGTAGGGAAGATATTCGCGGAGAAGCTGGGAAAAACGGGAAAGATGATTGACTTCCAGACTTCTTCCGACGAAATAGCCGTTCTTGGACGGAGGGACTCCATCCAACATTCCTATCTTGAATGCCTGTGCAAATGGGGTGAGAGTCTTCTTCGGTATGATTTTGGTACCGACCTTGGGAAAAACCAGCTCGTAATTCTGACCGAAGATGGCCCAAAACAGGAACTTGATCTTAAGGATGCAAACAGGGCTGTGTCAATATTCCTGGACGGCAAGAAGAAGTTCCCGAAGACCTTTGAGCGGCAGATCAAGGCGGACATGGCACGTATTGGTTATGCGTTGACCAGCATCAAGACTGGCACACCCACGGGGTTAGTGTTTGTTGACGCGCCAACACAGCCTATCGGAGTCAGCGTGAGGGAGAAGGGCTTGCCATCGACAACTGACCAGCACGACATGTCTCAGGGGATGTTCAGGGCACTGTCAGTCATAATCCAACTTAACTATGCGCTCTTGAGGGGTGATCCAAGCTGCATACTGATAGATGACATCGGGGAAGGGCTTGATTTCGAGAGGTCCTCATCTCTTGTCCAGCTTCTCATAGAGAAGGCGAAGGAATCGTCAGTTCAGTTGATTATGACGACCAATGATAGATTCACAATGAACAACGTCCCTCTGGAATACTGGATAATCTTAGAGCGGAAGCCAGGAAAGTGCATACACCACAACTACAGAAACACCAAGAAGCTGTTTGACGAATTCGAGTTGACGGGCTTGAGCAACTTCGACCTGTTTTCCAGCAACCATTACTTGAAGAAATGAGGATGGGGGATGACAAGGATCGCGGTTTTCTTGGAAGGGCAATCAGAGCTAATATTCGTGCGGCAACTTCTTTTTCTTCTCTTCTGCCCTGACAAACTCAGCATCCATTGCGTCAAACTGTTGGCGGGGAACATGCAGGATGTGCCACCTAAGCATGCCTCCCCTGCACCAATGATTCACTTCCTCCTCTGTGATGTCGGCGGTGACACCAAGGTACTTAGCGCGATAAAGGAAAGAGAAGCGCACCTCATT
>JAADGH010000171.1 GCA_013152475.1 Planctomycetota bacterium
GCGAACCGAATCCCCACGCCCACTCTCTTCGTGAGCGCTCCCACCGAGGACGACTATCCCTCCGCTGCCCTCGCCCCCGACGGCTCGATCTGCGTGGCCTACACGGCCTTCACCCACGGGGAGGGCTTCGACGGCTGGCGCCGGATCAAAAAACCTCCCAAAGACTTCTCCCCCATAGGCAAACCCACCGGCGGCGACCAAGTCTTCCTCGCCCGCCTCGCAAACGGAGCATGGTCCAAACCCGAACCCGTGACCCAGGCAGGCCAGGATGTCTTCGGGACGGCGATCGCCGTTGACGGTTCAGGGCAAACCTGGGCCTTCTGGAGCCAAAATGTGGGCGGCAACTGGGACCTTTACTGCCGCACCCTTCGCGACGGCACGTGGGCGGCTCCGGTTCGGCTCACCACGGACCCGGGGGCGGACATCTATCCCGCAGCGACCACCGACTCCGAAGGCAAAGTCTGGCTCGCGTGGATGGCATTCCGGGGCGAATGCTCCGACATCCTTGCCATGCGGCAGGCCGGAGAGACCCTGGGGGAGGCCATGATTGTCTGCAACGCGCCCCAGAACCAGTGGAATCCGGCCATCGCCGCTGGTCCGGCAGGAGAGGTGGCTATTGCATGGGATACCTACCAAAAAGGCGACTACGACGTTTACTGCCGCATCTGGAAGAGGGGCGCCTTCGGCGGGCCCATCCCGGTATCCACGTCGCTCCGATTCGAGGCGCGCCCCAGCCTGACGTACGACAAGGCCGGCCGCCTGTGGATTGCCCACGAAGACTCCCCTGAGGGATGGGGCAAGGACTGGGGCTGGGCCGAAAAGACCGGGACCCGGCTCTACATGGGCACAAAGATGAACCGCGAGGTCAAGGTTAAGGTTCTCGCCGATGGCAAGCTGATGAAACCTGCGCAGGACGTTATCGAAATGCTTGCCCCGAAGCCCCCCCCGGGGGCCAAGGGTCAGAAGCGGAAGGGGCGGCGGCGCGGGTCCAAGCCGCCCTTCGCCGCCCCGATTCTGAAGGCCGACGCGAACGGTCGCGTATGGCTCGGCGTCCGCAGCCGAAGGGACGGCAGCTACTCCGGGGCGGGAACCGTGTGGCTCGAAGAGATGACCTTCTACGATGGGGACCACTGGGCGCAGTACTTCTCTGTGCCGGAGACCGACAATCTGCTCGATAACCGACCGTGCCTCATCGCCATGCCCGGCGGGAACCTGCTCATGGTCAACTCCTCGGACCGGCGCAACGTGCTGGCGTCATTCCCGCCATGGTGGGCCGTCAAGCAAATGAAGAAGGAGGGCAAGAAGCCACCGCGGCGGCCGAGGCCCAAATGGGCCAGCCCTTTCAACAACGAGCTCTTCGTCCACGACTTCAACCTGTCCCTCGATGCGCCGCCCGAACCCAAGCTGGAACCCATTGCCGCAGGGCCCATCCCCAAACCGACAGCCGACACGCTCCGCGAGTGGGAGGATGTGAAGCGGGTACGCGCCTACCGGACGAAAATCGCCGGCAAGGATGCGCGCATCTTCCGCGGTGAATTCCATCGCCACACGGAAATCTCCAGCGACGGCGGCGGCGACGGCACGCTCCAGGACATGTGGCGCTATGCCCTGGATGCGGCCTCCATGGACTGGATCGGGAACGGCGACCACGACAACGGCGGCGGCCGCGAGTATCCCTGGTGGATCACGCAAAAGACCACCGATGTCTTCCACATCGGCGATACGTTCGTTCCCATGTTCAGCTACGAACGGAGTTGCAACTACCCTGACGGCCATCGGAATGTGGTCTTCGCAAAACGGGGCGTCCGCACGCTCCCCCGGCTCAAGGGCGGCATGGGAAAGGACATGGACGATCAGCCGGAGACGGTGAGGCCCCCGCACACGCCGGACTCGCTGATGCTGTTTAACTACCTCCGGTTCTTTGACGGCGTGTGCGCCTCCCATACGAGCGCAACGGACATGGGGACCGACTGGCGCGACTGGGGAGCGAGCAAGGAGCCTCTCGTCGAAATCTACCAGGGTGACCGGCGAAACTACGAGATGCCCAGTGCGCCTCGGGCCGTCGCCGGGGACAAGCTCCCGGGGAAGGGTTGCCGGCCGAGAGGGTTTGTTGTCAATGCCCTCAAGAAAGGCTATCGCCTCGCCTTCGAGGCATCCAGTGACCACCTCTCCGTCCACATGAGCTACTGCAATGTATTCGTGGAGGAACCGACGCGCGAAGCCATCCTGACAGCAATGAAACGCCGTCACGTCTACGGATCGACGGACAACATCATTGCCGACGTTCGTTGCGGCGAGCACTTCATGGGTGACGAGTTCTCCGTCAGCGAGCCGCCCACCCTCCACGCCAAACTGATCGGCACCCAGCCTTTCGCAAAGGTGCACGTAATCAAGGATGGCGAGTACGTCCACACCATCGAGCCGATGACAGCGGAGGTGGAGTTCACATGGGCCGAGAAGAACGCCAAGCCCGGCGTCACGAGCTACTACTACGTTCGTGGCGAGCAGACGGATGGAGAGCTCGTCTGGGCGTCGCCCATGTGGATCAAGTACGAACCCAGATAGGAAGAACCCATGACTGAGATCATCATGGTGAAACGCCAGAACCCGGACGGCAGCGAGTGCACAAAATGCAAGCAGGCCACCAAGATACTGGAGCAGAAAGGGCTGTGGGACATGATTAGCAAGGTGGCTTATGCAATCCCGGGCGATAACAACAGCGAGGGCGTGAAACTGGCGAAAGAATACAACATGAAAAAGGCCCCCTTTTTCATTGTAAAGCACGAGGGCGAGACAAAGACCTACGCCAGTATCCTCAAATTCGTAAAGGACGCCCCCACCTTCACGTAGGTCATGGATAGCCGTAGTAGTGGGTGAAGGCGTTGCCCGGCGTCACCACGCCGCCGTATGTCGCCCCGACATCCAGGGTGTTGTCGATGCCGGCGGCCGTGCCCGCGTCGCCAATATGACCCTCAAAGTACCCGCTGATGGACACATCGCCAAAGCGGCCGGCGTACAGACCGCCCAGCATATCGATGTCGATCGTGATGTCGCGGTCATTGATGACCCCGTCGATGTTCACCACACCGGTATCCCAGACGCTTCCCTCGACGTACAGGAAGTCCGTGTCCGCCGTGCCGGTCACATCTCCGTTGCAGTCAATCTGTCCGTCGACATAGCCGTATATGTACATGGCGCCGCTGATATCGCCGCCGATGTTGACGCGACCCGTATCGGTTATATCGACCCACGCCCAGTGGCTGCTGCTGCCAAGAACGATCGCCCCCGACAGCGTGCCGCCCACGTTCAGTGTTCCGCTCAGGCTGTCGTCGAGATCAAACCGGCCCGTCAGGTCGCCGCCGATGCTGACGGCGCCCGCAAGCACGCCGCCGTTAAAGAAATCGTGCAGGTCGCCGTCGGCGCCCGCGCTCGTGTTGCTTATCGACTCACCCGCAGCAACCACGCCGCTGCCGATGCTCACGATCGGACCTTCCACCGTCGCCGAGCCAAACACAACACCATAGGCAGAAAACAGACTGGCAGGGGGCGTGCGGTTGTCGCCAGAACCATCGGCGGAGATGTCCACTTGACTTGCCGCACTCGGATTACTGTAAACGAGACCCACGCCGGTATGCGCCCCGCCGGGGCCGTCCAGATACACCTCCACCGAGCCTGTCGCGCCGGTGTATGTAACCGTCACCGTATCCCCGTCGCTGTCCACGAAGTTTGTACTCTGCCCCGGCGTAAGCGTTGCATCGGGAGCCACATTGATTCCGTGCGCATTAAATGCTGTAGCGATGTCTGCAGCGTGCGCACCGCCATACAGGGCGTTGTCGGCCTGCACCACGGCGAGGTAAACATCATCAAACACCGCCTCAAGACCGTCTGCGCCGGTTGTGCCAATGTTTTCCAGATAAGGAAGCATCGCCAGGGACAGCGTATCTGCGGCGGTCATTCCCACGGCTGCTCGCAAGTCCCAGAACGCGCCGCCCAGGATTGGGCCGGTATGGTGTCCATCGTAGACGTTGATGTCGTAGGGATATTTGTCCGTATTGCTCATGTCCCGCCAGTATATCGGGTCGTCCGGCTCGAACAGAAGGGAGTCATCAAAGAACGACGCGGACCGGTAGTCGGCCAGCGCCTCGTCGATGGCGCCCGAGAAATCGCTGATGTCATTCCCATAGGCCAGGCTCTTGCCCGAGATCATCTCATCGGTCCAGGCATGACTGTATTCGTGGACCACGGTGTCGCCGTCGGTCGCAAACGTATGCGACACGTCCGCCCCCTCCGGCATGCCAAATTCCATCGAGTGGCTGGACGGGAGGTAATAGGCGTTGTCCTCGTCTATGTTCACCGTCATCGAAATCGCACGGTCCCACTTGTCCCCATAGCCGAGAAAGGCGAGATAGCTGTGGAATCGATCCACGTAGTAGTAGGCGCATACCTCGGAAAGCTCCCAGTCCGAGGCGCCGATGTCGGTGTAATCGTTGTTCGGCCGCGTGACGAACGTGTTGGTGTGCTCGTTGATCTTGACCCGCGCGTAGGCGCCCGTCAGCTTATACGAATACGCCAGGTTGTAGAGATCCACGGTGGCCAGGACGGGAGTATCCACCACATTCTCGATATACACCTTGCCCGTGCCGGTGTAGGTGCCCGGCTTGACCACGGCCAGCTCCGCTGCGGGATCAATCGCACCGCCGACAAGCAGGGGGGCATTGGGCCCCCTATGGCCCTCCCCGCTTGGCACCCCCATAGCGATCAGCTTCCCCGTGGAGGCAATCCCCCCGCCAAGAATAATCTGATTTGTCACCGACCCGCCGATCTCCAGCGCACCCGCGATGTCGTTCGCAATGGTGACCGTCCCCATACCGCCGTTGGAGTCGGCCGACCATGTCGTCACGGTGTTGCCCGCGGCAATGGCGTCGGCGGTCAGCGCGCCGATCGAACCGTCGATGTGCAGATCGCCGATCGTCTGGCCCGTTGCGTCCACGGTGGCGACATTGGTCCACCCGCCGCCGATGACAATGTTGCAGGAGATGTCGAGAGCCGTGTTCGAGTTGGCATTCGTATAGACGAGACTCGCAATGTCGCGCCAGTTGCCCGCGCCGTTCATCGTAACCTGCACACTGCTCCCCACATCGCCGTTGTAGGTAATGACCATATAGTCCCCGTCGGCGTCGGCATAGCTCTCCGTCTCGCCCGGGTTCAGTATAAACACATCCTGGAGCGGGTTATGCTCCTCCAGGTGGGTGGTATCGCTCACGATACCATAGCACCGGCCGTGCACGATGATGGAGTTGATCGTCCCCGGCGGCCCGGTCGCGATCACCTGGCCGCCTGGAATCAAATCGCCTGTCTCCGTGGCATGAACGCCTATGTCGATATGGTCGAAATTCGGCGCTTGCAATATGCCGGACACATTTCCATCGACGTTCAGCAGGCCCTGATGCGCGCCCGAGATAGTGATGGCGCCGTAGACCGACCCGGTAATGTCGATCGAGGTTTCGCCCGGCGTGTTCACCGAACCGGAGATGATGATCGACCCCACCGTGGTCACGTCCCCACCGACCCGAACCGAACCGCCCGGCTTGATATCGCCCGATATGGTGACGGGAGCGTCCACATCGTTTGTGAACGTTAAAACCCCGGCCAAGCCGTCGGAAAACTGCATCTTCGCCCCGGCCACCAGCGAACCCGTAACGGTCACTGCCCCAAAGACAGCCCCTCTGATACTGAACTGTTTCAGAACGCTCGCTACGGTCAGGGACGAGGTCGCGTCGATGCACGCCCCCACCTTGGGCCCCTGAACCTGCACCGTGTTCACGTCGCCGGTGAAGGTCACGCTCGATCCGGTCAGAATCCCGCCTTTCAACTGGATGCGGTCTGCGACCCCATTCACATCGAGCGACGACCCATTGGTCAGCGCGTTCATGCAGCTCACGCGCGTGGCATTGCCATTCACCGTCAGCGATCCGCCCCCCATGCCCCCCCTGAGCTGGGCCATCGTAAGATCGCCGTTGATTACCAGATTGGACCCGACGCCCAGCACGGCCCCCGTGTAGAGCGTGCGCAGCGCCCCGCCAACCGTGACATCGGCATCCGTGGTAGGGCCATAAAGTCGAACAAAGTCCCCGCCCCCGTTCAGGCTGAGCGTGGACGTCGTCACCGCGCCCTGCATCCGAGCCTGCGACGTAGCCCCCGTCACGGTGAGGGTGAGATCGGTAACGTCCCCCCTGAACACCAGCATCCTCACATCCCCCGCAAGTGTGATGGTCGTGGGATCCACATCGCCCATGACATTGAATTGCCCTACGTCGCCGGTGATACTTATCGTGTCGTTCTGCATCCGGCCCTGCACACGGAACATGCTCGTCCCGTTGCCGAGGGTAACATTGGACCCGCTGAGGTCCCTCGCAAATCGCACTTGCTTTACCACGTCGTCGAGCGTAATGGGGGTGTTGCTCACGGCGCCGGTGACCTGGAAACTGCTCACTTTGCCGCTGATATGCACCTGGCTGTCCGTCATGCCCCCCTTGCAGACGAACATGCCGAACTGGCCGGTGATGTCAATGTTCGACCCGTTGACGATGCTGCCGAAGCACATGAACCTGCGCGGCTTTGTGCTCGTCGGCGAACCGAGGATGTATTCGGAGTTGTCGAAGTCTCCGCGAACGGTAAAGGCCATGGCCTCCGTGGGGGTGATGCGGGTGTTGCTGACGCTTCCAAAGATCATCGCCGGCCCGAGACTGCCCCCCACATCCACGTGGTTGATGGGGCCGGCCGTGTTCGTCAGGTCGCCCTTGATAAACAGCCCGCCGAGGTCGCCCGTAACCGAGACGAACGGCGTCGCGCCGCCCGGCGTGTTGACCACCTTCCCCTGGACCATGAGCTTCTTCAGGTTGCCGGTGACATCGAACGGGGCCACCAGCGATGTCGTGTTCGTCACATCCCCCTTGACGGAAAACATCATGGAGTCGCCGCCGGATACGATGCGCGAAGCGGTCATCGCGCCATTGATCTGCGCCCTGCTCAGACCTGTCGTTCCGGTAATGGTCGCAGCCGAGAGCGACCCCGCCCGGAAGCTCTGAATGTTGTTGGCCGTGATGACGGCATTGTCGACCGCGCCGGAGACCGTTACCGACCGCGATATACCGAGGGCCGAAATGCTGGCGCCCCCAAGAAAATCCCCTCTCACGCTCGCAGACAATAGATCCGTGCCGGCAGAGATGGCCGTGCCGGACACGGAACCGGAGATGTTCAAGCGGCTCAGCGCCACACCCACATCGATCATTCCACCCGTCAGATCCTGCTTGAAAGATGCCTTGCTGAGCGAGCCATTCACAACAATGTCGCAGTTGGTCGCCGACCCGTCGAAGCTCACGGAAGCCGTATCGCCTGTGGTATTCAGGTCCACGCCGGACGCATTCCCCTTGACCGTCAGGGACTTCAGGTACCCGTCGACGCTGATGGCCGTGGTGTTAACGGCCCCATCCTTCGCCAGGAGCTGGATCGTGCCCATGGCCTCACCGGCTTGGCCGGTGATGGTCCCTCCGGAGAGGGTATCGCCGCCTGCCCCCGCCTCGACATCCTGGATGATGAGTTGGGTCTTCTCGTCGGAACCGGCGAGGTCTATGGTCGCGATCTCATCGGCTGGATTCGGGCTCTCGCCGCCGCCGAAAAGGACGTGCGCCGTTCCGGTGCCCATGTAGCGGACCATGACCTGGTCGCCGTCGGTGTCCGTGAAGTACTGGATCGAATTCGCGGCCGACAAGGTTACCGGCGCGACGCGCGGCTCCAACTCCTCGACAAGAAGCCTTCTGTGAATTCTGCGCATTAAATTCCCCCCTCCTCAAAGCATCTTGTGAAACGGCGTGGTTTAACGGACACTGAATTCGAGATAGCACAAGGCCCAACTGCGCAGACAGCCGGGCCATCACACATTCTAACCACTTGCTGCCCAAAGAGATATACGATCCCCCTTCGCGGATGGG
>JAADGH010000003.1 GCA_013152475.1 Planctomycetota bacterium
TCCTCTTGGAGCTGCTTCCGAAGGCCAAGGAGAGCGAAGAGGAATGATCGGCTATCTTCTCCTAATGATCTTCTTCGGCCTCGCCGAGGGGTACTTCTCCGGGTCGGAAACGGGGGCCTACTGCCTGAACAAGGTCCGCCTTCGCTACCGCGCCGAGCAGGGCTGGCGCTCCGCCCTGATCCTCCGGTCGCTCCTGGCCGACTCGCAAGGCCTGATCTGCACGACTCTGGTAGGCACCAACATCTGCGTGTACCTCTCCACGGCTATCCTGACTGGCTGCCTCGACCGCTGGAATGTGCGCGCCGCCGAACTCGTCAGCACCGCGTGCCTCTCGCCTGTCCTGCTGATCTTTGCCGAGGCAACGCCCAAGAACCTCTTCCAGTTCAAGGCCGACCTGTTTATGTACAAGCTCGCACCCACACTGGCCTTTTTCCGAAAGCTCTTCGCACCGGTGGTGTGGGCGCTGAAGCGCATTACCAACATCCTGTCCTCCCACGCCGGCGCCATCCGAAGCCGCACGCCGTTCACTGCGCGCCGGCTGGCCTACTTTCTGGAGCAGAGCACCCACGAAGGTGTGCTCACCCCCTACCAGCGCACCATGGCAGAGAATGTGATGGGTCTCGGCAAAACCCCTGCCAAGGCGGCGATGATCCCGCTGAACGAAGTTACACTTGTCCCCAAAACGATCACCGCCGATGAGTTCCGCGAGCTTGAGGCAAAGAGAAGACACACGCGAATACCGGTATACGAGGGCCGCCGCGAACAGATCGCCGGCGTGGTGAACAGCCTCGATTTCTTCTGCGCAGGTGACGGCAAGACCGTGGCTGACTTGCTGCGTCCCCCCCTTACCATCCCGGCGGACCTGGCTATCGACGATGCGCTCCGCTTCCTGCAGCGCGCCAGATTCCCCATGGGAATTGTGGTCAACGAAAAGAAAGAAGCCGTCGGCATCGTTACCATCAAAGACCTTGTCGAAGAAATCGTCGGCGAATTGGAGGTGTGGTAACCCCATGGACAGCGGACTCGTCATCTCGATTGTGGGCGTTGTCGTCTCGTATTTGTTGGGCGCGATCCCGTTTGGGTTTATTATCGCAAAGGTCTTCAGGGGAGTGGATGTCCGTGCGCACGGCAGCGGCAACATCGGCGCCACGAACGTCGGGCGGGTGTTGGGGCGCAAATGGGGCCTGCTCGCGCTCGTGCTGGACATCGCCAAGGGCTTCGGCCCTGCGGCGCTGGCGGCGTTCGCCCTGGGCGAGTTCAGCATCGGGGGCGCGTGCCCGAGCACGGCGGTTACCCTCTGCGGCGCCGCGGCCATCTGCGGGCATATCTGGCCCATCTACTTGCGATTCAAAGGCGGCAAGGGTGTGGCCACGAGCTGCGGCGTGCTGCTTTACCTTGAACCGGTGGGGACGCTCGCGGCCGTGGCCGTGTGGGTCGTAGCGGTCCTGATCTGGCGATACGTCTCGCTCGGGTCGATCCTCGCGGCCACCGTGCTCGTCGTCTACGTTCTAACCATGTCCCCCCGGCGGGGCGGAAACGCCGTGCCGCTGATCGTGTTCGGCATCCTCATGGCGGCCCTCGTCATCATCCGCCATCGCTCCAACATCGGCCGCCTGCTCAACGGCACGGAGAATCGCGTGGGGGGAAAGAAAAAGAAACAGGAAGAAGCGGCGGCGTCCGATCCCCCGACGCAACCGGAGGAGTAAGCGACGACGAGACGTGCGTGCGTATGGCCTGTCTCTTCTGGTGTTCATAGTGACAGCAACCTTGCACTGCGGCAAAGGGCCCGGGCCGTCAAGGTGGACCACAAAGACGTGGCAGAGCGGCTCAGGAAGCACGGGGGGCGCGGGCGAAGCTACTTGCGCCGTGCCTGCTGCTCCATGTAGCGCTCGAACACGGCGGTGATGATCCGGTGGGACAGCTCGTCGAGGTCGGGCAGGCGGGCCATCGAGGGCGCACGGGAGTAGAGCTCCGACGCGCAGATCAGGAGCAGGTGCCGCGTGTCCTCATCGAATTGGAGAAACCCCTCGCGCCGCTCGTTGTCTTCCATGACGAACAGTCGCTTCCACGCGCGGCACAGGTCCTTCTCCCTCTGGGCGAGGACCCCTTGCAGATTAGGCACGCTCTGGGCCCAGCCCCGCGCCGCGGCCACATCCGCGTGCGTAACAAAGGACACCATGTATTGTCTCAGCTCCCTGAGCCTGGCCATGTCTGGTTCCGATGCAGGCGACACACCTCTGCTTCTCCCGATGATACCGAACGGGCTGACACACTTCAACCCCAAAGCCCTACTCGTCCGCCAGCCGTGTCAACGTCAGTGTGGCCTGCGGCAGGACGAGGATCGAGTCGGCCTGCGCAATCAGCGCGTCAATCCCTTCCATCGACCGAACCGGATGCATCATCCACGCCCGAACCCGGCCGGGGGGGAGCTCGGAGTAGAGATAAACCCTCGCCCGCTGCACCTCCCGAGCGATCTGGTAGGCCTTGTGGCCGCCCATGATGAAGTTCTCTTTGATCCGCAGGATGATCTCCTCCGGGTCAAAGGCCCCGTCCATCCACTTCTCGAACGTTTCCGACCCGCTCCCCTCCGGGCACCGCGCGGTGACGAGGACGCTTCCCCCCGGCTTCACGTCGAGGCTCGCCTCCTCGATGGCCTTCTGGGCCTGATAGAGCTCAATGTCCTTGGGGTGGCCGCCGGGAGAGGCGATGACGAGATCGGCCTTGTCGGGGATATCGACGAGATACATCTTGTCGACAAACGTGCACGCCTCGCGGAAGGACAGGTCCGGGTCGCCCGACCGTGCGGCGACGATGCGGTGCTCGGCATCCATGGCCACGCTCAAATTGTAGTCCACCCCCGCCATCCGGCCGACTTCGTCGATCTCCTCGCGGACGGGATTGCCGTCGATGCGGCCGGGTCCCGTGCCGGGCAGGTCCATGCGGGAGTGATTCATCCGTATGGCATCGGCGCTGGCCATGCCGGGATAGACGCCCTTTGCACCGCCACCGTAGCCGCAGAACTGATGGTACTCCACGTCGCCGGTGAGAATCTTGAACTCGGCGTCCATGAAGGTTTTGTTGACGGCGATCTCCGTGCCGAGTCGAGTGGTCCCGAGAGAGACCAGTCCGTCCGGGTTCTTCGCATCGTGGTTCTCGATGTGGAGCTTGCCCTTCCAGCGGCCGAGGATGGGGCCCATCTCGATCCGCGTCAGGCCGCGATGCAGGCCGGTGGCGACGATGACCTTGATGTTCTTCGTCAGGACGCCCGCCGCTTCGATCTCCTCCATGACAGCATCGAGGAGCAGGGCCGATGGCGCGGGCCGAGAGACATCCTCGACAACGATGGCGACGCTGCTTGCGCCCTTGACCTTCTCGCGAAGTTGCGGCGCACCGACGGGGCTCGCCAGGGCCTTGCGAAGCTCGGCCATGGGGTCGGCGGCGGGCGGAAGGGGTCGCGGCTCGACCACCGCGAGAAGCTTTTCCTCGGGTACTGCAATCGTCAGGTGTCCGTCGCCGTAGGGGAGCTCGATTGTCTTTTGCACTGTCATCACGCTATGGGTCCGGGTGTTTCGTCTTGCCCCGCCTGCTCTGATGGTATCGCACGCCGCCCCGAAAGTCAATGCGGTGTGGCGGCACAGGAACACAGGAAGTGGAATGAAACGTCCTGCTACCGCGGCGTGTACAGTCAGCACTTATTCCGTAACTATCAGATACATCGCCAGTTAACTATACCCGGTTTATACATTTCCGGCGGTATTAAGAAGGCCGTGGAATGGAGCGGACGTCGACGACGCCCTGTTGCAAAAAACGACACCAGCAGTTGATGAAGGCCCCCCGAAGTGGTAGTGCGCGAACGTCGCGCTGCGTCCGGGCCACGTCATACGCCGCACGGAAGAACTCCACCCGCCGCGCCTCGAAAACGGCGTAGCTGATTCGGGGGTCGCCGTCGCGCTGCTGGCCCAGGCTGCCGGGGTCGATCAGGCGCACGCCGCCTACCGTCCGGTCCACCGAACGGTGGTTATGCCCGACGAAGATCATCTCCCCCGGCATAGTCTGGATGCGCTCGGCGATCTCTTCGTCCGAAGTCTCGGGCGTGATGTAAGGCCCTGGCAGGCGGTGCTCCAGATGCACACGGACCCCGTCCCAGGTTTCGTCGGCAACGGTGGGCAGGTTTCGGATCATGTCACGGTCGCGTTCGGTCAGTTGTGCCTTCGTCCACTGGTCCCACTCGTAACCATCGCGGAAGGCGCCGGCCGGTGGCGGCTCGCGGTCGGTGATGGCATCGAGATCGTGGTTGCCGGCCAGAACGAGATCGAAGCGATCCACGACAAGGTCGAGGCATTCCTTCGGGTGGGGACCGTAGCTGATGGCATCGCCGAGGAAGACCCGGCGGTCCACCTCGTCCGCCCTCCCCAGAACGGCCTCCACCCCCGGCAGGTTGGCATGGGCATCGGCGCAGATGAGCACGCGCATCAGGTCGGCCTCGTACGGTTCACAATCTCGCGCAGTCGGTCCCGGCTCTGCACCATCTCCTCCGGTGTGTTTTGGTCGGGGCTTACCTCCAGGCAGAGGCCGCCCTTGTATCCGATGGCGTGCAGGGCGGTGGCGATCTCCTCGAAGTCGATGTTCCCCTTGCCGACGGCCAGGTGGTCGTGCGTACCATCGTAGTCGTGCATGTGCATGAGGAAAACACGGTCGGAAAAGGCCCGGATGACGCCGCCGATGGAGCCATAGTCCCGGTATCCCGCGCCGTTGCCGGTGGACATATGGCCTACGTCGAGGGTGAGGCCCACGTTGGGGAAGCCCGTCTCGCGCACAAGCTCGTAGTCCTTCGACAACTCTACGCCGATAAGGACATCGCTCTTCGCCGCGCTCTCGCCCAGGCGCTTGAGGGACTCGATCATCATGTCCCGCGCTTTCGGGTCGCGGGCCATGCTGGGGCTCACATCGGCATGGATGGTCACTGTCTCCGCGCCGATCCGGTCGGCCAGGGCGATCGACATCTCAAGTTCGCTGAGGCAGGTATCGAGGACGCGCGGGTTGCGCACGGCGAGGAAGGTGTCATACGGTGCAAAGGGCGCGTGGACGTCGGCTTCCTCGAAGGCCGATACGGCCTCACGCAGGCGCTCGATCTCCGCCTCCGATTTTCCGAAGGGACAGAAGCCCTGCCAGACGCCCTCCACGCCCGGGGCCGCGTGGAAGCTGACTTCCTCGAATTTGTTCTCACGAATCCACTCGATCTGCTCGAACAGATCGACCCTATCCCCGATCCGCCAGGCCATTTTTCCGATTTTCATCTGACTACCTCACTTCGCTGTCATCAGTTCCACGATGGCGTCCGCCACGCGTCCCCGGAGGGCCTCGTAATCCGCCGGACCCAGGCGCGCCATCGTCTCGCGGACGTCGAACTCGTTGTATGGGTTCAGTATCTTCTGCAATTTTTTCTCCGCCTGGGCTGTCGCCTCCGCGCTCTCCGCGTTGGCCCAGATGTTCCGTTGCTTCTGGGTCAGGTTCCACGACCGGGAGCCCTCGAAGCCATCGAGAACCTTGGTACGCGGGGCCGGCCCTTTCTCCTGGGCGATGGTCAATGCCCCCAGGAGAAGGATCGGGGGAAGCAGTCCACTGGTTCGCACCTTCATCATAGACTCCCTCATTCCTTCAGGAAATCGAGCACCGCCTGGTTCACGATCTCTTTGTCGTAGTCCAAGGTGATGATGTGGTTCGAGTTGTCGAGCCAGACAAGTCTTTTCTCTTCCGAGCCGAGGGCGTCGTGGATGGCCTGCGCCCCCTCAGGCGCGGCGGCATCGTCGTGCCGGGCATGGATGATGAGCGTCGGTGTTCTCACTTCCGGCGGCGCATCGGCGACGGCCCTGCCGAGGGCCATCAGGTTCTGGATGGCCTTCGTGGGGACGTGGTTGTAGGCAATGTGGTTCTTCCAGGCCGTCTTGTCGTTCAGCATGAGCCTGCCCATCTTGTTCACATAGCGGAACAGGAACGCCCCGGCATCGACGTAGGCTTCTGGAGGGAGGAGATAGTACCACTTGTAGGTCACACGATAGTACGGCGACAGCAGGACGAGCTTGTGGGGATGGTGCTCCCGCGCAAGCTGGAGGGCCAGGGCCGCGCCCATGGAGATGCCGGCGACGCTGACGGTCTCGTGCCCCTGCTTCAGTTTCAGGTATTCACTTTCAACGGCGTGATACCAGTCGCGCCATGTCACCGTTTCCAGATCGTCCGGCCGTGTGCCGTGCCCCGGCAGAAGGGGACAGGAAACGGAGAACCCCGCCTCGGCCAGGCGCTCGCCGAGCTCCCGGACCTCCGCGGGTGAGCTGGTGAACCCGTGAATCAGAAGGCAGGCCCGCGGGCCGCGCTCGATGAAGAACGGTTCGGCGCCCTTGATGATCCCTGTCTCGGGCGACCGTTCGCACGATGCCGCCTCCCGCTCGACGGCGCCCCGGCTGGCGCAGGAGAACACGATCAGCGCCACGACCAGGAGCACGGGAATGCCGAGCAGATAGCGCAGCAGATTGTATTTCGCTTTTCCGGAAATCGTCATGGGGCCTTCTGCCCGGGCTGGCCGGCCGAATTCAGCTCCTTTTTTGTCTTTCCGCCGTGCCGGCGCAGCACCTCCGCTACGTCTTTCGCATTGTTGAACATGGCATGGGCCAGCGGCGTCTCTCCCTCGGCGTCCCGGGCGTTCACGTCAGCGCCCTTGCTCAGGAACAGCTCCGCGGCCTTCGGCTGATGGTATTTCGCGGCGATGTGGAGAGGGGTGTAGCCGTGGTTGTCCTTCGCCGTCACGTCCGCCCCTTTCTCGACCAGGAACGCGACGCCGTCCATCGCCCCCTTGGCGGTCAGGATATGCAGCGCAGTCCAGCCGTATTCATCCTTCTGCCCGATGTCGGCGCCGGCGTTGATGAGCCGTTTTACGGCCGCGATGTCCCCGGCCTTCGCGGCATGAAGCATCTCGCTTTCCTGCCGGCCGCACTGGCAGTTCATCACACACCATCCCAGGAGCAACACCACCGGAATCCGTCGCGTCATGCCATCCTTTCATACCTCTTGGCCGCGTTGTTTCAGTCGCCGTATTGATTGTATGGTGTCCGGATGCGCCAAGTCAAAGGGAAACCCCGATGGGGCAAGCAGCCGACAGTACGCGCCCGGCGACACGGACGGCATCTCAACCGCTGATCCTCGCATTTGAGAGAGAGCTGACTTCGGACTTGAAAAGCGACCCCAAATGATTACACTATTGAGGCTTCTCTTGCGGAAAGGTGCGGCAATATGTTCACCGGAATCATTGAAGCGTGCAAGCCCCTCGGCGCGGTGTCGCGCTCGGCTGGACTCATGGAGATCGCAATTGATCTGGGCGAGCTGGCCGAGGGTGTCGCCCTCGGCGAAAGTATTGCCCTCAACGGCGTTTGCCTGACCGTGGCGTCTCTGTCGGGATCGACCGCCCGATTCCAGGCGGTGCGCGAAACCCAGGAGCGCAGCACCCTCGGCGGGCTGCGGCAGGGCGATCCGGTGAACGTGGAGCGTTCCCTCCGCGTCGGCGACCGCCTCGGCGGGCACTTCGTGCAGGGACACGTGGACGGCGTCGGCACGCTGAGCGAGAAAAAGGAGTCGGAGGGGCAGTGCCTCATCCGCGTGATCGTGCCGACGGACCTGACGCGCATGATGATCGCGAAGGGGTCGGTCGCCATCGACGGCGTCAGCCTGACACTGGTCGATGTTGCGCCGGATTCTTTCTCCGTGGCGATCATCCCGCACACGCTCGAAAACACGACCCTTCGCGTGCGGCGGCCGGGGGACAAGGTGAACATCGAGGTCGATATGATCGGCAAGTATGTCGCCAAGCTTCTGGGCAAGGATGGCGGCGGATTGACGATAGAAAAGCTGGAGCGTTATGGGTTCGCCTGAGCCTCGCCCCACCATCGGCATCACCCTCGGCGACCCGGGCGGCATCGGACCGGAGGTCGTGGACAAGGCCCTGTCCGACAAGGCCATCCGGAAGCTGGCGAAGTTTATCGTCTTCGGGCGCGACGCAGAGACGCCGATCCCCCAGAAGCTGACGTCCACCCATGAGCCGACGGCCGACGGCGGCGAGATGGCCGTGGGGTGGATCCTCGCCGCCATCGCCGCCGCCATGTCCGGCGATATTGACGCCATCGTCACGGCGCCGATCAGCAAGGAAGCGATCCACCTGGCCGGTTACAACTGGCCGGGGCACACCGAGATTCTGAAGGAAAAAACCGGCGCCGAGCGGGCGGTGATGACGATGGTCGGCGGCGGGCTGCGGGTGGCGCTGGCGACGACACATGTCGCGATTGCGAAACTTTCATCCGCCCTGAAGAAGGACGATGTCGCGGACACGATTCGCGTCACCGACAGGGGAATGCGCGAATACTTTGGTTTTGACCCTCCCCGCATCGCCGTTTGCGGCCTCAACCCGCATGCGGGTGAAAGAGGCATGTTCGGATGGGAGGAGGCGGAAATCATCGCACCCGCTATGGAAGCGGTTCGACGTGAAGGTATCGACACCGAGGGGCCGGTCCCGGCAGACGTCGTTTTCCATCAGGCGCTCAAGGGGAAGTTCGACGCCGTGGTGGCGATGTACCATGACCAGGCAACGATCCCGGTGAAGCTGCTGGCCTTCGAGAGAGGTGTGAACGTGACGCTCGGGCTGCCCATCATCCGAACATCGCCCGACCATGGCACGGCCTTCGACATTGCGGGCAAGGGCATTGCGGACCCGGGCTCGATGATCGAAGCGATCCGCCTGGCCGCCGACATGGCGCGGCGGAAGGGGGAACGGAGATGACCGCGGGAAGAGCGCCGGTCAACAAATCGGAACTCATCGAGTTGTTTCGGTCCATCGGTTTTCGCCCGAGCCCCAGACGGGGGCAAAACTTCCTGATCGATCCCAACATGCGCCGGGCCATTGTCGATGCGGCCGATCTCGACGAGAGCGACGTGGTCCTGGAGATCGGACCGGGCGTGGGTGCGCTGACGGAGCTGCTGTGCGAGCGGGCCGGGGCGGTGGTCGCGGTGGAACTCGACCGGACGCTCTTCGAGATTCTGGAGGAACACCTGATCGATGCCCCGAACCTGACGCTCATCCAGGGCGACGCTGTCGCAAAACACCATGACATCCACCCGGAGGTCGTGCAGGTTCTGCGGCAGCGTCTGACGGATTCGCCGAAGCGGAGGCTCAAGGTCGTGTCGAACCTGCCCTACAGCGCGAGCACGCCCGCCATCGTGGCGCTGATGACGGGCAACTTGCCGGTGGGAGGGATGGTCCTCACGGTGCAGAAAGAGATTGCCGATCGAATCACCGGCAGGCCCGGCACGAAGGACTACGGGCTGTTGTCGGTGACGGTCCAGGCGGGCGCGGAGGTCCATGTGCTCCGGAAGCTGCCGCCGGACGTCTTCTGGCCGCGTCCGAAGGTAAGCTCGGCGGTGATCGATATCCGGCCGAAGGCGGAGCGGGGAAAACGGATTCGGGACGCGAAGACCTTCGCGAACACGGCGCATATCCTGTTTACGCACAGGCGAAAAACGGTGAGCAACTGTTTCAAGAGCGCGGGTCCCTTCGACCTGGGGGTGGATGCGGCGCGGCTCCTCGAACAGTGCGGGATCGATCCGAACACGCGCGGGGAGACGCTGACCGTCGGGCAGATTATCCACCTCGCCAACACGGCGTTTGAATGGAAAAGCAAATAGACGACAAGTCATCGCCCACGCTGGTCCCCGTCGCTATCGCACTGGCGCTGGCCGCGGCAATTGGCATCCTCTTCTTCACGTCAACCAACCACCTCTCGGTGCTGGTGTGGACGGCCCACAAGCTGTACCTCACCGTCGTCGCCCTTCTGGTCCTCAGCGTGGCCGCCGCCACCGGTGCGCGAGCGCTCCGCGCCATTCGCTGCGAGCCCGGCGCGTTTGCCCCCCGCCTTGGCTTTAGTGTCGGGATCGGTCTTGGCCTGCTCTCGCTGGTCACGCTGCTGCTTGGGGTTCTGGGGTTGCTGCATCAGACCGTCTTCATTGCCCTCCTCGCCGTTGCGGCGCTCCTCAATGTGAAGTGCATCGTCGCACTGCTTCGCACGGGGGCGGAGCGCGTGCGCGCAAACGGGAAGGAGTTGCCGGGATACGCAGTGTTTCTGTTGGTTGTCATCGCCATCGTAATGTGCATGAACCTGCTGGGGGCGCTGACGCCGCCGTGGCAGTATGACGACCTCGAATACCACCTCGGCGCGCCGGCGCAGTTTTACCAACAAGGACGAATCACGTTTCTCGAACACAATGTCTATTCGAACTTCCCTTTCAATGTCGAGATGTGGCACTTGGCGGGGATGGTCCTGGCGAAGTCGGCCTACCAGGGGGCAATTATCGGGAAGCTCATTGACGTCGGCCTCGGCCTGCTGACGGCGCTGATGCTCTGGTCGCTGGCAAATCGAATCTTCGGAAGGCCGGCGGGGGATTTTGCGGCGGCGTTCTTCTACGTCTCTCCGCCGCTGGCCATGCTCTCGATCTCGGCGCATGTAGAGATCGCGCTGACGTTCTACTTCGTCCTGGGTATTTTCGCATTTGTCGAATATCAAAAGACCGAGAAGACCGCGTGGCCGATCCTCGCCGCCGTGGCGTGCGGCTTCGCCTTCGGGTGCAAATACACGGCGGCGCTGCTTCTGCTCCTCCCGCTGCTCGCGGGGATGGTGGTGAATGATGTCCTGAAAAAAAGCAGCGCGGCTTCGGTCCTCAAGCGAGCGGCCCTGGTGCTCGGCATCTCCCTTGCTCTTGTATCGCCATGGCTCATCAAGAATGTTGCGTATACCGGCAATCCGGTCTATCCCCTCCTCTGGTCGGTCTTCGGCGGGCGGGGGTGGAGCGCGGCGCAGGAGGCGATGTGGCATAAGGCCCATTTCACGACGGGCGGCGAGTCGCTTGTGCATTTCTTCTTTTCGAGTCACTATCTTTTCCCGATTCTTGCCTTTGTGTTTATCCCCCTCCTGATCTTGCGGGGGCGGAGGCAGCCGGTCGTCTTCTACCTGCTCGGATACTTCGCGCTGTGCTATGTCCTGTGGTTGTCGTTCACGTATCGTCCCGCGCGCTTCCTCCTGCCGTCGGCTGCGGTCCTGCCGGTGCTGTCGGTGGGTGGCTTGATGCAGATCAACCGCCGTGTGGGGCGGGCTCTTGTCGCGCCGCTTCTGATCTTCACGCTGGCCGAGGCGGGGCTGAAGGCCACGGTCGGAGGAAATTTCGATGCGCCCCTCTACATCGGGCCTGATGAGCAGTTCTTCCGAGACAATACGGACTTCGTCGCGGGCTACGAGGCCAGCCGGTTCCTGAACCGCGACCAGGTTCCACCCGGCGCAAAGGTGCTCTTTGTCGGCGAGGCGCGGACGTTCTACTGCGAGCGCGACTTCATCGCGCCAACGGTCTTCAACGAGAACGTGTTTGAGGACATCCTTGTCGCCGCGAAGACGCCGGAGGACTTCCTGGCCTCGCTTCAGAAGATGGGCATCACGCACATCCTCATCAACTGGATGGAGATGGGGCGGCTGAATGAGACGTACGGTGCGTTTGCGAAATTCGACAAAGCGAAGTTCGAAGCGTTCCAGAAGGCCTGCCTCGCCGAGGTGTTCCGGGCGAAGTACCCCGGGTCCCTGATCGTCGTCTATGTGGTTCGCCCCGTTCCGGGATAAGCCGTCAGCCCCGAACGGGGATGTCCCAGTGCGGCCGCCAGCGGGAGTTTTCGGCTGGGGGCCGGACGTCCCCGAAAAGGGGCTGGCAGATCTCGAAGTCCTTCATCCGGGGTTTCACTTCCTCGTCCCAGATTCGGTCGATGCCTTCGAAGGTCAGCGGTTTGCGATCGGGTTTGACCTTGTCGTATTCCGCCAGCAGATCCTTGGCCTTTTCGCCGAGCCAGTGGACCTCGTCCTGCACCATGCGCTCCCCGGTCTGGCGGTCGGCCTCGCGGGCGTTTCGGCCCATGGCGAAACGCTCCTCGGGCGCAACCGGGTCTTTGTCGGGGATGCGGGACACATCCACACACCCCGGCATGAGGGCCCAGAGAAGCGACGTCTCCACTTTCCCTGCGTGATCGCCTCCGCTCTTGCCGTTGTTGTCGAATCCGGGCTGGTTGGCCTCGAAGTCCGGCAGACCATAGAGTCGCGGGGCGACGTGGGGCTGGTAGACCTCCAGGAGCGTCTTGAGGTCCTTCCAGTTCGGGCCGTAGTGGCCGGTAACGAACAGGGCGGCGTGGAAGCCATGCTGGTGCGCGGCGCGGATGTGATAGGCCACGCTTTTGAAATGGTGCCAGGCAGGGACGGCTGTGGCCCAGGAGCGGGTCTCGCCAATGGACCGGGCCATCCACGCGGCCTCGCCATGATGCTCGTGAATGTGCCAGTAGTCCGGCGGGGCGACGATCCCACCGTTGGTCCGGGCGGCCTCGCAGCAGATGCCGTGGGCCTTCAAGATGTCCAGGCCGAGGGCGTTTTGCGGGCCGTGCGGTTCACAGAGGCCATAGGCGAAGTAAACGACCGGACATTCCTCGATGGCTGCTTCCAGCTGATCCCAAAACATCCGTTCCCAGCGCACTTCTTTCATGGCGCGTCTCCTACAGGGCGCTCCGCGTGAGGCGTTCGAAGGCGACGGCCAAGGTCGTGGTGTCGATCCGCGTTATTCCGTCGCTCTTCGGCGTCCGGTTGCAGTGCTCGGTGACGACCTCGTGGAGGAAGTCGAACAGGTTCCGCGGCGTCTGCGGGCGAAGCCGGTCGAAGTAGTGCAGCAGCGCCCGGTTCGCGCTCTGGCCGGCGCCGGCCTCGGAGTCCTTGACGCTGTCGTCGAAGAGGTCGTCCAGGCGGCTGCTCTCGTCGCTCCCTCGGCAGGCATCCAGCCGGGCGGCGGCGACGTCGTACAAGGTCTTCGAGGTCCACTCCAGCGGCGCCACGACGTGCTGCTTGTCGAGCCGCGCTTTCCGTCGGAATTGGTCGCCCTGTTGCTTGATATACTGCCACACCTCGATCTGAAGCAGCGCTTTGATGCCGAGGTCGGGGTGCTTCAGGAGTTTATTGTCGAAGATATTTCGCATGAGGAACCACATCTTCTCCGGGTCGCCGGCAACGAGCGTCGGCTCGTCGATGCGATCGATGAGGACGACGATCCCGGAGAACCCGAGGGCTTTCAAAACCGTTTGGAATGTCCGAAGGAAGTGATACCGCGCCTCCTCGGCGATCTTGTCGCGGGAGCGATTGGGCAGAACGCGGCCGTCGAGGGCCTTTTTGCTGAAATGCCGCAGGGCCCAGGCCAGGTCGCGGATGCTGCGTCCGGTGCCGCCCTGGGAGCCCGGGAGCCTGATAATGGGCATGGCCTGGAGGATTCTTCTCGAACGCGAAATTGACGTCAGGCAGCGCCAGATCGGGTGAACGAAGCCGACCAGCGCCAACGCGACCCAGGCATACACCAGCCTGGGTATCTGCCAGCAGCCCACTCCCGCGAGGACGAGACCGATGAGCGGCGTGGCATAGGGGAGAGTTTTGTTGAGGAACATCCGCAGGCGCTTGCCCAGGCCCATCTTCTTCACGACGGAATACCATCGTCCGTGGAAGCGCTCTCGCTCGACGCTGTCGTAGATGGCGGTGAGAAGGGCGAAGTCGGTCTTGAGTCCATCGTCCAGCTTTTTCAACGCCGCAGCGGCGTTGGGGGGGGCGCCTGCGGTGATGTTATTGACGACCTTCGTAACGCCGATGGAGAGAATCGCGTCGATGTGGTCCTGGAGCAGGAGCGAGCTGAGGGGGGAGTCGCTGCGCAGGTTTTTCGCAAAGGTGTCGAGGATCGGATTGAAGTCCTCGTACTCGATAACGAGGATCTTCTCGCCGGGCTCGGCGCTTTCGTTGTATTCGGCAAGGTTCTTGAGTATTTGCAGGCGGATGGCGGTCTTGCCGCTCCCCTTCTCGCCGAAAACGAGCGAGGTAGTGGGGTAGCTCGGGTCGCCGAGGATGCGGTCCCATTGGGGGTGGTGCACCCCCTCGAGGCACTTGGGCAGGACGTAGTCCTGCGCGGCGTCCTGCGAGGCGAAGGGGTCCCGCTCGATCCCGTGTGATTTCCAGAATTCGTCAGCGTCCATAAAATGCTCCTGAGAGAGGTCAATGCCTGTCGCGTAATGGCGAGGCTATTCTACTTCAAGCAGTAGCTCGTTGTCGAACTGAATCTTCCGGTCGGCCAGTTTTTCTTTCAAATCCTGCGGGGCGACGGCGAAGAGAGGGCTGATCTCGATCACCCCCCTCACGTTGCCCTCTTCGTCGACCGGGATGTCCACCCCGGCCTCGCGCAGCCATCGGCCCCACATGTTCACCAGCGCCGCCTTGGCCGTGGCCGGCGAATCGTTGCCTTCCGCGTTTTTCACAGGGGCGAATTCGTCCTCCCGCCGGACCTCCATGGTGACGGCCTCTCTGGCCAGGCCGAGGGCGTCGAAGACGAACATCTCGAACTTGACGCCGTTTTTTTCACCGGGTGTGACTTGCTTCCCAGTCTCATCAACGTAGGGAACGGCCTTGTTCGCCCGGTGGTACGGCAGGGCCAGGCCCGAGGACGTGATGCGATCGACGAAGTTCACGTTGATGAGGTGGATGGCGATGCTGCCGGCGGAGTACTTCAGCTTGCCCCCCTCGACGGTGGCATACATCTCCTCCTTCGACAGGTCGCTGTATTCGATCACCGACACCCTGCCGTTGAGGAGGCCGATGACGCCCAGGCCCTCCTCTGGGTCGCGTTTGGGGACGACCTTGCTCGACATGTCTGCGCCCTTCCCCACGTGGTGGCCGATGAAGACCGGATCGGCAATTTTGATGAGGACGTTGTCTACCTGGAAGTAGGAGATCACCTCGATGCCCCGGCGCTTCATGTCGTCGATCATGCCGGTGCGCTTCAGGGCGAAGAGCGAGCCGCCGTGGCCGTCGGGGCTGACAAAGACATGGTCTTTCTCGTCGAGGATCAGCCGACCGTCGCGATCGACGGCGGGCATCATGCCCTGCGTGAAGAACTTGACGTGCTCGGGGTCGAGGCCGAAGTACCTGTTTGCCCTGAAGAACTCCCGCGTGTCGGCGTCGTTCGTAATGCTGGTCATGATGTACCACGGAATGACCTTACCATAGCGTCGGGAGTGTGCCAGGATCCGCTCGGCGAAAAGCTGAAAGAGCGGTTTGTTTTTGATGGGTGTGATCGGAAAGGTCCCCTTCGGGCCGTCGTATCCCAGCCGGGTGCCCTGGCCGCCGGCCACCACCATGGCAGCGACCTTGCCCTCGCGGAGGACCTGCTCGCCGCGTTCCCCGGCTTCCTGGGCCCCGGCCCGCTCCTCGGGGGTGGAGGGGACGGGGATAATGGGTGCGGGCTCGAGATATCGCCCCTCTTCCGGGGTCTCCTCCGCCTCGATGTGCTCGGCGACAAGCCGAGCCAGGAGGTCGAAGTCGATCTCTTCGATCTGCCGGAGCAGACGATCCCGGCCGGCATCGCCCAACTCATCCCACCATCGGAACACGTGTCCCTGGCCGGCGCGTTTTGCCTTCTCGATCAGTCGCCTTTCACGCCCTGTCATTTGCTTGCTCTTGTCTCTCTACAGAATTCTCTGGGTCAAGGGGAAGCTGCACGAAGAAGGTGGCGCCCTTCCCGGTTCCACGGCTCTCGACCCATATCCGTCCGTTGTGCGCTTCGACGAGCCGCTTGCAGATGGCCAGGCCAAGGCCGGTGCCCCCGGTTTGGGAGTCGGCGTCGCCCGCCTGTTCGAATTCCCTGAAAATGCGCTCCTGGTCCTCGGGCGAGATGCCCTGGCCGTTGTCCGCGATGGAAATGAGCACGCCGCCGTCCTTCTTCGCTGTCCGGGCCGTGATCTCGCCCTCCGCCGGGGTGTAGCGAACGGCATTTCCCAACAGATTCGAGACGACTTGGACGATGCGGTCGAAGTCGAACCGCGCGGGGGGCAGGTTGTCCTCCAGTTCGACCTTGAGCGTCTGGCCTTTGGTTTCCGCAGCGAACTCCGCGACCTTGGCCGCCTGGGTGACGGCATGGTTGACGTTACCCTCGCGGAAGTGGTATCCCTCCTTACCGGCCTTCATCTTGGCCAGGTCCAGGATATCCGAAACCAACTTCGTCAGCCGTTTGCCTTCGATATTGATGATGCTGATGAACTCCTTGGTCTCCTCCTCGGAGAGCATGTCATGCTCGCTAAGGACTTCGGCGGCGGCGACGATGGAGGAAAGCGGGGTGCGGAGCTCGTGACTGACGAGGGAGACGAACTGGTCCTTCATCCTGTCCAGGCCCTTCAGCTCCTCGAAGGCCTGGCGCAGCTCCTCGTACATTTGCTGCCACTTCGCGGTCATCGCATTGAACGAATCGGCAAGCTGCTGGATCTCATCGGCGCTGTCGATCCTGACCGTCTCGATGCTCTCCCCCTGAACCAGGGCATCGAGCTTCTCCTTGAGAAGCCGGATCGGGGCCATTGTCCTTCGGGCCAGGACGAACGAGATGAGAATCGCCATCAGGATGGAGACGAAACTGAGGCCGGCATACTCGAACCGCATCTTGCTGAGCCGGGCATTGTGACGGGTGGAGTCGAAGCCGAACCGGACGGTACCGACTCGTGTGTCGCCGGACATCACCGGCGCGGACACATCGAGCATCGGCGTCTGCGTATCGGGATCGGTGTAGGATTGCAACAGCTTGGGTTCGGCGGAGGCGAGGGCCTTTCTGGAGATTTCATCACTTGGCGTTTCGCCCTGGAGCGCGGCCCTCGTGGAGAGCACGCATCTCCCGTCGGCGTCGTAGTATGCAAAATAGCCGATTTCCGGGTCGCTGACGATCTCGCCGGCGGCCAGCAAGATCAGTTGGAGATCGTCCCTGCCGGCGGCTTTGGCTGTAAGCTTGCTGAACGTGGCCAGCAATATGCTTACCCGCTCGTTGCGATTTTCATCGAGCAGGCGCACCTCGCGCTTGAGGTTGAAGCTGACCGTCAGCATGATGAAGATGACGGCGATCCCGCTGATGTACACGCTGAATTCGAGGTAGAGCGAACGCCCCTTAACCGTTTTCGACTCGCCTTGCTTGTCCATTCCCATCCGGTCTTAGCCCTCGAACGGCTGAAGGATTTCCGTCACGCGCTGGAGGACTTGCGAGGGGCTGAAGGGCTTGGTCATGTATTCATCGGCCCCGGCCTCCAGCCCCCGGTCGCGGTCCGAATCCTGGCCCTTCGCCGTCAGCATGATCAAATGCGTGTCGCGAAGATCGGGGTCTTTCTTGATCGCCCGGCACAGCTCGTAGCCGTTCATCTTCGGCATCATTGCATCCACAAAGGCAATTTTCGGACGCTTCGCCCGCACGAGATCGAGCGCCTCCTCCCCGTCCCGGGCCTCGGCCACACTGAATCCCCGCTTTCTCAACACAAAGGTGAGCAGCCGAACGATGAAGGGCTCGTCGTCTGCGACAAGGATGCTCGTCTCCGCCATCTCATTCCCGCCTGATCGCAATCATGGTTACATCATCATACAGCGACTCCGTCCCCGCATGGCGACGCGCGTCCTTGAGACATGCGTCGAGAAGCCGATCCAGGGGAAGGGAGGCAGTCTCGGCAACCACCGCCATCAGCCGGTCCTCCCCGTAGGGCTCATGCGCCTCGTTTTCGGCCTCCACCAGACCATCGGTATAGAACAAGACCACATCCCCGGCTTGCAGCGAAAGGCTCTCCTGCGGGAACTTCCGATCGGACAGCACACCAAGGAGGAGGCCGGGCACCTTCACCTGCTTGCACCTTCCCCCCCGACAGAGGATCGGCCGGTTGTGCCCGGCATTCGCAAACCCGAAAGAGGCCGACCCCGGATCATACTCGGCATAGAACATGGACACCAGCATCTCGGCGTTCTCCAGGTCGGGATACATCATTCGGTTGATGCGGCCCACCACCTCCGAGGGCCCTCCTCCCTGCGCTGTGGCGGCGCGAATGACGCTGCGCAACGTCGCTGCCATGAGCGCCGCGGCGATGCTGTGGCCCGATACGTCTGCAATCACCAGGGAAACCCGGCCGTGCTCCCCCTCGAAGAACCCGTAGTAGTCCCCGCCGACCCGTTCCGCTGCGATGTTCCGCGCCACGATCTCCGTCCCCGCGACCTTCGGCGGTGCATCGGGCAACAGGCTGGACTGGATGCTCGCCGCGATCTCCAGCTCGCGCCGCAGCCGCTCCTGCTCCTTCGCCTCCTCCACCAGGCGGGCATTCTGGATGGCGATGCCCGTGGCGGAGGCGATGGCGCTGAGCAGCTTCAGGTCGCCCGATCTGAAGTTGCCCCCATTGCGCCTGGATGCAAGGGCAACCGCCCCCATCACGCGCTCCCCCGCGATGAGCGGCGAGCACACCAGCGGCGGCGTCATGACCACATCCTCGCCCGACGTCGAATCCTCCGGCGCGTCGACGACCTTCGCCTTTCCGGCCTTGACGATCTCTTGACACACCTTTTTCTCAAAGAGCCCCTCCCACCGCTTCGGCGCGTCCTCCGGTAGACCGACAGCGGCAGTCAACTCGAAGCCGCCCGTCTCCTTATTCGCCACGATCGCCACGCCGCGTTCCGCCTCGATCGCCTGCATGACGCGCTCAAGGACCCGCTCGGCGATGCGCCGCTCGTCGAACACCGACGCAATCGCCCCGCTGATGTCATAGACCAAGTTGATCTCTTCATACTTACTCAGGAGCTCCTCGGACAGACTGTCCAGGTCCACTTGGTCCATGGCCTTCATGCTCAGGGCCTTGGCCAGACAGTCCAGGGCGGCCGCAGCACCGCTGACGGCCTTGCAGGAGCGCACCGCACCTATAGTCTCGTCCCCCAGGCGGACTTCGATGCGGGCAGAGATATCCCCCTCGAACCGCTCCGGCGGATCGCTGCACACTGGGCAGGAGCACTGCCGCGCCTCCGACCGGGCGACCACGCTCCCGGAGGGGTCCACGACAAACACCCGGGCTCCCAGTGCCGTTGCGCAGCTCTCCAGCAGGTCGGCGACTAATGGGCTGAACGCCAATTCAGAGATGTTGATCGGGCTCTCACTTTCTCTTGGCCACGTGATGCATTCCCACCGACGTCCTTTGCGCGATAGTAACGCGAACCGCCCCGTTTGTCAATGATCGGTTGCGTGCGGAAACGCCTTCATTTTGTCGGACCCTCATGGTATCATGCGCTTGGTCTGGTCATCGGTGGAGTGTGAGATGCGGACGCGGTTCATCCTCGGCAGAGCGGGAACGGGCAAGACGCACTATTGCCTGAACGCGATCCGCGAGGAGCTGAAACGGTCGCAGGCGGGCCCGCCCCTCCTCTTCCTCGTGCCCGAACAGGCCACCTTCGAGATGGGCCGCGCCCTCCTCCGTGAGGGCGATCTACCCGGCTACTCCCGCGCCCACGTCCTCTCGTTCCGGCGACTGGCCTACCATGTCTTCTCCGAAGTCGGTGGCCCCGCCCTGCCCCCGGCAGGGAATCTCGCCAAGGAGATGATCCTCGCCCGTATTCTTGCGGATCTCAAGAAGGGGAAGGAACTCAAGGTATTCGGCGCCTCGGCAGCAAAGCCAGGCATGGCTGAAACGCTGACGCCGGTCATCACCGAGCTGCACCGCTACCGATGCGGCAGCGAACAGATCGAGGAGCAGATCGTTGCCCTGGAGGAGCAAGGCAACGGCGACTCAATCCTCTGCCTGAAACTCAAGGACATTCTCCTGATCCATGACGCCTACCACGCCTGGCTGCGCAAGTCGGGCATCTACTCCGACCCCGACGATTTTCTCGACCTGTTGGCCGACAAGCTGCCATCGAGCGCCTTTGTCCGCGGGGCCCATGTATGGGTCGACGGCTTCGCCGGTTTCACGCCGCAGGAACTCCGCGTGCTGGAGAAGCTCATCGCGCAGTCCGGCGAGTTCGAGATCGCCCTCTGCCTCGACCCGGCGGCGCTCGATGCACTGCCGGACTCGCCACAAGACCTCCGGGCGACGCGCCTGTTCCACCAGACCGAGGAAACTTACCTGCACGTGCGCGGCATCTGCAGGAATGCAGGCCGCGAGATCGAGCAGATCAAGCTCCCGCGTACGGGACAGCCCACGCGCTTTGATGGCCGCCCCGCTCTCGCCCATCTGGAACGGCAGGTCTTCCATGTCGCTCCCAAGGCGCGGAAGGGCCGGCCCGAGGAGATCACCCTCGCCGAGGCCGCCACCCCCCGCGCCGAGGTCGATGCCGCCGCGCGCATGGTCCTGAGTCTGTGCAAAGAGCAGAACTACCGGTACCGCGACATCGCCGTGATCCTCCGCGACTTCTCCGGCTACCACGAGCTGGTGAGTGCGTACTTCGTCGAACACGGCATCCCCTATTTCATCGACCGGCGGCGCGAGGTCACGCAGCATCCACTGATCGAAATGATCCGCTCGGCGGTCCGCGTCGCTGCAGAAAACTGGCCTTCCGACGCGGTTATTCAGTTTTTGAAAACGGACCTCGCGCGCATCCCGCGACCGGACGTTGATTATCTGGAGAACTACGTGCTCGAACACGGCATCGAGGGGACGCGGTGGTACGACGATGCGGAATGGCGATACCGCCGGACGCGGGACATCGAGGAGTCGCCCGAATATAAAAAAGGCGATGTGAAGACCGTTGAGATCAACCGGATACGCCGCGCGGCAACCCAGGTGCTTCGGACGTTCCACGAACGGGTGGCCGGGAAGGAACACTCCGTCCGCGAGATGACACAGGCGCTTTTCGACTTGCTGGAGGACGTTCACGCGGCCGAGCAGATCGATCAGTGGCGGGCGGCGGCAGAGACCGCGGAACGACTGAATGAAGCCGCCGAGCACGGACAGGTCTGGAACGGTCTTCTTACGCTGTTGGACGAGCTTGTCAAGGTCCTGGGCGACGAGGCCATGAGCATCGCCGACTACGCCGATATTCTGGATGCCGGCCTGGAGGGGATGACGCTCGGTCTCGTGCCGCCGGCCCTTGACCAGGTCCTCGTCGGGTCCATCGACCGGTCGCGCCACCCGGACCTTCGCGCGGCGCTGGTGATCGGCGTTGGCGAGCAGATTCTGCCGCGGGTTCGAAGCCAGGATCCGATCTTCACCGACCGCGAGCGCGATGCGCTGGCCGCCGCCGGCCTGCACCTGGGGCCGACGTCGGAGGAGCAGCTCTATCGCGAGCGGTTCCTCGGCTACATCGCCTTCACGCGCCCTCGGAATTTTCTCTGGGTCAGCTATCCGGCGTCAGACGACTCGGGGAAGAAACGGAACCCGTCGATCTTCGTGGAGCAACTGCGGCGCTGTCTTCCCGATATAGAGACCGTGAAACTGGAGGCCATGGGACCTTGCAGAAAACTCGATGCCGTCTGGAGCGAATCGCAGCTCGCCTCTGCCGTGGCCCTGACCTTCCGCCGGGGGGCGGAAGGCGCTGGCGACTGGCGCGCGGCCTACAACGAAATCCTCACAGGAGGGGAACACCCCGCGGCCGCACGGGTGCTGGGGAGTCTCTTCTACTCCAATGCCGCGCAGAAGCTCCCGGCCAAGGCCACGGCGCGGCTATACCCGGATAACACCCTCATCGGCAGCGCTTCGCAGTTTGAAACCTACCGAGCGTGCCCATTCAAATACTTCGCCCGCTACGTCCTCGGTCTGGAGGCGCGCGAGCTGTTCGATCTGTCGGCCCTCGACCTGGGATCGTTCTACCACGGCGTGCTGGACCGCGTCTTCGGGTGGATCATTAAGAACGGCATCGACCTTGCCGAGGTCGACGCGAAGAAGGTGATGAAGCAGGTGGACGAGGCGATTGACGCCCTTGCGCCGAACCTGAAGAGCGAAATCCTGCTGAGCGACGGGCGGAGCGAGTTCGTGAAGAGCGACAGCCGCCGCCTGCTCAAGGATCTCGTGTCGGTGATGCGACTTCAGGCCGGCGATACCGATTTTAAGCCGGCGGCGTGCGAGTTGAGCTTCGGCGGGAGAGATTCCGACCTGCCCCCCCTCGAGATGCGGGCGGGCGGCAAGGCGAAGGTGAGAATCCGGGGGCGGATCGACCGCGTGGACTTGGCCGTGTCAGGCGGATCGAAGCTGGTCCGCGTCACGGATTACAAATCGACGGGCCGGTCCCTGCCGCTCTATGTGCTTGTGCCGGGGCTGCACCTGCAACTGCCCACGTACCTGATCGCTCTCCGACAGAAGGGGCAGGGGAAGTTCGGGAAGGGCATTGTCCCTGCGGCGGCATTCCTCCAGCCCATCCGGCCGGAGGGGGCGACTGCAATGCCCCTGGAGGGCATGGCCGACGTGCCCCCGCTGGGCGAGCAACCGGCCCGTTTTAAGGCGCGCGGGTTCTTCGACGAGCAGTTTGCCGAAGTGCTCGATCATGCCGCGGAGCCGGGCGGTTACAGCCGCCACTTTTCCTTCCAGATATTGAAGAGCCGAAAAGGGTTCCGAAAGGACGGCGACCAGCTCCCGGCCGGCCTGCTCGATGCGCTCCTCGACCTGGCCGAGCGGCACATCATGGATATTGCCGAGCACGTCCTCGCCGGCGATGTGCCGATCACGCCCTATCGCATGGGCACGGAGACGCCGTGCGCCCTGTGCGACTACAAAGGCGTATGCCGGTTCGATGCGGTCCACAACCGGTACCGGGATATCCCCAAGACATCGAAGGAAGAATTGACAGCGCGCCTGGCCGAGGGCGCCGATGGGATATGGCAAAAGGTAAACCAAAAGAGAAGCGAGTAACGCCCGCGCCGCGACGCACGGCCGCGCAGGAAAAGGCCGTGCGCACGGACGGAAAGAGCATCCTTGTTTCCGCCTCGGCAGGAACAGGCAAGACCCGCGTGCTGGTGGACCGATGCCTCCGCCTCGTGCTGGAGGCAGGGGTCGATCTGGACCGGATCCTGGTCGTTACCTTCACCGACGCCGCAGCCGCGGAGATGCGCGAGCGCATCCGGCGCGAGCTCCAGGCGAACGTCGAGAGCAACCCATTCTCGGAGCGCCTGCGCGCTCAGCTCCTTTTCCTCGACCGGGCGCAGATTTCGACGATCCACAGCTTCTGCCTGAACACCCTCCGTGAGAACTTCCACAAGATCGGCCTCGACCCCGGCTTCTCGGTCATCGACCAGGACGAGGCGGACCTGCTCAAGAAGGAAGCCGCAAGGGAGTTATTCGACGGCTATTACGCCCGCGAGGACGCGACGGGCCAGCAATTTCAGCAACTCGTGTCATGCTACGGCGGGCGCGACGCCGACGCCGATCTGCGCGCTCTGGTCATCGCGCTCCACGAGTTCAGCCACAGCCTACCGGACCCGCAGGCGTGGCTTACCCAGGCGCGCGAGACCTACAGCCGGGCGGCGAGGGCGCGCCGGCTCGAAGACACCTTCTGGTTCCCCAAATTCAAGGAGCAGGTGGTGCAGGAGTTGGAGGCGGCGGCGCTGGAGTTCGAGTTCGCCATCGAGGCGCTGAAAGGGTCGCCGTTCAATGCAGCCTATGGCCCCGTTGCACAGGAGCGGCGGGAGACGGTGCGACAGTGGCTTCGGGACATCGAAAAGGGGCGCTTCGAGGAGGTGTGTCGCAAAATTCGAGACCATGACTTCGGTCGGCTGCCGAGCCTCAGAGAGGTCGATAAAGAGGAGAAGGAGAAGGCCCAGGCCCTGGTCCATCGCGGGAAGATTCGCATAAATGAAGAATTGCAGAACGCCCTCTGCCGGGACAAGTTCGAAGCCATGCTCGGCCTCTTCGCCCTCGTCGAGCCGCATGTAACACTCCTTGTCAATCTCGTGGAGGAGTTTGCCGAACGATATGAACGCGAAAAAGAGGCCCTGCCGGCGGTGGACTTCAACGACCTGGAGCAGTTGATGCTCAAGCTGCTCCGCCACGAGGACACGGTTCGCATGCTTCGGGACCGCTTCGAGCACGTGCTGGTGGACGAGTATCAGGACATCAACCCCGTCCAGGACGCGATCCTGGAGACGGTCTCGCGTATCGGAGACGCCGACCGGCCGGGCAACCTGTTCGCCGTGGGCGACGTGAAGCAGAGCATCTACCGCTTCCGCCTGGCCGAGCCGGAGATCTTCATCCGCAAATACGAATCTTACCGGGACGACGGATCCGACACGGCCCGAATCCACCTGAAGGAAAACTTCCGGTCCCGCGAGCGTCTCCTCGCTGCCGTCAACGCCGTCTTCGATCGGATCATGCAGCCGAGCGTTGCGCGGGTTGCCTACGATGAGGGCGCACGGCTGGAATACGCCGCCGACTACTCGCCGGCGTCCTCCGGTCCGCCGATGGAGTTTCACCTCCTCGACATGCCCAAGCACCGGAGGCGATCAAGCGCTGAGGAGGAGGAAGAGGGCCGGGCGGAAAGGGTGGACATCGACAAGGTCGAGACCGAGGCGCGATTCGTTGCCGAGCGGATCGAGCGAATGGTCGGCGGCAGGGCCGAGTTTAACGTACGCGACACCCAAACGGGCGAGGACCGGGATGTGACCTACCGCGACATCGTCATCCTCCTGCGCACCACCCGCGACCGGGCCGTCACCTACTGCCAGGCCCTGGCGGAGCGGGGCATCCCGACACACTCCGACCTGGCGAGCGGGTACTTCACGTCGATGGAGATCGAGGACATGCTGAATCTCCTCCGGATCATCGACAACCCCCGGCAGGACATCCCCCTGGCGGCGGTCCTGCGCTCGCCCATCGTGGGGCTGCGCGAGGCGGAGCTGGCGCGGGTCCGGCTCGCCGATGAGGAGGGGGACTTCTATCAAGCCGCAACGGCAGCGGCGAAGATGAAAAATACCCATGGGGAAAAATTGCATGGCTTCCTGACCGGTCTCGACGCATGGCGCACGGCCGCCCGGCGGCGTCCGCTGGCGGAGCTGATCTATCGCCTCTACGCCGAGACGGGATACCTGAACTACGTGGCGGGTCTGCACAACGGTGCGCAGCGGCAGGCGAACCTGCTGCGCCTGCACGACCGCGCGTGCCAGTTCGACCGGTTCGCCCACCACGGTCTGGCGCGGTTCCTTCGCTTTGTTGAGGATTTGATCGAGGCGGGGTCGGACTTCGGCTCGGCGCCGGTCCTCTCCGAGGCGGAGAACGCCGTGCGCGTGATGAGCATCCACAAGAGCAAGGGCCTCGAGTTCCCCGTTGTCTTTTTGCCCGATCTGGCGAAGACGATCAATTTTTCGGATTGCTCGGGCGACCTGATCTACGACCGCGACCAACTCATTGGCGCGCAGGCCCTCGACGTAGGACGCGGGGTCAGGCATGTGTGCCTTTCGCACAGGGTCGCCTCGCGGCAGTTGCGGATGCACACCATCGCCGAGGAGATGCGCGTGCTCTACGTGGCCATGACCCGCGCCCGTGAGCGCCTGGTTCTGAGCGCCGGGGCCGACGCGGCGTCGGTCCGTGCGAAGTGGGGGCCGGTCCTTCGGGCCGGGGAGAAGCCGCCGGCCTTCGCCCTCGCCGACGCGCGGTCCATGCTCGACTGGATCTGGCCGGCGCTCGCCGGGACGGAGTGCGGCAAATTCGCAACAACGAAAATTCATACTGGGGAGGATGTCGCCAAGTATGCGGAGGCGAAGGCGGTCGCGCTCTCGCCCAAAATCGATCGGAAGAAGATCGAACGGATGGCCCCTCTCGACGACGCCCCGCCGCCATCGGACGCGGTGCGCCGGGCGGCGGAGCAGATCGCATGGACGTACCCGGCCGCCGGGCTGGAGCGGGTCCGGGCCAAACTGACCGTCTCCGAGCTGAAGCACCGGCACGACCTGGCGCACGAGGACGACGAGATTTCCTCGCGCCTCCGGCAGTCGTTGACCGAGCGCCCGGCGTTCCTGACGGCCGGGCCGACGGCGCTCAGCGGGGCGGAGCGGGGCACGGCCGTGCACACGGTCATGCGCTGGCTCGATCTCTCCCTCGATCTGGCGAAGCCCGAAACCGTCGAGGAAGAGATCGAGCGGGTTCGCGAGCGGGGCCTGCTCACCGATGCCGAGGCCGAGTCGGTGGATGCGGGGGCGGTTGCGGCGTTCTTCGCGACGGACCCCGGGAAGCAGATACTGGGCGACCCGTCCCGCGTCCGGCGGGAGCTTCCATTCACACTGGCGAAAAAGATCGGGGAGGTCTTCCCCGGTCTGCCCGAGCGCGAGCGGGAGGAGGCCATGCTCCTCCAGGGCATCATCGACTGCCTCATTGAGACGGACGACGGGTTTCTCTTGCTGGACTTCAAGACGGACGACGTTTCGGCCGAGGAGATTTCCGCGCGAATCCAGGAAGGCGGCTACGCCACGCAGCTTTCCCATTACGCCGATGCGGTCGCGCGGATCTTCGGCAGGCCGGTGCGGGTCAAGTATCTCTACTTCTTTACCCCTCGGGAGATAGTGGCCCTTGAGTAGGCAGGATTGGGTAGGGAAAACGAAGGAATCCCATGGTGGTTCAGCGCTCTGTCTGTTCGCTGAGTTTTTTCTTGCAGTACTCCTCGATGAGCTTCCGTGAGTCTTCAGAAAGGTCCGAGAACCGGACGCCCATGCTGACCGTACCATCCTCTTGGATGGTGAAATTGGCGACGTTTCCTTTCGCCTCAAGGATTTCCTCTCCCATGGCGAAGGTGACCTGAATATCCGACCCGATCTCGAAGGCCCCCCTGGCTTCGAGTCGTACCCCGCCCTCGCTCACGTCCTTGGTGCTGGCCATGAGCTCGTGCTGGGTGCTTTCGGCGTCCTGTTGACTTGCCTGGGCGATCTGCCGGAGCTTCGCTCTTGTGTGCTTTCGTCGTTCCTTTTCCGTCATTTCGTTCTCCTCACATGATCCACAATACCGGACAGAAACGCCCCAGCCCAGCTCCCCCTTCGAACCGTGTCCGGGCCCGCTGCGGCTTTGCGGGCATTCGTCGCTATTGTCTGGCCTTCTCGCTCTCGATGATTTGGGCGATGATGGCGGCCACGCGCCGGAGCCAGCCTTTGTCGTCATCGCTCCACCGCTCGTCGCTCTTCTTGGTAATCAGCATGACACCGAGGGGCTCATGGTTGGACGAGATGCGCACGTAGGCCTGCGGTATCGTGTCGCCGGGGATATAGCTCGCGGAGCGGGATAGGGTCATCCGGAAGTTCTGCGCCTCGGGACTGAACTGGTCGATGCGCGGGTCGTGGAGGTAGTCGTCGGTGAAAAAGAGCTCGTCGCCCTCGGCGATGAACCGGCCCAGGGGTCCGGTATCTCTGCGGACGCGGAAGCTCTCGAGCTGTCGCGCCACGCGGGCCTCGCCTTTCTCGCAGAGCCAGATGCTGCAGTTCTTCACGTCCATGGTCTGGCGGACGGCGAACTCCACGTCGCCGATTTTGTCGAGGAGGGGATCGTCGGAGGAGATGACCTGGGTGAGTCTGCTCAACAGCTCATCGATCCGTGTCGCGTCGCTGTTGGGTTTGCCGGTTTTCTGATCCATACAGGCGTCTTGGGCTCAACGGGTTCACATACTCGGGGATGACACGGTCAGGACCAGACCCATGGTTTCCGCTTCTTGGCCGCTTCGACATCCTCCGGGGTCTGCTCCACCGGCGCCAAGCGCACCCACTCATGGCACTTGGGGCAGTGGAGCCGGTCGCCCCCCTGTTCCGGAGAGGCGCAGAGCTTGATCTGGCAACTGGGGCAAAAGAGGCGGATTTGCGGGATTTTGATGCCAAAGCTCTGGACCGGAATGCGAACGCCGCATTTTGTGCAATGAATGACTCCCGCGGCGTTCCCCTCCTGGGTCACATTTCGCGTTCCGCAAATGCCACAATATGCAATAATGTCCATCCGTCCCACGCTCCGATCACGGATTCAGCGGCACACCCACCTCCCCGCAGCAGGGCCGTGTGCTGAATCCTTATGTTACCCTTTTCCCCGCAGACTTGTCAAACAAAAACGCCCAGGAACCCGGCCAAGTCCAAGTACTATGGTATTCAGGGGTGTGTGAGGCCGAGTTGTCTGTCGAAGAGGTGTCCCCTGGGGCAAAGCGGAGGGCGAGAAGGCATAGGGGACTCTGAGTGACCCGCGCACAGCCCGACAGAAGACTGGTGACACATCCCCAAGACAGGAATTACTCGGGCTTGTTCTTCCGCCCCTTTTTGTTCTTCTTTGCCTTTTTCCTGGATGCGGCCTCGGCGCCGTCGAAGGCAATCGGCAGGATGTCGTCGATCCGCTCGACGAATCTGAAGTCCAACTCCTTTTTCGCCTGTTCGGGAACATCCTCCAAATCCATTTTATTGTCCTTCGGCAGAACGACCGTTTTGATCCCGGCGCGCTTGGCGGCGAGGACCTTCTCCTTGATCCCGCCCACGCGGAGCACACGGCCCCGGAGGGTGATCTCGCCGGTCATGGCCACGTCCGACCGCACGGGCTCCGCGCTGAAGAGGGAGATAAGCGACGCGGAGATGGTAATGCCTGCCGACGGGCCGTCCTTCGGGATCGCCCCGGCCGGGACATGGATATGGATCTCGTGTTTCTGCACGGCCTCCGGATCGACGCCGAGTTTCTTCGCATTCGCGCGGACATAGCTCAGCGCTGCTTGGGCCGATTCCTTCATGACGTCGCCCAGCGATCCGGTGAGGGTAAGTTTCTCCTGGCCGGGTATTTTGATCGACTCGATGAACAGGATATCCCCCCCCGTCTGGGTGACGGCCAAGCCCGTGGCCACGCCGGGGTCGGAGGTCCGCTCGGCGACCTCGGGGAAGAATTTGCTGTGGCCGAGCAGGTTCCGTACCACGGCGGGCGTGACGCCCTTTTTCCTGGCTGTTCCCTCGGCGATCTTCTTGGCCAGCTTTCGGCATATCGAGGCGATGCTGCGTTCCAGGTTTCGCACCCCCGCCTCGCGGGTGTAGTTGGAGACGATCAGGCGAATGGACTTGTCATCGAAGCGAATCGACTTGTCCTCCAGGCCGTGGGCCTCGATCTGCTTAGGCACGAGGTACTGCTTGGCGATGAAAAGCTTCTCCTCCGCGGTGTACCCCGGCAGCTCCAGTATCTCCATCCGGTCCATCAGGGCCGGGGGGACCGTGTCGAGCACGTTGCAGGTGGCGATGAACATCACCCTCGACAGGTCAAAGGGGCAGTCCAGATAGTGGTCGACAAAGGCGTAGTTCTGCTCCGGGTCGAGCACCTCGAGCAGGGCCGAGGCGGGGTCGCCACGGAAGTCCTTGCCGAGCTTGTCCACCTCGTCCAGCATGATGACGGGGTTGTTCGATCCGGCCTTGCGGATGGACTGGATAATGCTCCCCGGCAGGGCCCCGACATAGGTCCGCCGGTGGCCGCGAATCTCGGCCTCGTCGCGCACGCCGCCGAGGGACATGCGCCGGAAGTTCCGGCCCAGCGCCCGGGCGATGGACTTGCCCACCGACGTCTTGCCCGTACCCGGCGGGCCGACGAAGCAGAGGATCGGCGCCTTGACGTCGGGCTTGAGCGAAAGCACGGCGAGATGTTCCAGGATTCGCTCCTTGACCTTTTCCAGGTCGTAGTGGTCCTCGTCCAGGATCTTCGCCGACAGCTTGACGTCCAGTTTGTCCTCGGTGGCCACGGCCCACGGCAGGTCGGCCAGCCAGTCGAGGTACGTCCGCGCCACGGTGTATTCCGAGGCGTTGGGCGACATGTTCGCCAGACGGTCCAACTCGCGGTCGGCTTCCTTCTGGGCGGCGGGCGGGAGCTGGGCGTCTTTGAGGCGCTGGCGAATCTCCTCGACTTCCTTTTGCCTCTCGTCTCCCTCGCCAAGCTCGGTCTGGATGGCCTTCAACTGCTGCCGGAGGTAGTACTCCCGCTGTCCCTTATCCATTTCGGTTTTGACGTCGGACTGGATCTTCTTGCCCAGTTCGAGGACCTCGATGTCGCGCGCGAGGAGATGCGTCACCCGGTCGAGGCGCTTCTTGACATTCAGCTCTGCGAGCAGCTTTTGGCGCTCCTCGACGGAGATGTTCAGGTGCGAGGCAATCATGTCGGCCAGCTTGCTCGGGTCCTCGATATTCATCACCGCCACGCGGAGCTCATCGGGGAGCTGGGGCATGAGGCCGATCAATTGTTGAAACTGGTTCGAGGCGGTCTGTGTGAGGGCCGTCAGATCCGGAGAGCCATCGATGATGCTCTCGACCTGCTCCACCTGGGCTACCAGGTAGGGATCGGCCTTGACGTACCTCTTGACAATGATCCGCTCCAGGCCCTGGACGAGGATCCGTGTGGTCTCGTCGGGAAAACGCATCAGGCGGAGGATGGTGGCGGCCGTTCCGACGTCAAAGAGCTGGGACGGGGACGGGTCCTCGTCCTCCTTCGTATTCTGCGCCACCAGGGCCAGCATGCGGTCCTTCACCACGACGTCGTCGACGAGCTTCAGGCTTTTCGGTCGCCCGACCGCAAGCGGGATAATCATGTGCGGGAAGACGATGGTGTCCTTCAGCGGCAGGACGGGGAGGTCCTTGGGGATCTCCACTTTCCCTTCGATGATAGGGAGTTCTTCTCCGTTGGGTTTTTCGTCGGGCACTTATCTCATCCCCTCACAAGGTGGTGGTCTTCTCAGGGCTCACAGTTTCAACCTGATGGAGACGATCTGGCTTCGGGCCTTGGCCACTTTCGGGAAGGAGATCTCCAGGAAGCCATTTTCATACCTCGCGGCAACCTTGTCCAAATTGATCGGTTTGGGTATGAAGATTCGGCGGTTGAAAGGACCATAGATGATCTCCATCTGGTGATACCCCGTCTTTCGCTCGGGCTGCTGATCCACCCGTTTCCCGCCGATGGAGAGTGTGTTGGTCCTGCCGTCGAAGCCGAGGAGGAGTTCCTTGGCGTTCACTCCCGCGATATCCATCCGCACGATTACAGCGTGTTCGGTCTCGAACACGTCCGTCGGCGGTTTCCAGCCAAGGGTGGACATCCGTGCAGCGGTGTTCTCGCAGGCGATGAAGTCCTGCAGCGCCTTGCGCATGTCCTTGGAAATCTCCGCCAGGAACTGTCGGTTCCCGCTGTACCTGTGCGTGCCCATGCTCTTATCTCCCTGCCTGGACGGTCACGGCGTGCGATACCTTCCTGCACATGAAACCTTCATAATACCACGCCTCCCGCAGCATTTCAAGATGTTTATAGGGTGAGGTTGCATGTCCAACCCGTCTTGACTCCGCCAACGGGTTTTGGCATAATCGCACATCACAAGGAAAGGAGAACATCGAATGAGCAAGCGCAAACCCGGCAAGGTCATCGTCTTTGGCATGGACTCCCCTCGAACTCGTCAGGCGGTTCGTCGCCGAGGGAAACATGCCCAACACCAAACGGCTCATGCGGGAAGGCTCCTTGAACTACGCCATGCCCTCCCTCCCCGCCTACACGCCGACCAACTGGGCCACCATCGCCACCGGCGCCTATCCCGGCGCCCACGGCGCCGGCAACTGGAACGACCGCGCGCCCAGCGACCCGCCCGGCCGAAAGGGCCTGTCCACCTTCGACTCCCGCGCCATCCAAGCGGAGAGTATCTGGGAGGCCGCCGAGCGCGCGGGGCTGAAGAGCCTGGTCATCGGATATCCCGGGTCGTCCCCATCGCGGCTGAAGAAGGGCTACGTCGTCGCCCCGCTGCCGCATGGGCTGGTTTCCCTTGTCATCCTCCCCGGCTGCACCTACTCCACCTTCCCCGCGCCGGGCAAGACCCACGCCGTGGCCCTGAAGGAGGCGCGAGGATGGAAGAACGTCGGGAAGCGGCGGGCACTGGAGACCCAGATCATCGTCTCGGAGGATGCGGCCATGGCCGGACGCGGACGCGCCCAGGCGGCCAAGCGCGCCAAGGCTGTCGGCGATACGGAGGACGGGGCCGATCTGGAAGTTGCCGCCATGAGCGGAAAGACGGCGAGGGTAAAGTCCGACCCGAGCCGCATCGTGTTCCACGTCCTCATCGAGAACTCCCGCGGCAGAGGATTCGACATGGTTCACATCTGCGAAACGAAAGACGTGTCGAAGGCCATCGCCACGCTCAAGCCCGGCGAGTGGAGCGACTGGATCGTCAAACGCATCCGCGCCCAGGGCAAGACGCAGCCGGCCTCCATGCGCTTCAAGCTGATGGACCTGTCGAAGGACGGGCGGAAGTTCCGGCTGCTCCGCTCGGAGGTCTATCCCACGCGCGGCTTCACCACGCCGGCGTCGCTCTCCGCCGATCTCGTCAAGAACGTCGGACCCTACTTCGAGCATGCCGCCCTCGCCCACGGGGGCGACTTCGACAACTACAACCGGTCCGTCTACGAGGAGATCGACTATCAGGTCGATTGGCACATCAAGGCGGCCGAGTACATCGACCGCACCCGCGGCTGGGACATCTACTACAGCCACTGGCACTTCACCGACTCCATCGAGCACACGTTCCTGTCCCCCGCCGACCCGGAGTCGCCGAATTACGACCCGAAGACAGCGAAAAAGTGCCTCGACGTCCTGCGCAAGGGATTCCAACTCGGCGACAAGATGCTCGGCGGGCTCTGGAAGGTCGGCGGGAGGGACTGCCATATCGTCCTCGTTTCGGACCATGGAAACGCATCTAACTTCTATGGCTGCAACCTGTTGCGACGCCTCGAAGAGCGCGGCCTGCTGAAGCACAATCGCAAGGGCGGCATCGACTGGAAGCGCACCAGGGCCTACCCGCACGGCGGCGCGCAGGTGTGCGTCAACCTGAAGGGACGGGAGGCCCACGGCAGCGTTTCTGCGAAGGATTTTGCGTCCGTGCAGGAACAAATCATTGACGCCCTGCTGGACTGGAAGGAGCCGAAGACCGGCAAGCGCGCCGTCGCCTTCGCCCTGAAGAAAAAGGACGCGCCGCTCATCGGTTACTGGGGAGAGCGGACGGGAGATGTGTTCTTCATCTACAACGCAGGCTTCGCGTGGCAGAACCCGAAGGAGGGGAGCATCGGTCCCTCGCCGGGCGGGGCGAACCACGGTCCGCAGATACCGACGTCTGGCACGGAGTTCTCCAGCGTCTTGGCCGTCTTCGGCATTGCCGGGCCGCGCATCAAAAAAGGCTACGTACGCGACACGAACCGGATGGGGTATATCCACCTCGTGGATCTCGTCCCCACGCTCTGCCACATCCTCGGGATCGATCCGCCTGCGCAGTCGCAGGGGGCGGTGCTGCATGATTTGCTCAAGTGATTCCTGTGGAGGGAAGATGGAGGAGGAATGGATCGTCTGGGCAAAGGGATTGGAGTCGCGGTGACACTTCTCCTGCTCGCGGCGCTTCCGCCCTCGGGCGCGGCGGGCGATAAGGACGATACCGGCTTCGAGAAGATGCCGCCACCGAAACCGGGAGAGTGGCTCTATGTCCACAAGGAACCCGGGCAGACCTTCGAGCAATACAAGCGCGAGTGCTCGAATCGGAAAACGAAAGAACGGAACGTCATCTACATCCAGCCCTTGGGCGATGTCTTTGAGACAAAGACCAAACTCATCCGGACGCTCCGCGAGTATCTGAGCATCTTCTTCGACAGCAAGGCGCGAATCCTGAAACCGATCCCCCTGCCAAAGAGGGCCTTCCACCCCAAACGGCGGTTTGGCTGGGACCAGTACGACGCCACATATCTGCTTCGCGTGCTCAAGACGGGCATCCCCGACGACGCCCTCGCTGTTGCCGGGATCACGGACCAGGATCTCTTTTACGAAGATATGAATTTTGTCTTCGGCCTGGGGTCGTTCGGGACGCGAGTGGGGGTCTATTCGGTCCACCGCTACAGCGCCACGTATCCGAACCAACCAAAGGACTGCACCCTCCTCAAGCGAACGCTCAAGGTGGCCAACCATGAGATCGGCCATATCCTCGGCCTGGCCCACTGCATCCACTACAAATGCACAATGAACGGCTCCAACTCCCTGCCCGAGTCCGACTCGCGGCCGATCCACCTCTGTCCTCTCTGTCTGAAGAAGCTCCAGTGGAACCTCGGCTTCGACCCCATCGAGCGCGACAAGAAACTCCGCGACTTCTACACCCGCATCGGCCAGACGGGCGATGCGAACTTCCTCACAAGACAGATCACGCGATTGCAGAACAAATCCAGTCGTTAGCATCCGTGGCTTCGGATTTCACTCTTGACGGCGGTCCCCCATACGGCTATCGTCTTTGTGCACTGAATCAGTATCTTGAAGGAGTGATCAGAATGAAAACAAGACGGAGAACCCTCGTTGCGGTTGTCGGCACAGTTCTGTTAGGCAGCCTATACTCGTGTGAACCCGTCCGGGAACAGCGGACCCACACCGTATCCCCCACGGCCGGGTACGACACGTGGCTCCGGCATTGCGATGCCGTGAAGCAACGCCCTGACATCCTGCGCTACTACACCTTCCAGACGATTTCCGCCGAGAAGCCCGTCGCGCCCAGCGTGGCAGGGGAGGCGGAGCCGCTGACCTACGTTCCACGCGGCGAGGCCCTGCAAGTGGTCGAGGGGCGCTGGCCGGGCAAGAAGGCCGTGCGCCTGGACAAGGGATGCTTCGAGGCCAAGCCCTTCGCGGTGAAAGGCAAGACCTTCACCGTCGAGTGCTGGTTCCGCAAGCACGGCCAGGGCGCGGAGCTCGGCAACGGCCGGACCAACGGCATGATCTTCGCCCAGGGCACAGGCTACTGGGACGGCCTCCGCGTCTTCACCAGTTATCCCGCCAAGGACCTGCGCTTCGCCATCGGCCGGCCGAAGCCCAAGAACTCCATCGGTTTCACCGCCCGCGACTCCGTCCCCGACGGCGTGTGGCACCACCTCGCCGCGACGTGGGACGGAAAGGAGATGCGGCTCTACCTGAACGGCCTCCTGCTCGATGCGGCGGAGTATGACGGCGACTACACTCCCGGTGGGCCCTTCCGCATCGGCTTCGCCAATGCCGGCATCGGATCGATCAAGATGGACGTGGACGAGGTGGCCATCTACAAGCGTGCCCTCTCCGCGACGGACATCCTGGGCAATGCCTGCCTCGAGGCCGGGATGCCGAAGGTTGCCCAAGAGGGATTTCAGAAGGCGACAGAGGCCGTGGCCAAAAAAGAATGGGAAGCGGCGGGCACGGCATATCGAGAGATCGTCGACACAAGAAGCATGGATCCAACCCTCCGCGCTCTGGCCCGTCTGGGCCTGGCCCGAATGCTGCAGAAACAGAAGCGCGCGACGGCGGCAGCGGTGCAGTACACCAAGCTCTTCGAGGACACATCGGCGCCAGAGCGGTTCCGCCAGTCCGCCCTCCGGAAATGCGCCCACTTCGAGCGGGGCATCGCGAACCCCATCGCGTCCCGCGCCGTGTACGAGCAGCTCCTGACACTGCCTGATCTCACGGAGCAGAACCGCATCGGCATCCGCCTGAACCTGGCCGAGTGCTGCCTGCGCGAGAAGGACGGCGCCGGCGCCCGGAAGCAGTACGAGGCGCTGCTCAAGATGACGGGTCTGTCCGACAGCCAGAGATGGAACATTCGACTGCAGATGGCCCACACGCATCGCGTTGCCGGGGAGTACCCCTCGGCGCGATCCGCATATGAGAAAATCGCGATTGCGAAGGAATTTCCTGCCGAGCTGAGGAGCTACGCCTTGCTCTGTGCGGCGAGCACGTACGTTCTGCAGAAGGACTACCCCGGCGCCATCAAGGCGTTCGGCAAGGTATGCGCTCTGAAGGATGCACCGAAGCATCATATCTGGGAGGCGAAAGACCGGATCGCAGAGCTGAAGCGAATCCAGAAGGGCCTGCCCGCCCGCGACCCGGCGGCGACGCGGGTGAAGGTCCCGGCCCTGCCGAAGCCGGCCATCGTGTTCCATGTAGCAACAAACGGCTCGGACAAGAACCCCGGCACACTCGACCGACCCTTCGCCACGCTGGATCGCGCACGCGATGCCATTCGCGAAAAGAAAAAAGAAGGCGCGCTGCCTGCCGGTGGTGCGACGGTCTACGTGCGCGGAGGGCGGCATAAAGTGACGAAGACGTTCGAGCTCACCGAGGCCGACTCGGGAACGGAGAAAGCGCCCGTCGTCTATCGCGCCTATGCCTCCGAGAAACCGGTGTTCTTCGGCGGTGTCCGGGTGCGGAACTTTGAGCGGGTCACCGACAAAGCCATCCTCGCCCGCCTGCCGGAGCAGGCCCGGGGCAAAGTGTGGCAAACCGACCTGAAGGCCCAGGGCGTGACGGACCTCGGCGAGATCAAGCAGCGGGGATACGGCTTCGCCCGATACCCCTGCAATCCGTGGATGGACCTCTACTTCGACGGCAAGCCGATGCAGCTCGCCCGCTGGCCGAACAAGGGATTTGTGGAAATCGGAAAGGTGCATGTTGGCGAGTACGTGCCCCGGCAGCGGAACAAGAAACCCGGTGTCTTTGAATATGACGGCGACCGGCCGGCCCGCTGGACCCAGGCGAAGGACATCTGGATGTTCGGCCTCTGGGGGCATCTCTGGGCGGGGCTGTATCTGAAGGCGGCCTCCATCGATCCGGCAAAGCATCTCATCACCACCGCCCAGCCCTCACCCGCCGGGTTTCGCCAGGGGTATCCCTATTACGTTTTCAATCTGTTAGAGGAGATCGATCAGCCCGGCGAGTGGTACCTGGATCGGGGCACGGGTGTGCTGTATTTCTACCCGCCGAGAGACCCGAACACGGCCGTCGTCGAGTTGCCCATCTTCTCCGCGCCTTTCGTGACAATGAAAAATGTGAGTCACGTGACGCTCCGCGGCCTGATGTTCGATCTGGCCCGCGCCGACGGCGCGGCGATCATCGGCGGGAAGCAGAACCTGATCGCGGGCTGCACCTTCCGGCGCCTCGGCGGCAACGGCGTCATCATCGACGGCGGCACGGGGCACGGCGTCCTGAGCTGCGACATCTACTGCGTCGGCGCGTGCGGCATGCGCGTCAAAGGCGGCGAGCGGAAGACGCTCACACCGGGCGGGCACTTCATCGAGAACAACCACGTTCACGATTTCAGCCGCATCGACCGGGCCTACGCGCCGGCGGTGCATATGGACGGCGTGGGCAATCGCATCACGCACAACCTGTTCAACGATTCGCCGCACCATGCCATGCGGATCGAGGGGTACGAGCACACCATCGACTTCAACGAGGTCCACAGCGTCTGCTATGAGACCGACGACCAGGGCGGCGTGGATATGTTCGGAAACCCGGCCTATCGGGGCAACGTGTTCCGCTACAATTTCTGGCATCACATCGCCAGCACCCACGGCAAGTGCGGCAACGCCGGGATTCGGTTGGATGACATGATCAGCGAGGTGCTGATCTATGGCAACGTCTTCTATCGCTGTTCGGGCGGGATGTTCGGCGGGGTGCAGATTCACGGAGGCAAGGACAACATCCTCGACAACAACCTGTTCGTCGAGTGCAAGTACGCCATCAGCTTCTCTCCCTGGGGACAGAAGCGGTGGGAGGAACGAGTGGACCAGATGAAGTCCCGCGTGTCCGGCGAGGGGGTGGACATCACCAAGCCGCCCTACTCCACGCGCTACCCCGGCCTCGCCCACATGAAAGAGAACGCCGACCGGAATTCCATCTGGCGGAGTCTCGTCGTGGACTGCGGACAGTTCACAACCCGTGAGCGCGGCGTGAACGAGATGATGGACAACTGCGCCTTTCCCGACGATCCGGGCTTCGTCGATCCGGTCGAGCGGGACTTCACACTGAAGAGCGATTCACCGGTCTTCCGTCGCTTCGGCTTCCGCCCCATCCCCTTCGACGAGATCGGACTCTACAAGGACGGCCTCCGCCCGACGTGGCCCGTCCGGTCCGGCATCACGCCGCACTACGTCAAGGAGTATTAGCCCGCATTTCTCACCGTGGCTATTGAAACGGCTGCCTCTTATGGCATAACTTGTTTTTAGAAAATGAGTTGTGCCAATATTAGGAGACAGCCTTATGGGGACGGAGTGTAGCGCGAAGAGGAGATCGTGCTGGATGTCGATGCAACGGACGACCCGCTTCATGGGAATCAAGAGGGGCGGCCGAGCCGAATCGCCGGCCGATGTTTGGTCTTACGCTTTGCGCGCTTCTTGCTCACGTATTGCTCGATGGCCATGAGCTGGTCAGGTGTGTTGAAGCCCTGGATCGAGGACGGGGAGCGGACGACCGCTGGCGCGAGCACCGGCCGGCGCTTGATCCCGTATCGCGCCGGGCTCGCGAGGATGTTCACGGCGTCGGTCAGGTAGACCTCGTTACGGCCCGGTCGGTGGGTGAGGTGCTTGAAGGCCTCTGCAAGGGCCGAGGGGTCGAAGATGTAGAACGACTCGTTGCAGAACTTGCAGAGCGCCTCCAGGTCCTTGGGGACCATAGCCTCACCGGCGACATCGATGGCATCCGCACCGGTGGGGATCGCCTTCCGCAGCGCCGTGGCGCTCACTTGCCCCTTGACTTGCGCCAGGCGCCACAGATCGGGGGCGCGTTTTGCGAACTTGTCCGGATTCGCGATTGTGGAAAGGCACAGGTCGCGCAGGCGTTGGGAACTGATTCCCTTCTTCCCCCCGGCCGTTCGCTTCAGCGTGCGACAGAGCTTGGCCAGTTTGATGTCCGACGTCTCGAAGATACCGAGCACTTGGCCGGAGCGGTCCACAGCCACCCGGCCGAGGTCGGTGTTCTTCGGTTTGCGGCTGACCAGGAAGGCGCAGTCGGCGCCGGATTTGTAGAACTCGGTCTTGAGCGTGTTGACCGCCTCGGCCTCGACGAGCTTATCGCCCGCGGCGATCATGATCGGGCCGGAGAAGCCCATCTTCTCCAGGGGAGCGAAGCCCATGCGTGCGGCATCGCCCGTACCGCGCTGCTCGGGCTGGAAGGCGAAAAGAAGGTCGGAAAACTCTCTGCCTGTCGTCTCGATCACATGATGGGCGCCCACACCCACGACGAGGACGATTGTCCCGATCCCGCAGGCGCGGTAGGTGCGGATGGCCCGCACGATGGCCGGCACGCCGTCGATGGGAAAGCAGACCTTGGGAAGTTCCGCCGTCCCCATACGTGTGCCCCGCCCGCCGCACATGATGATGCAGGCAATATGATCGGACGAGTGGGATGAGGGCATTTCGGACGGGCGCTCCAATCTTCGGCGTCAACTGTTCCCCGATTGTAGCACGCCGGCGTTTATTGTCAAGGTCGGCCAGAGCGGCCTTTCCGGCAGGACGCGATGGGACGGCGGCATGCCGCAATCGCCCTTGCGAGTTTCCGCTCCGCTATCCGGTCTTTCCCTGTCTTCCATGATTTCTGGTTCTCCAGATGCATGTATACCGTCTCAGCGGTCGGATGTCAACCAACGATCCACGGAAAGCGACCCGTCATCGTGTATCCATGATATGCTGCCCTTTCACATCCGGGTGTGCCAAGAAGCTGGTCGGGACCCCCGCCCACAAACTTGACACGCCACAACATGAGTAGTAAGAGCGGGTTATGATGTGACGCAAAAGGCATTCCCCCGCCGCCGCCCACCAACTTGGCAGGGACATCAGAAGAAGAGCGGTGCACCCATCCCGCTTGTCTCGGCCCTGTCCACATCATAACGCATTGCATACCAGACAGTTAAGGCTGGAGACCGTCATAAATTGCTGAATTGGTCCTTCCCGGCCCCCCTTTGGCACGCGGCTTGTTAATAAGAGTAAACCAGCCTGTCTTTCCGGCGGGAAAGACAGCCCCTGTGGAGGAGGGGGAGATGGAGCGCAGATAGTGGGAGAGGGGCAGCTTGCTCCACCTCCGACATTCGCACCTTGGGCAGCGGTATCTCGCATCGAAGGTAGAGGTCGGTCCTGCAGCGGATTCGGCGAAAGAACCGAGTGAGGGCGGTCGGTGATCACGCTTGGGGCGGTGAGTACCGCGATCGGCGCAGCCGGATTCGGTCTGGGGTAGGCGCGGAGGGTGGGAGCTCCGCGTCTTTTCTGGTTGCCGAACGGGCCGATACCGCGGCCCTGCAGGTGCGCCAAAGGCGCTTCTCGATCCGGCAAGCATAGCCCGTGTAGTTCCACACCGGTAAAACAACCCACAAGAGACCAATCCAGTAACTCTATTCCGGACAGCAAATCCCACGCGATCCCATTAAAAGTAAGTGAGGACCACCCGCAGAGCGGGCGGTCCTCATTGCCATTGGGGGCTGTTCCCCATGGGGAATCGGAGGCGAGCCGCCTACCAACTTGTGACGTAGATGGGGTCCGGGCCGAGTGTCAGGTCGAACCGTCCCGGCTCCGCCGGGCGGATCATCGTCTCGTCACCGACGATATGGACCACCATCATGTTCTCCGCCGGATCGCGAAGTGCGAAGCGCGTGGGCTTGTCCCCGACATTCCAGAGGACATAGATTCGCTTGCCGCGTCTCGTAAATGCGAACCCTCGTTGCGTCTTCGTCATCCCCTCGACCGGTCCCATATACCTGGCTTTTTTCAACATCCGCGTCATCGTCGCATACGCAACGTACGCCGGGCGCGGGCTCTTGTCAAAGCGCTGGATGGCATGGCCCGGATCGCCGACATAATGCTCAGGATCGCGAACGCCCCGCCAGTCCCAAAGCATGTGCCACACTAACACGCGCACCCCCTCCGACAGGGCGTAGACATAGGCGCGTACGAGATACTGCGCCTGACGCCGCTCGGTGACGTTTGGCGTGGCGTATCCCATCTCCGTAATGTAGATATCCCGGTCGCCCAGGCCGAAGTGCCCAAGCAGATCGCGGAGCTTGCGGAGATTCGCTGTAAAGTTTACGTCGGGCGGCGCCGAGTCGTAGGCATGGATCACCACTTGGTCGATCCATTTGCCACCGCCCAGTTCGAAAAATTTTTCGAGGAAATCCCACTTGAACGTGTAAGGGCACGGCCCCAGTACGACGGCATCGGGCTGCACCTTCTTGATGGCCTCGTAGGTCACCTTGTGCAGTTTCACGACGCTCTCCATCGGCCCCATCCAGCCGGCGTAGGGGACCGGCTCATTCCAAACTTCATAATGACGAATTCCGGCTTCCTTCGCCCCGCGGACGTGGAATTCGACGACTTTGCCATATTCCTTCCAGCTTTTCGGGCTCCACTTCTGGAAGTCTGCCCGGTCGGGTTTGCTCGAGAGCCACTTCGCCATTGAGACAAAACAGACAATCGGTTTCGCGCCCTCTCTCCTCCAGCCCCACTTCGGCCGCGGGACGCCCAGCGGCGCGTCACCCAGTTTGTACTGCCCGGCCACCTTTGTAACGTTCGTGATGCGCGCGAGAATGCGCGTCCACTTCGCGCCGATCTTTTCACCCCCGCCGCCGACCCAGATGCCGAAGATGGACTTGTCGTTCGGCTTCGCGTCCTGCGGGTCCATCGGCTTGATGCATGCCACGCCGCCCTCCGCGCGATAGAACAGCCGGCCGTCAACGCTCAGCGTACCCGTCAGACCGACATAGTCCGGTCCGTCATTCCTGAAAGAGATCTCCTGTTGGTGTCGCTCCTCACGTGTGTTCTTCCCCTCGAACGTCAGCTTTCGTTCGATCCTTCTCTTGCCCCAGTAGTCGGTCCCCACGACCTCCACCTCCGCGCGTTGCCCCGGCGTGAGCCGCCGGACCTCGACGACCACTCGATGCTCCTGGCCGGGCGCGCACACAAACGGCCAGGGTTCCTTTTTTGCGGGGCGAAAGCGGAGCACCGGCCCCGTATACGCCGGCTTCGCGGCGTACAGCCCCAGGCCGTCCAGACCGAGTGTCAAAGGTGCATCCTTGAACGCCCGAATCTCGAATTGAAGACACTTCACTTGGTCGAGATCAAGCTGGTTGTTGTCGTCCTTTTTTGCTTCCCAGCACCACGTCCAGTTTTTGAACGGAAGCTCGATCAACTGCCACTCCCCTTCCTTGCGGGGTGCGATGGGCATCGCTTTTACCCAATAGCGCGCCCCCCCGGCCTCGGTCAAACTTGGTGCAACCCGCGGCGGTGGGTCGCCGTGTGTCTGCACCCACAGCGACAGGCCCTCGTAGGCCGACCAATCAGCGGGCTTATCGAAGCGCCACGTCATAATCAGCGAATGGCGTCCCTCGTCCCCGCTGGGGGGCATTTGTATGAACAGGCTCCGGTTGCCGTGCCGCGCGATGCCGGACCTCCCCGCCAGCTTGGCCGACGCCTTTCCACGCATGCGTGTGGCGTAGACGGGAGAATCGGTCTCAAAAGAATCGATGAGAAAATCAGCGGATTTCGAGGCAAACAGCGGGCCTGTGTCAGCTTGCAGAGCTCCCGGCAAAGAGATCAAGATAAAGTATATCAGCCCTAACCTCTTGCAACTCAGTATGATATGGGGGTTTTTATTGCTCAGTTTCATCATTCGTTTCTCCTCAAACAGGAATTGGATCCCTATCATTATATGTGGGGCACGGTTTTTGTGCAAGATTAGGGTTGACATCCCCATAGGAAGTATAGTAAAGTATAAGTACCCAGGTGTGACAGAGAATTGCATTCTGTACGCTCAACCCATAAGCGAGCGAAGTCCATTTATCTGTTCATTAGCTCGCGCCATTTAGCCCCGGCCTTACGGCTGGGTTAGGTACTGAGCCTTTCGGCAAAGCAACCAGGAATGCTTTCCAAAAGAAGGACGTCCTTTGCGGGTTCAGTATGATGTCGTTTGGACGAATTATGAGGACCAGATTACTCCATGGATGGGGCGGCTGTCTGCCTGAACCTTCGGGCTGGTCCGCGCCGTTTCTCCGGCTATATACCCGATGCCTCCCGTCTGAGGCGCATCGGGTTTTATTTTTTGAGGTGGGGCGATTGGGGCTGGGAACGCTCTGTTGGTTGAGATTTGAAAGGACCGAGCGATGAGCATCGGTAGTATTCATCGTCGATTGTGGGTGGAGGAGTTGGAGGCGCGTGTTGCGCCGTCGACGTTG
>JAADGH010000178.1 GCA_013152475.1 Planctomycetota bacterium
TACCGCCGCGAGAGCCCGAAGGTCTATGCCATCTACTTCAGCGAGCCGCCGGAGATCGAGCAGTAGCCCCGGAGAAATCTATTGCATCCGGCCAACCCCGTCTCCTATCATACGCTACAGGCAGTCATGTGACAGTTCAACTCATGGAAAGGAGAAAGCAATGGCGGGAATTACTCTCAAGGGAAATCCCATCCACACGATCGGCGAGCTTCCCGCGGTCGGGAGTGAAGCGCCTGACTTTGCTCTGATCAACGGCAATCTCGAGGAAGTAACGCTGACATCGCTCGGCAGCACGCGCAAGGTGCTGAACGTCTTCCCGAGTATCGACACACCCGTCTGCGCCATGTCCGTCAGGAAGTTCAACGAGGAGGCGGCAAAACTGGACAACACCGTCGTCCTCAACATCTCCGCAGACCTTCCCTTCGCACAGCAACGCTTCTGCGGGGCCGAGGGCATCGAGAACGCGCAGACCCTCTCCTGCTTCCGCAGCCCCTTCCCGGAGGACTACGGCCTGCTGATCGTGGACGGCCCCATCGCCGGACTGTGCTCGCGCTGCGTCATCATCCTCGACGGGGACAACAAGGTCATCTACACCGAACAGGTCGCCGAGATCGCAGAGGAGCCGGACTACGAGAAGGCGCTGTCGGCGCTGAAGTAAGCAAAGCAAAGAAGCGAAAATGGCGAAGTCCGTGCCCCGGAAACTTGAACCGGTTCCCCTGAAGAATGTGAAGATCGACGACGCCTTCTGGAAGCCGCGCATTGAGGCGAACCGGACGGTGACGATCCCCATCGAGTACGATCAGTGCAAGAAGACCGGTCGCATCGACGCCTTCAAGCTCGACTGGAAGCCCGGGCAACCCGATCCCCCACACATCTTCTGGGACTCGGACGTCGCCAAGTGGATCGAGGCCGGAGGCTACGCCCTGGCCACCCATCCGGACAAGAAGCTGGAGAAACTCCTCGACGGCGTGATCGACATGATCGCAAAGGCGCAGCAGCCCGACGGCTACCTGAACATTCACTTCACCATCGTCGAGCCAGAGAAGCGGTGGACGAATCTCCGAGACTGGCACGAGCTCTACTGCGCCGGCCACCTCATGGAGGCCGCGGTGGCCTACTACGAAGCCACGGGCAAGCGGAAGCTCCTCGACGTCATGTGCCGCTACGCCGACTGTATCGACTCGGTCTTCGGCCGCCGGAAGGGAAAAAAGCGCGGCTATCCCGGCCACGAGGAGATCGAGCTGGCGCTCGTCAAGCTCTACCGCGCCACGGGAGAAAGGCGCTACCTGAAGCTGAGCAAGTTCTTCATCGACGAGCGCGGCCGGCAGCCTCACTATTACGACATCGAGACAAAGGCCCGCGGGCAGGATCCCGGCCAGTGGCATCACGGCAAGTACGACTACAACCAGAGCCACCTGCCCGTCCGAGAGCAGAAGACGGCGGAGGGGCATTCCGTCCGGGCCATGTATCTCTACTGCGGCATGGCCGATGTCGCCGCGGAGACGGGAGACCGATCCCTGCTCGATGCCTGCAAGGCGATCTGGAAGAATGTGACAGAGCGGCGGATGTATGTTACCGGGGGCATCGGCTCGACGAAAACAGGCGAGCGCTTCACCGTGGACTACGACCTGCCCAACGAAACCGCCTATGCCGAAACGTGCGCCGCCATCGGTCTGGTCTTCTGGGCGCACCGCATGTTGCAGATCGAGGCCGACAGCCAGTACGCCGACGTCATGGAACGCGCGCTCTACAACGGAACGACCAGCGGGGTATCGCTCGACGGAAAGACGTTCTTCTACGTCAACCCCCTGGAGAGCCAAGGCGGCCACCACCGGCAGGAGTGGTTCGGCTGCGCATGCTGCCCGCCCAATATCGCGCGGCTGATCGCCTCGCTCGGGCAGTATATCTATTCCCAGAGCAAGAGGGAGGCTTACGTCCACCTCTACGTCCAAGGCAGCGCCGTGTTGGACATCGACGGCCAAACGGTGACCTTGGTACAGAAGACGGATTATCCGTGGAAGGGCAAGGTCCGCATCAACGTGCGGCCGGAGAAGCCGACGGACTTCACCCTGGCCGTGCGCATCCCCGGATGGTGCCGAGGCATGAAGATCGAGGTGTCGGGCGAGGAGATGAAGGTGAAGCCCGTAACACAGAAGGGCTACGTTCGGATCAGGAGGAAGTGGCGCAAAGGGGACAAGGTCGAGCTCACGATGGCGATGCCCGTCGAGCGGGTCGAGGCCCATCCCAATGTGCGACCGAACCTGGGACGCGTCGCCCTTCAGCGTGGGCCCATCGTGTATTGTCTTGAGCAGGCAGACAACGGGCCGAATCTGAATGACTTCGTCCTCCCACAGGATGTGACGCTCAAGGCCACCTTCGACAAGAAGCAGCTCGGCGGAGTGACGGTCATCACAGGCAAGGCCCTGCGACTGGATCGATCCGGGTGGAGGAAATCGCTGTATCGACCCGAACGGGACGAGGCCCAAACGGTCCCGATCAAGGCCGTGCCCTACTGCACCTGGGACAACCGGAAGCCGGGCGAGATGCTCGTCTGGATTCGCAAGGGGTACGCTACACTACCGGAGGCCAATCTCCCCCCGCAATGACAATCGCGGCGGCCGGCGGTCGAGGCTACCGGTTCTCCGCGGCCTGTTTCAGCTCCCGGCTGTGCTGATAGAACTCGTCCAGACTGAGTTCCTTCAGGAACACCAGCCCCCGTGTCGCGCGGGTGATGGCGCTGGGATGCTCGTTGAACCATTCCCGACCGAGGCATGCCTTCAGCTTTTGATACTGCTCCACCTGAACCTGCTGGGCCAGATCGCAAAAGGGACCGTCGTACTCGTAGCTCGGGAAGGACGCATCCTTCTGCGAGATGAAGGCATTCATGAACGCGCTGCGCATGATGGAAAACATGTTCAGCGAGACCGGCACGTAGATGTTCGCCTCGCTCGGGTGGAAGCGATACCAGACGTTCCGGTATCCCCACACCTTGATGTCAGACCGGCCCGTGTCCTCCTCGTAACGCCGCAGCGCCTCGGCCATGGCCTGGAGGACCTTGTAGTGCGTATCGGGGCCGCTCGCTTCGGGGTCGAGGGCCACCGTCACGACGTCAGGCTGCACCTTTTTCAGCGCATCGAGGATCGGGACGACGTCGCGCTCGACGGTGGGTTCCTCCGTGAAGATATCCCCCGTGTAAAACCCGAGGCGCAGGTGCATGACGTTGGAGCAGTTCCAGCCGAAGTAGCCCCAGAGGCACTCCGCCTCCCACTCCCGGCACATGCCCTTGAGGCGCTGAACATGCGCCAGGTCTTTCTTGCCGGGGTATTCGGTTTCGAAATAGCTGTCCAGTTCGGTCATCCGGTTCTTGATCTGGCCCAAATCGCTTTCGTCATACACGGCAATCAGGTTCCGCAGCAATCGCCGCGCCATGCCCTCGCTTCGCAGATGGGTGCGGTTCGCCGCCACGCCGTCCAGGTACTGCCAGACATCCCGCTGGCGGCCGTTCTCGTTGTCCGGGTCGAAATATCCCTCCCGCATCAACGCGGCGAAGTCCGGTGTGTCGATGAACTGCCGCAGGCACGCGAGTTGATCCTGCATGTGACGGTTGGTCACCGACGTGAAGCCGCTGGTAAAGCAGACGAAGTAGTGCGTGTTGGACGAATCGCGAACATGCCGAACGATGTACGGCAAATAGCCAAGCATAAGGTCGTCGTGGTGAGGTTCCGTGTGGAAGAAGCACTTCCCCGAGAGTGTCTGTGTGCCTCTTTCGATGCGATCAATGAGTCGATCATGGATTCTGGGCATGAGGTCCGGCAGGGGCTCAGATGATTTCTGTGAGAGGACCGACGCAAGGGAATCGCTCCGAAAGTCATCCGGGCCAAGGTCTACGATGCGCTTCCGGCTCTTGACGGCCAAGTCTACGACGATCTTCTCGGCCAGCGCATTGCTGATGGACTCCGCTGCAGCGATGCGATGGAGCTGTCGTTCCGAAAGCAGTCGCGCCGCTCCCATCGTGACGTAGAAGCGAGCGTTCGGCAGACCCTGCAGGGCGGTTGCGGGATAGAGCACGTGTTTCTTGTTCTGCACCGCATCGGCCACCACCCCCGCCTTCGCCTCACCGGCGGCGATGATGATTGCCGCGCACTCCGGGTTGTGCGTAATGGTACCCAGGCCGATGGTGATGACCAGACGCTTGCGTGCGATCTCGATCCCCCCGAGGTCCGTGGACGCGGCGGCCTGCGTCTCGTAGTTCGTCGGTGTCAGGCGGGTGGTTGAGTGGTGGTCGGAGCCGCGCACGTTGAAGCCGATATGCCCGTCCGGCCCGATGCCGCCGAGGAAAAACCCGATGCCGCCGAGGTCCCGAATCTTCTCCTCGTACTCCTGGCACCACTGGTCGATTCGCTGGAGGGCCTCCTTCTGCTTCCGCTCCAGGTTCGTCTCGGCCTGGCGGTATCGGAGGGTCAGATCGACATCCTCTCTCGGCCAGAGCGAGGCAAGCGTCTCCCCCTCGCCGGGACCGATCTTCGAGCAGTCCATGAGCAGGGCCTTGTTCGGATCCAACCCGAACCCATCAATATAGTAGCGCTTCACGTAATAGAAGAAGCTGTTCTGCTGCCAGGGGTGGATGGGATAGAACTCGTCGATCTGGACGAAGTGCAGGCCGCGCATGTCCGGCCGGTCGGCGGGGTTGATGCCGCACTTCTCCAGGTCGCTCTGGACGTCCGTCCGATCCCAGTGCTGAAGGGAGTGCTCCACCCACCTGATGAAGTGCTCCGGCGTCTTCCCCGTGGGCAGGGAAATCACGCCATCGGGGTTGCGCTGCACCCACTCGATGAACCGCAGCGCAGCCAGCTTGCCCAGGGCGGGAAAGTTGCTCACCACGATCGTGCCGATCCGCTCGGCAGGCGGGTAGATCGCCTCGAAGGGTAAGTCAGCCAATGCGATTCGTTCCACGGCGGTCAGTTCAACTTCGCTTCGGTTCGACATGGCACGCAGATTTCTCCGTAGTTAAGAAAGCACCGATTCGACCGGGAAGGGGTATCCGTCAAGCGTGGTAACACAACATCGTGGGGGTATCCTGCTGCGAGCCACTACATAATGTATGGAGTTCGTTCGGTACTTTTTAATGTTTCGCAGTAGCCATCACCCCAAATGGCGAGAGTACTTTGGCGAGGCCCCCGCACCCACCCGGTACGTAAGTAGTTCCTGTTGCGGAAAGACACGCTCAAACAAGTTAGGGGGGATCAAGAGAACTCATGTTGCCCGAGGAAGCCGATCCTTGGAGTGCGCAAGCCATGCTTGCGCCTTATGGGGCGGGAGCCATGCTGCCGCCCGTGGCCGAAGCATGGCTTCGGCCACACGAAAGCTGGAGCATGGCTCCAGCACTCCAACTCCTCTCTCCATAAGCATTCTCGATACCCCCTAACTGGTTTGAGCGTGCTGGGCAAATGCACCTTTCGCAACAGGAACGAAGTACAGACACCCCCTTTCCTTAAGTATACCCTATAAATCCACACTTGTCAAATCGCGCCAAAAAAAACGTTGACCAATGCCCTCTATTTCATCACCAGCACGCGCACACCGAAGGGCTCGAGCGAAAGCGGTATTCGCGTCTCCGAACTCTGCTTCTCTTCCTTGCGGTCCGCCGTGTAGATGACGGTCTTCTTTCCACCCGGAACAGTGGCGGTGGCCTTCCTCGGCTCCGGCGTCGAGTTCACCACAACCGAGGCGATGGACCCGTCCGCCGCCTCGAAGCTGCCCGTCGTCACGGCAGGCAGAATAAGCGCTTCCTTCACGACCGGCGGCCCGCCCTTCCTAAGCGGTTTGCCTTTCCTGGAATCCCTGCGCCAGTAATACTCCTCGATGTCTTCACATTCCACCTGAATCGGCCGGACCGTCTTGCCCAACATCAGGTACTCCGAAAAATGCGAATAGGGTCGGCAGAAAGATCGGTACGCCTTGCTCACCTGCTGCCGCCACTTGTCTCCGCCTTCGAGCGGCACATCGTGCATGAACGGCCCCGGGATGAGACCGCGTGTCAGATTGTTGGCCAGAATCCGGCACCGAAGCCCGGCGCTCGGCCGTCCGCCCTTGTCGCCCTGGCCCTGAACACACGCCGCGCCGATGGCGGTTACATACTCATGGTATAGATATGAGAACAGACCGATCCCCCGGCCGCCCCCCATCATCTCGCCGAACTGCCGGCTCCAGTAGGTGGCCATGTAGGGGATCGCCAGCTCGCTGACGTTTTCCATGAAGAGCCCCAGCTCCGGCTGAATCGGTTTGCCCTCCTTCAATATCTCCCGGCATACGTTCCGGAAGTCCGTCCACATCCAGTTGCCGTAGCCAGGAGGATGACCGTGGTCCCTGCTGTAGCATGGCGTGTGTTGACATCCCCCGATCTCTTGGTCGAAGCTGACCAGCGGCACGCCGAGTCGCGCCACGTTCACGAAGATGTTCTTCATCGTCGTCTGCGCCTTCGGGCTGCCGTGGCAAAGCATGGCGGAGAGCCCCCGCCAGTCGCCGAATGTGCCCACGCGGTCGTACCAATCGACCTCTGCGATTGTGCCGTCGGGCTTGGTGACACACATCCCCTTCCTCCGCTCGAAGTCCGCCGTGTCATCAAAGGCCGGACCGTTGCTCGTCTTGCGCCGCTTCACCACCCACCAGTAACCCGACGTGAGAAAAGCCGTGCGATGGCCGCGCTTTTTCAGCTCCTTGTTCACCTCCCGCCAGACTTCATCGGACGGGACCGAGGGGAAGTAGTTGATGCCCGCCCATGTGCCCCGGTTCTCCCACCCGTAGGGCACGAAGACCATGTGCTTCAGGCCCGTGGCCTTGCGGTAGGCGTCCATCAGATCGGGCAGCTTCTCCATCCGCTTGCCGAACCGCTTCTCGCGGCCAGCCGGGTTGGCAATGCCGGTGATGACGATGCCCGAACCTTCCTTCAGGAACTCCGGGATGTCCTTGCGTTCGGAGAGCTTCCTTGCACACCACGGCTGTTTCACCGCCCATGCCTTGTAGATCGCCGCTGCATCGCGCCAGTCGCCTTTGAATGTTCTCAGGACGATGTCGTAGGGCAGCGCCGCGTCCTCGCCGGGCACCTCCGGAAAGCGATGCGTCAAGCTGATCGACACGAACTTGCCGGCGCTCGACCGCAGGCGATATTGCTTGCAATGTCCGTTCGGGTCCTCCATGGCGACATACAGCCCGGCGGCCTTGTCGTAGTGCGCGTAGAACTGGGCAAACGCCCCGCCGGGGTACTCCACCGTGCGGCCCCCTCCCCGCAAGCCCGGCGCAGGGATCACGGCCCCGCTGTGCCAGGGAACAAGCATGTTGTCATCTTCTCCGTCTCCGCCCAGCGCCGCCGGCGCAGGCATGCCGGGGAAAGCGACGCTTGCGATGCACCAGTCCGACTTGTTCTTCACGTTGATGCGCAGCCGGATGTCGGGGGAGGTCCGTGCAGTCACAGAAACGCGAATGAGGTCATCCGGGCAGCCGGAGAATGCCAGCGTCACCGTCTTGTCGTCCCTTCTTGTAACTTCGGTATTGCGAAAGTCCCGGCTGGCGATCAGCAGGCGCTTGCCCTCATACGGTTTCGTGAGGGCACACTGAAACAGCGGTTCCTTCATCTCGCGCGCGATGAACTCCTGTCCCGTCCGCCGATCGACGATGTTCGTGATCTCCCCCGTCTCCCGGTCGAAGGCGACGGCAGCGGCACTCGATGCGATACCAACGCGGTCGGCCAGATCGAACACGCCCGGTCCCTTCGGCACGTCCGCCAGTGCCAGCGTCGGTCGCGGGCCGGGCCGGATGCCCCAGGTCTTCAGCGTATCCTCCGTGAGAGGCGTGAACTCCACATCGTCAAACAGCACCGTTGCGCTCGACGGCGTCCGGGGCGAGGTCCACACACCCAGCGCCACCGTGCCGGTCTCCAGTCCCTCCGTGGGGCCCTCCGCCTGCCAGCGAGGCTCGGGCATGCCTTCGTGCCACGTCTTGCCGAAGAGGTAGTCGCCATAGCAGGCCATGGCCACGTGGACCCACTCCCCCTTCCTCAGCCCGGCGGCCAACATGCCCACCGTCGCTGCCGGCTTCTGCTGTCCGTAGTAGGAAAACGCCCGCCCGCCCCTCAGCCCGAGAGTCAGCGCCCGGAACCCGCCCTTCCCGGATCGGCCATAGACATAGACGCTCGGCTCGGCGCCCTGCCAATCCACAAGCTTGACGCGGAGCTTGAGAAGATAGTTCGGCGTCTTCTCACTGTCTTGTAATGTGAGGCGCGTGTGGTGCGGTTTGGAGGTGGCGATCTGATAGGCGTGGTTCTGCGGATTGCCCGCCTCGGCCACGACCGCCCCTTCCTTACCAAGCATGGTCCAGCCAGCCGCCTCCTTCTCAAAATCCCATTTCATGCCTTCCTCGCAGGAACAGATCAGGAGAGCAATTCCCATCACCAGATAGATGAGCAGCAGATTCCTTCTCAATCTTCACTTCCTTTCGCGAAGCCATGTTCAAAAACGCTTGGGCATATTACCCTTTCCCGTGTCTCATCGTCAACATCAAACGATCTGCCCTTATAGGCGTTGACTATCGCCGGGAAGTATCGTAGCATTCGTCAAGCTATTAGAGCCTGTTTTCAGAGGAGTTAAGACATGAGTACGGTGAAACTTGGGATCATTGGGTGCGGCGTCATCGGTAATGCACACGCGAAGGCGGCAGCGGATTCATCGCTGGTGGATCTCGTCGCCGTGGCGGACATCCGCGAGGAATCCGTCCGCGAAATGGCCGAGAAGCACAACGTGCCCACGACCTATGCGAGCGGCGACGAATTGATCGAGGACGACAGTATCGAGGCCGTGATTCTCGCCATGCCGACATGCCACCGCTTCAATCTCGCCATGAAGGCCTTGGCGAGAAAGCACGTGCTGACCGAGAAGCCCGTGGCTATGAACTCCGACCAGGTCAGAAAGATGATCGAGGCGAAGGGCGATCTCGTCGCGGCGTGTTGCTCGTCGCGCAACCGGCACACCGAGTCAGCCAAGGTCATTACAGACTTCATCGCATCCGGCGCGCTCGGGCCGCTGCGTCTCATCCACTGCCGCGCGCTGATGCAGGCCGGTCCCGCCCCCGACACACCCCGCCCCCCGTGGCGACTGAACAAGAAGCTGAACGGCGGCGGCATCCTGGTCAACTGGGGCTGCTACGACCTGGACTACCTCCTCGGCATCACCGGCTGGACGGCGAAGCCAAAAACGGTCCTGGCCCAGACGTGGACGATACCACCGCAACTCGAGTCCCATGTTGCGCCCAACTCCGATGCGGAGACATACTTCGCGGCCTTGATCCGGTGCGAGGACGGGGTGATGATCTCCTTCGAGCGCGGGGAGTACATGCCCGTGCACAAGGAGCAGTCCTGGCAGATCATCGGAACGAAGGGATCGCTGACGATGCAGATGACCCCCGGCAAGAACAAGAAGGTGATCCACGACGACACGACGACCAAAGACGGCCTCGTGCAGAAGATACTGTGGGAGGGAGACGACGTCCACAATGCGGGGCGCGGCGGGCTGTTGGACGACTTCGCATCGGCAATCCTCGACAAAGGAGAGCCGGCGACGCCGCTCGAAAAGGCGCTCGTCGTGCAGCAGATTACCGATGCCATTTACGCCTCGGCGGACTCGGGCAAGGCGGTCGAAATCGAATAGAACGGAGGGCAATCATGGCACAAAAGAGTCAATCCACCTGGCCGGTTCTGAAAGAGTATGACCAGGATCACCTGTTCCGCATCGCGCTCCCCCTCGGCGGCATCGGCACGGGAACGGTCTCCCTCGGCGGCCGGGGGAATCTTCAGGATTGGGAAATTGTCAATCGGCCGGCAAAGGGATTCACACCACAGCAGACCTTCTTCGCCCTCTACGCCAAGCCGTCCGGCGGCGAAGCGCTCACGAGGGCATTGGAAGGGATCATCCACACGCCTCAGTACGAGGGGCAATCGGGCGCGACGGCCGCCAACCACGGACTGCCCCGCTTCCGCGAGTGCTCCTTCGCCGCGGCCTACCCCTTCGGCCAGGTGCGTCTCTCCGATCCCGATGCGCCCCTCGATGTTCGCATCGAAGCCTTCAACCCACTCATCCCCGGCGATGCGGATGCCAGTGGGATTCCCGTGGCCGTGCTTCGCTTCGTGCTGGTCAACAAGACGTCGAAGTCCGTCACGGCGTCGATCTGCGGAAGCGTTCAGAACTTCATCGGCAAGGATGGAAGCCACGGCTCCCCGCGCCGGAATTTCAACACGTTCCAGAAGGGATCGAGAATCCAGGGCGTCCTCATGCAGTCCGAAGGCGTCGACCCCAACGCCGAGCAGTTCGGCACGATGGCCCTAACGGCTATCGCAAAGAGCGGCGTGACCTACCGCACCGCCTGGGCGCAACTGAGCTGGGGAGATTCCCTCCTCGATTTCTGGGATGACTTCAGCGAGAACGGCAAGATCAAGGACCGCGACAGGGGCGGCGTCGATGACCCCATCGCCTCGTTGGCCGTGCGGACATCCGTACCCGCCCGCGGGACGAAGGACATCACGTTCCTCCTTGCATGGCACTTCCCGAACCGACGGACGTGGACGCCCGTAAAGAAGGAAAACGTTACACCTTGCAGCGACAACGGTTGCGACCCGAATCATGTTGGCAACTACTACTGCACCCAATACCACGACGCATGGGATGCCGCTGCCAAGGCCGCCAAGGCGCTGCCCAAGCTCGAGGAACAGACCGTCGCATTTGTGAAATCCTTCTGTGACAGCGACCTGCCCGATGTCGTAAAGGAGGCGGCGCTCTTCAACCTGAGCACGCTGCGCTCACAGACCTGCTTCCGCACGGAGGACGGCCTCTTTTTCGGATGGGAGGGGTGCCACGATCGCAGCGGCTGCTGCCACGGCTCGTGCACGCACGTGTGGAACTACGAGCACGCCACAGCATTCCTCTTCGGCGACCTCGCCTGCCGCATGCGCGAGGTGGAGTTCCTCCATGCCACGAAGGACAACGGCCACATGAGCTTTCGGGTGAATCTGCCCATCGACCGCGCGTCGCACCACAGCCTCGCCGCCGCCGACGGGCAGATGGGCTGCCTGATGAAGCTCTACCGCGACTGGCAGCTCTCCGGCGACGACGCCATGCTCCGGAAACTCTGGCCCCAGGCGAAGAAGGCGCTCGCCTTCTGCTGGGAGCCGGGCGGCTGGGACGCCGACCGCGACGGCGTAATGGAGGGCTGTCAGCACAACACGATGGACGTGGAGTACTACGGCCCCAACCCGCAGATGGGCACGTGGTATCTCGGCGCCCTGCGCGCCGCCGAGGAGATGGCGCGGCACATGGGCGACGAGAAGTTCGCCATGCTCTGCAAGGTCCTCATCGAGCGCGGGAGCAAATGGGTCGATGAGAACCTGTTCAACGGCGACTACTATGAGCACGAGATTCGACCGCCTGATGACGAATCGGCCATCGCCCCAGGACTGCGACACGAGAAGATGGGGGCGCGGGACCTGACGGAGCCGGAGCTTCAGCTCGGCGCGGGGTGCTTGGTCGATCAACTCGTCGGGCAGTACACGGCGCATGTCTGCGGTCTGGGGTACTTGCTCGACGAGAAGCACATCCGGAAGACGCTCCAGAGCATCATGAAGCACAACTTCCGGGAGAATCTCTACGGCCACTTCAACCACCTGCGCACCTTCGCGCTGAACGGGGAGTCCGCGCTGCTCATGGCCACGTATCCGAAGGGCCGGCGGCCGAAACGACCGTTCCCGTACTACAACGAGGTGATGACGGGCTTCGAGTACACCGCCGCCGTGCACATGCTCTACGAGGGGATGATCGAGGAGGGGCTAAAGTGTATCGCCGCGATCCGCGCCCGGTACGACGGGCGCAAGCGCAGCCCCTTCGACGAGGCCGAGTGCGGCCACCACTACGCCCGGGCCATGGCAAGCTGGGCCGCGGTCCTTGCGCTCACGGGGTTCCACTACTCCGGCGTGACGCAGACCATTCAATTCGCAGCCACGAAACATGCGTCACAGGTTTTCTGGTCGAACGGCACCGCCTGGGGTGTGTGCACACAGAAGCCGGCCAAGGGGAAGACGAAAGTGGGCATCACCGTGCTGCACGGATCGCTGAAGGTGAAGCGCGTGATCCTTGACGGCACGGGACTGGCGGACCTTCCAAAACCGAAGACCATTGAGGCCGGCAAGACCGCCTACTTCCATATCCCGAGGTGAAAGGCAAGCGCCTTCGGCCACGCGGTGAGGACGGTGGATATCTTGTGACCGCCGGGGATGATCTCGCAGTGATGCGGAATCCCAGCCTTCTCCATCGCCGACACGCTGCTGACTATCTCCGGATGATCCTCCGCAAAGCCAACCGCCCCGTTCCCCCATGATGGCCGGGAGCAAAGTGCCATATCGTATCACGTCACTGGGAAAGTCGGTCCAGAATCTCCCCGATTTCCCGGCGAATTTTCCGAAGTTCGCCGGGACTTACACCGATTACACAGCGAGGATCAGGAAACAGCGCACGCGCTTTGGCCAGCACCGCCTGCCCGCGCTTCTTCAGCGCCGCCGGGACGTGGCCCTTCGCAAGGGCTTTCTCCAGCATGACGAGGTAGTCGTAATCCTCCAGCCCCTCGCGCGTCATCTCCCAGCGCAGCGAATCGACGGGGCCTGTCTTGCCGGGATAAATGTAGTTGGCGCTGCCGATGGGATAGCGCGTGGCATAGGGCATCTTCTTCGACCCCCAGTAGTTGATCGACCAGACAAAGTAGCCGTCCAAGCCGGCCTTCCACGTGGCCCACGGCAGGGCGCGGTGCGAGATGATCGGCGACCCGAGGCCATCGTGGGACAGGTTATACCACAGGAATGCGTCGCCACGTTTCTTGCCCTCTTCAATGCGCTTCCAACTGAATTCGCCGGCCGGGATGCCCACATGATCCATCGCCGGACACCAGGCATTGAGGATACCGATCAAGTCCAGGGTATTTCGCGTGCACGCAGGAAACACAAGAATCTCCGGGATCGCCTTGCGGATGATGGGAGCAGTGCGACGGATGACCTCGACGCGTTCCTTATCGGGTTCGTCGAAGATGTAGCAGTCGAGGCCGTCGAGCCAGCCCTTTGCCTTGAGGTGCTCGCGCGCCTGACACAGGTAGTCGTAGAAGGCCTTCTCGAACTCCGGCGTGCCTTCCTTGAGGCCGACGAAATCGTAGACATGTGTATGCCCCCCTCCGCGTTTGCCATGCGGCAGCTTGGCGTGCCTCATGCCCAACTCGTCGAAGAGGAAAGAGACGACCTCGTCGTAGCGCTTCCAATCAACAGCGACCTTGCCATCCTCAAGACTGACGAACGGGCCGGTGGGAATCGTCTCTCCATCCTTGATGGTCCTGCTGGGCATGCCGCCGAAGCCGGAGACCTTGTGCTCGGCGAGGTCGCGATAGTAGTCCCTCCAATGCGGAAGCACTTCGGGATAATTCCAGAGCTGATACCACGTACGGAGCGACGTGACCTTCGGCAACATAAATTTCCAGACCTTCACCTCCAAAGGAACCGACACCAGCTCCCGATCGCCCTGGGCAAGTGTGATCTTGCCCTTGTATGTCCCGGCCGGCGTCTCGGGCGGGACAGAGAGGGTGATCCAGACGGGCTGGTTCCGACCGGGGGACACATGCACCGACGGTGCATCGTAGATGGGGTCTTCCACAGGTCCAAGGGCCTTGGCATCGCCGCCGTATAGCCGGTCCGTCTCCAGGAACTCCCCGCCCCTGTCGATCTCACCGACAAACTTCCAGCAGTCGATCTTCTTGCCCTTCTTTTTCAGCTTCGGCTGTTGCTCCCGTTCCTGCTCTGTGGCCGGGCGAATCCTCACATACCCGGCGTAGCGCACACGGACTCGCTCCGCTGGGATGACATTATCCCCCCATCGAAGTGCGGAGCCTCTGACCGACACGTTCTTCATCGGCTCCTTCGCCGAGATGACCAGATGCAGCGGCTCCGTCTCGCCACGGGCGAGGGAGAGTTTTAGGCCATCGGTCCGTTCCGTCGGCGGCTGCTCCGTTTCGGCCACGACCGCATCGGCAGATGTCCGCCACAACGTCAGCTTGTCATCACTCGCAAGCACAGCCGATTCCGGTCGCGTCGGCTGATAGGCGGGGCGGAAGCAGAAGCGTGCCGGATCGTTCTGCTTGTTGAGCAGAACGCAGACAGCTCGTGTTGCTGCTCGGGACTGGAGGGCCTCGGTCCCCGGCTTGAGCGGGGCGATCCAGAGTTTGTACTCGATCTTCAGGCCAGGCCATAGCTCATAGCGCCCCAGATTGCCGGTATCCATCACCTCGAAGCGTCTGCCAGCCAGCGAACAGCGAAAGAGCGGCCGCTGCGGGAACACAACAGCCACGCCGGGACGGTCTTTCGCCCGTGCTGCCAGCAAGTTGCCGGGAAGCACAAGCATATGCTTCAGGGGCAGCTCGCCCACGGACTCCTGCGGCCCGCGGTCGAACAGGTAGCCATCGAGGGGTTCGTCGAGCCAAACCACACTCACCTTGGAAAAGTGTTCGCCCACGCCCTTTCGAAGACAGGTCGCTCGCCGCTGCACGCCCAGGGCGCCCCCCTCCCAGGCAAACGTGACCTCGTGGAGGAAGTCCCCCCGCTCGTAGGCGATGTGCAGGCGATCCGCCGTCGCGTCCACCTTCTTCCACTTCCACCGGCCGCCGAGGGCAAGCACCTCAGTGTCAGGCGTAGGCGCAATGACCCGTCTCATCTGCATTGATGTCCTGACAGAGATCGTCTGGCCGTCCGGGGTGCGGAAACCAGCCAGCTCGAAGCGCGACTCCTTCGTGAAAACGGCCTGGTATCCTTTATGCTCGAGCACGACCTCATCCGGTCCGGGCGTCGCATCAGCCGCACGCGGCACAAGGCGCACCCCGTCGAGGAGGAAACTACTCGTTCCCTCACCACCACCGGGCATGTGGATTCGCCAGGTGATGGAGGCAACGTGCTTCCAGTCGGTGTTCCAGTCCAGGAAGGGCGAGTCGAGATAGATCTCCACCTCGCGCCAGCGGGGATCCTGGCTGCACGCGACCAGGTTCTTGTGGCGCCACTTGGCGTAGCGATGCTCCGTGTCGTGGAGGACCAACTCGTGGACCTCGCTGTTCTTCAGGCCGCCATACATGCGGAAGCGGAGCTTCTCGAACTGCGTCAGATCGGGCGTCGGCGGCACGAGGCGGAAGTAGACGTATCCCCGTTTCGTCTCATCCACGGTGCACTTGAGGGCCGTCTGCCCCTCGATGGGCCCGGGTCCATCGACTTTCTCGATCGTCCCCTTTCCCGTGACGTTCCACTCCGTCGTCTCGTCCAGAGCATCCTGGGCCACGGCAACACCGGCCAGAGCAAACAGCAGCAGGACACATCGTGTCATCATTGCTCTACCCTGTTATCTCACTCGAAAAGGGATTTCGCAAATGCGATATCTTCTTTGATCAGACGGTCGGCCGAGTCATGATCGGAGTACTCGGCAGTGAGGCAGAGGACGCCCTCCCATTCCCGTTTCTTCAGTTCCTTCGCCACCATCGGCCACGACGCCAGCCCCTGCCGGCCGGAGGTCCAGTAGACCTTCCACTTGGCCACCTCCGCCTCGGGGCCGGTCTGGCGCTGCCAGTAACCGTTCTTCAGGTTGACCATGCAGATGTGGGAGTAGATGATGTCGATGGCAAGGTCGAGGTCCTCGCCGTTGAGCGCATTGTGCGCGGCGTCCCAGACGGCGGCGACGTGTTTCGGATTGTATCCCCCGATCAGGCTTTTTAAGCACATGGCGTTCGGCACGAAACGGTTGCAGTGGTTCTGGATTCCGAGGGTGACGCCGTGCTCGGCAAGGACGGGCACGAGCTCGTCGTACTTCATTTGAAGCGTATTCTCCGCCTCCAGATAGCTCTCCTCTTTGATCTGTTCGCAAATGCGAATGATCGGCACGCCCGCCTCGCCGCACGCGGCAATGGTCATCTCGTCGGTCGGACCGGCGATACTCTCGATCTTCACCCCGCAGTCGGCGAGGATCTTCGCGGCTTCGGGCAGGCCCTTCGCCACGTTCTCCGGCTCAACCTGGTACTCCGGCCTCACCGGGAGCTCGATGCCATCAAAGCCCATATCCTTAACAAACTTGCCCAGCTCGGGCAGGGGCATCTTCCACGGCTTCGTAAAGACGGCGTATCGTATCCCGTTTTCGCTCATTACCTGTTTCTCCTTTGTTTCTTGCCCTTCCCAAGGCTTTTTCCATTCAACACCTGCGACATCTTCTTCGCTGTCTGCTTCCACTCCCCCGGCTCGGCGGAGATGCCCCTCATGATGAGGGCATGCGGCCCGGACTTCGTGCCCTTGGGGATCAATGCGGGAATGTCCATCATCAGGTAGTACTTGTGGTATCGCGGCGGCGGCTGATCCCAATATACGCTTTTGTGCATGTTGCCGGGGATGACTTTGGGATAATACATGAGCATGCCCTTCTGGATCGCCGGATCGTAGAGCGCCGTCCACTTCACGTCTGACCGGAGCCGCCAGCCCTTGTCATCAAGGAACGTCCCCTCCTTGATCTCGCCGTCCGCACACTCGGCGATCCATTCTTTCGTGTCAGCACTCCAGCAAAACTGATACAGGTAGAGCGATTTCGCCTTCTGGTCTTCGAGCGCCTCCCACGTC
>JAADGH010000069.1 GCA_013152475.1 Planctomycetota bacterium
TCGACATCACCCTCAAGGACGTCCAGACCATCGGCCACAAACCCGACGACCTCCGCGAGTGGACCCGCATCGCGATGGACGTAGCGGAGAAGTACGTAACGTAAAGGTACCGTAGGACAGCGTGTTGCTGAGTTCGCGGCCAAGAGTAGACTGATCTCACTTGACGGGGGCAGTGCACGCCGATATACTTTCTCCCATTGCTTCCTATTCCCTTCCGATCTTGGAGCGACAGACTATGACCAGACCGAGATGCAGTTATCTTGCTCTGTTTCTGGGCTCGGCCGTGATGTTCTTTGCTGATTGCCAGGAAGCCAAGCACACGAATAAGGGTGACGCGATGGACGCCGACTACTACGTGGCCACCAACGGCAATGACGCATGGTCGGGCAAACTGCCCGAACCCAACGCCGATAAGACCGACGGGCCCTTCGCCACACTCACACGAGCGCAGCAGGCCGTACGCGAGACAAAGGGGAAACCAGTAACCGTCCTCATCCGCGGCGGGGTCTATCGCCTGAGCGAGCCGATCCGACTTCGCGCCGAGGATTCCGGCACGGAGGAAGGCCCCATCACCTATGTCGCCTATCCCGGCGAAAAACCGATCTTCAGCGGTGGCAGGGCCATCACCGGATGGAAAAAGAGCAAAGGCAACATCTGGACGGCGCAGATCGACGACGTGAAGAACGGCACATGGTACTTCCGGCAGCTCTTCATCAACAGCCGACGCGCCACGCGGGCGCGTTCGCCGAACGAAGGCTTTTTCAAGGTCAAGGCCCTCGCCGATAAGGACAACAAGCCCGGCGTACGCTGGAACAAAGGCGTGGATGCATTCAAGTTCAGGGCGGGCGACATCAAGGCATGGACGAACCTGAACGAGATCGAGGTTATCGTTTTCCACTCCTGGAATACTTCGCGAATGCGAATTGCATCGGTCGATGAGAACAAGCACCTCGTCACGTTCACCGCCAAGACCTGCTTCCGCCCCCTGGCCTGGGACCCCAACCAGCGATATTACGTGGAGAACGCACCCGACGCATTGGACTCTCCCGGCGAGTGGGTTCTCGACAGGCAAACCGGCGCGCTTTCCTACTGGCCGCTGCCCGGCGAGGACATGACAAAAGCGGAGGTCGTCGCGCCGGTGGTGCAAGATCTGGTCCGCTTCGAGGGAGAGGCGGAGACCGGCCTGCCCGTCCAGCACATCCGCCTCGTCGGTCTGTCCTTCCAACACGCCGATTGGGATCTGCCGGCACAGGGCTACAACAACGACCCCCAGGCGGCGGTGACCATCCCGGCAGCGGTCATGCTCTGGGGGGCGCTGCACTGCACGATCGAGAAATGCGAGATCGCCCACGTGGGCAAGTATGGATTATGGGTAGCCAAGGGCAGTAAGCACAATCGCATCGTCCAGAACCACATCCACGACCTCGGTGCGGGAGGTGTGCGCGTGGGCGATGCAAAGATGGCGGCGAAGGACGTCAACGAGGCAAGTCACAACCTCATCCACAACAACTACATCCACGACGGCGGGCATATCTACCCTGAAGGGGTCGGCTTCTGGTTGGCGCAGAGCAGTCACAACACCATATCGCACAACGAGATACACAGCTTCAATTACTCCGGAATGTCCGTCGGCTGGAACTGGAACGAGGCGAAGAATCGCACCGACCACAACGTGATCGAGCACAACCACGTCCACCACGTCGTTCGGGGAATGCTCAGCGACGGCGGCGGCATCTATACCCTCGGCACACAGACCGGGACGGTGATTCGCAATAACGTATATCACGACATCTTCCCCTACATGGGCCGACCGGCGATGGCCTGGGGAATCTACTTCGATCAGGGCAGCAACAGTATGCTCGTCGAGAACAACATCGTCTACAACACCCTCACCGGCGGTCTGATGAACACCGGCCGGAACAACAACACCGTCCGCAACAACATCTTCGCCCTCAGCGGATGGAATGCCGTATGGCGGTACACACGTGCGAAGGGGAAGCCGAGCACCGTGGAACGAAACCTCTTCTACCTGACCCAGGGCGAACTGTTCCATATGGACGGCGGGCAGTCGGACTTTGAGACGAAATGGGACCACAATCTTTACTGGCGAACCGACGGCAAACCGCTCCTCTTCTACGAAGACACATTCGCCGAGTGGCAGGCAAAGGGCGTGGACCAGCACTCCATCGTTGCCGATCCGAACTTCGTGGATGCGGAACACTACGACTTCCGGCTTCAACCCGACTCGCCCGCGATCCAACTCGGCTTCCAGCCCATCGACACGAGCAAGAACGGTTTGGTCGGCGACTCGGAATGGGTCAATCTTCCCAAAAAAACAACATTCGCAAAAACGATTCTGCCTCCCCCGCCCCCCGAGCCGGAGCCGGTCAACGTGGACGACGGCTTCGAGGACACCGACGTCGGCCAGCCGCCGAAGCTGGCCAAGTCGTTTGAAGAGGGCGAGGGCGGCTCGGTTCGCGTCACCGATAAAGCGGCCGCGACGGGCAAACACAGCCTGAAGTTCACCGACTCGCCGGGCATGAAGCACGTGTGGGACCCGCACATGTTCTATTCACCCAACTTCAGAGAGGGTCGGGCGGATCTGAGCTTCGACATCCGTGTCGAGCCGGGGGCCGTCGTCGGCCACGAGTGGCGCGACCAGAAGCATCCCTACCGCGTCGGGCCCAGCCTTCTGATCAAAGCCAATGGCGAGATGCTGGCCAACGGCATGTCCGTCATGGCAATCCCCCACGGCCAGTGGGTGCACATCGAGATGCACTGCGAACTTGGATCGAAGGCCAACGGCAAGTACGATCTGATCGTGACTCTTCCCGGCGGCCAGCCGCAATCCTTTCCTCATCTCGACTGCGGCTCCGCAAAATTCAAACGCCTGCACTGGCTCGGCTTCACCAGCCAGGCCAAGGAAAAGGCAGTCTACTACCTGGACAACATCAAGCTCGATCTTCCCGATCGATAGACCACGGCGGCATTTGGATCGTTTCGCATCATCGATGTAGAAAGGAAAGCCCCATGAACCTGATCGTTATCGTGCTCGACACCTTGCGTTACGACATGGTCCAGCATCTCGGCGTCGACTGGATCAAGACGCCCTGCATGGACAAGCTGGCACAGGAAAGCGTGATCTTTGAGAACTGCTACGGCGAGGCCGAGCCGACGGTCCCCGTGCGGCGCGCGCTCATGACGGGCATGCGGTCATTCCCGTGGCGATACGACTTCGACACCACCGGCCTGTGGCCGTCCGGACGGGGCTGGCACAAAATCCCGCCGGAGCAACCTACGATGGCCGAGGTCCTCCTGCAGAAGGGATACACCACCGGGATCATCGGCGACACGTACCATATCTTCAAGCCGACCATGAACTTCACCCGCGGCTTCGTAAGTTTCGAGTGGGTTCGCGGCCAGGAAAGCGACAACTGGAAGACCGGCCCGCTCAGCGCCATCGACCTGTCGAAATACTCCAAGCCCGACGCCGACCCCCGGCAGGTTCGGCTGCTGGTCCAGTATCTTCTCAACAACAAGGACCGCGAGACCGAAGAAGACTGGACGTGCGCGCAGGTCTTTCTGCGCGGCGCGGAGTGGCTGGAGGACAATGCCGAGAACAAACCCTTTATGCTCTGGCTGGAGTGCTTCGATCCGCACGAGCCGTGGGACCCGCCGACGGAATACGCCGACATGTATGCCCCGAAGCCGGACGGTCCGGAGTTGATTCACGCACACATGAACGATAACCTGACCCCGGCGGAACGAGAGCGCGTTAAGGCCCTCTACGCCGGTGAGGTGACGCTCGTGGATAAATACGTCGGCGTCCTGCTGGACAAGGTGGATGAGCTCGGCATGCAAGACGACACCATCGTCATGCTTATCAGCGATCACGGCTGCGAGCTGTTCGACCACGGCGGGCTCCACAAGAGCGCCTCCGGGCTGCACCCGTACAATACCCGGCTGGTCTGGTTCGTTCGCCATCCCAAGGGCGAGCTACAGGACCATCGCGTCAAGGGCATGGTTCAGAATCACGACCTCTTCCCCACGGCCCTTGCGCTCTTGGGTGTGGGACATGAGGCGGTGGACGGCGAGAACGCGTGGCCGATCGTCACGGGCGAGAAGGAGAGCGTGCGAGACCACGTCATCACCGGCTGGGGCGACTTCGCATCGGTGCGGGATGAGGAGTGGAACTACATCGTGAACTACGAGGCCGCCGATGGCCAACCCAAGCTCTTCAACCACAAGAACGACCCCGAGGAGAACGAGGACGTGGCGGCAGCTCATCCGGACGTGATCGAGAAACAGCGCAAGCGGCTCGAGGCTCTGCTCGGCCAGGAGCTGCCGGCCAAGCCGACCGACAAGACGTACCCCTCGGAGGGACCGTTCATCACGCAGTACGCCAACCTCATCAAGGCCGGCCGTCTGCAGCCCCCGAAGGCGAAGAAGGAAGGATGACATGAGGGAGGACAGGATCCTTCTCTCCCACGGCGGGGGCGGCGTGATGATGAAGAAGCTGATCGAAGACCTCATCGTCGCCAAGCTCGGCAACCCGATCCTCGATCGGCTCGGCGACAGCGCCGTGGTCGAAGTCGGTGAGCGGATCGCGTTCACGACAGACTCCTTCATTGTCAAGCCGATCTTCTTTCGGGGGGGCGACATCGGCGCGCTGGCCGTCTTCGGCACGGTGAACGACTTGGCCGTGCAGGGGGCGACGCCCCAGCATATCAGCCTGTCGCTGATTATCGAGGAAGGCTTCGCCGTTTCCGACCTCGAACGCATCCTCGACTCGATTCGCTCGGCCTCCGGCCGCGCGGGGGTGAGCGTGGTGACGGGCGATACGAAGGTGGTCGAGCGCGGGGCGGCCGACGGGATCTTCATCAACACGTCCGGGATCGGGACCATTCCGCCGGGGGTGAGCCTGTCTCCGAAGAACATCCGGACCGGGGACAAGGTGATCGTCAGCGGATTCATCGGCGACCACGGCATCGCGGTCCTGAGCGAGCGCGAGGGGCTGGAGTTCGAGACCCCGGTCGAGAGCGATGCGGCCCCGGTGGCCGAAATCACCTCGGCCGCTCTGGCGGCAAGCACAGCCGTCCGTTGCATGCGCGACCCAACCCGCGGGGGCGTGGCGGCGACGGTGAACGAGATGGCGCAGGCAGCGAATCTCGGCATCCGGCTTTTCGAGAGAGGCATCCCCGTCCATGAGAGCGTCCGTGCCGCGTGCGATATGCTTGGGTTCGATCCGTTGTCTGTGGCGAACGAGGGGAAGGTTGTCATCGTTTGTGCGTCGAGCGACGCCGCGCCCGTTCTGGAAGCGATTCGGGGAACGGGCCTTGGCCGGAACGCGTCGGCCATAGGGGAAGTCATTGCGGAGCACCCCGGAAAGGTGTCGATGCAGACGGCCGCGGGCGGTATTCGGATGGTGGACATCCCGTACGGGGAGCAGCTTCCCAGGATTTGCTGAGCCGACGGCCTCGGCAGTTTTTGGTTGACCTGTTTTCCAAAAGAATATAGGATACGGGTTTACATTCCTGGCTTCCTCGTTTACCCCATGACAAGAAGAAAGGAGATGCAGAATGGAAGTCAAAGAAACGGGAGCATGTGGAATCACCGAACGGCTGTTCGTGATTGAACTTGAGGAAGACGAGACCCCCGAGATCCACAAAATGCTCAAGGCCGCTGAGAACGGCGAGGAGATCGACAAGGGCCTGCTTGCCGAGGTGCTGGCGCAGACCGAAAAGGGAACCCCCGAGGAAGGGGAAGACCTCTTCGGACTCAAGCTCAACGAGACGCAAATCGCGAAGGTCTATAAGATGCTGCTGGTCGCCGAGGAAGCGGCGAAGAATGACGCCTCCGGCCTTGACGCGGATATGCTGGACGACCTGCTGGCGGGCATGGAGCATATCGTCGGCCCCTCCATCGAAGAAGGCTAATCCCACGAAAGGAGCAAGAAGAGGATGAACGTTTTTGTTGCGATTACGGACAGTCTTCGTATTGACCATGTCGGCGCCTACGGCAACGATTGGATCAAGACACCCAGTTTCGACAAGTTCGCTACCGAATCGGCGGTCTTTGACTATGCCTATACCGAGGGTCTACCCACGCTGCCCACGCGGACGGCCATGTTCACCGGCCGGTTCACCTTCCCCTTCCGCGGCTGGCAGCGGATGGAGCCGGACGATGTTCTGCTGGCCGAGGTGCTCTGGGACAAGGGGGTCAGGTCGGCCCTGGTCACCGATTGCTATCACATGCACAAGGCGAGCATGGCCTACGAGCGAGGGTTCGATTTCGTCCAGTTCATTCGCGGACAGGAGACAGACCCGTATATCGTCGATATGGATGACAGCGTAGTCCAGGAAGAGCTGCTCAACACCTACAAACCCGACGCCGAAGGCAAGGACACGCGAATCAAGGGATCGCAGACGCAGTACCTGAAGAACACTCACCACTGGAAGAGCGACGAGGACCACTTCGTGGCCCAGGTCGTGAAGGCGTCGCTGAAGTGGATCGAGGAGCAGGCGAAGAAGGACAACCTGTTCCTGTGGATGGACTGCTTCGATCCGCACGAGCCGTGGGATCCCTGCCCGCCCTTCGACATGTACACCGACCCGAACTACAAGGGCATCAACCTGACCCAGCCGATCCCGGGACCGGTGGAGGGCTACTTGACCGACGAAGAGCTGAACCACGTCTTCAAGAACTACGCCGGCGAGGTGTCGCTGGTGGACAAGTGGATCGGCATCTTCTTCGACGGCCTGAAGGACATGGGCCTGTGGGACAACTCGCTCATCATTCACACCACCGACCACGGCGAACCCTTCGGCGACCACGGCATCATCCGCAAGGCACAGCCCTATCCCTATGAGGAGCTGGTCCACATCCCGTGGATGGTGCGTCTGCCCGGCGGTGAGGGCGCAGGCAAGCGGTTCGATCAGTTCATCGAGACGTGTGACATGATGCCGACGGTCTTGGACGCCTTCGGCGTTCGGAAGCCCCGCCGCACCCACGGGGAGAGCATCCTGCCGCTCATCAAAGGCGAAAAGGAGAAGATCCGCGACTACGCCTACATCGGCCACTACCAGCAGTCGTGGCGGATCAGCGACCGCGAGTGGTGCTACATCAAGTGGCTGGACGACAACATCCTGAACAAGAGCAAAGACGCGCCGGAGCTCTACAACATCAAGGACGATCCCACCGAGCAGAACAACATCATCGACGACAACAAGGAACGTGCCGCGGAGCTGGACGCCAAGCTCTGCGAGTTTGTCAAGAAACTGAGATAGACCCCGAAGCTTCCGGAGGCGGGCGAGGCGGTCCCATCCAGGGACTGTCTCGCCGTTCCTTTGGGCCCACACCCATGCACGACTGACCTACGCAGTCAGTTGGTAAGCGACGCCGAACGGCGTGTTCTCGTGCTCGTCGGCGAGGGCGGCGCTGAAGCCGTACTTGCCGACGGTGTTGAGGACCTTGATAAGGAGGGGATTGGGGCCCTTCTGCAACTCCACATCCACACGGTGCTGGAGGAAGCTGAACTTCGGGTCGGGCGAGGAATCCGACAGAACCAGCCGACCGTTCAGCCAGACCTTGGCCCCTTTCTGGTTGCCAATCAGCAGACGGCACTTCTTCGGGGCATCCGAAAGGATATACGTGAATGCGTATGTCACACACTGCTCGGCTTGATACTTGAAATGCTTCTTCAGGTCCATGTAGTCGAAGTATTTCGACTCCATTCTCCTCCATTGTCCCCCTTCGCGCGGCCGGGCGGCCGACTCTCCTCCGAGGAAGTCGTGGTCGAAGCCCTTGTTCGGCAGCGACGCGGCATCATGCGGGCCACTGATGAGCCAGCAGCGATTTCCCCGGCCGTAGTAGCGGTCGAGGGAAAACGTGTCGAGGGGATATTCCTTCTTTGCCTTTTTGAACCGCCGGAGCGCGCAGGCATAGCCGTCTCCACGCACGTAGATCTTGGCCAAGTCGTTCACGCCAAGCCTCTTTGCCGCCGCATTATGGATCGCACCGATGTCCCAAGGGTTGTATCCCATGATCCGCGAGGCCACCGTGTCGCAGGCCACGGGGTCGCCCCCGGCGATCACAACATTCCATGCGAGGTCGTCCCCCCAGATCGGCCCGTATCCCTCCATCCCCCGCGTGCCGGTGATGATAGCGTAGTCGGCAGGGTGAAAGGAGAAGAGGTCCACGATCACCTCGTTAATCTGATCGTGGGGCAGGCGGAGCTTCGTGGTGCCCTCGTAACCATACACCGACGACGGCGCGATGCCGATGTAATTCTTCAGGGCAAGCGTGACCCCCGCATAGTTGTTCGTCTTCAGCGCCGCCGCGCTGATCAGCTTGTCGCAATTGAGAATGGTCTTCGGAACGACATACTCTTTCAGCGCCATCCCCCCGCCGGGCACGGCGACCTTGACGCACGGGTCCATGTTGAGGTCGACGATGTCCACGGTGCCGGGGCGCTTCTTGTTGGCTGCTTTCACGATGTCCACATAGGACAGGTTGTCGAACTCCGGCCACTTGACAGTCCACCCGTCGAATGTCTGCTCCGGGTCAATGCCTTTTTCGCCGAGGCATTGCCAGTCGCCGCCGTCTTCCGCGATGGTGATGCGTTTCGCTTTCCCCTGTTGCAGGAGAACGTCGATGAGCGTCTTCACAACGCGGAGGTCGGTGACCTGACCGTGGCAGGTGTACCGCGAGAAGGGCAGGTTGCAGCAGGTCACGATGTTTGGCTTGATGACCACCCAGTCGCCGCGGGCAATGGTGTTGCTCAGACGTTTCTTGCTGTCGTCCACATCGAGGAGCGCGCGGCGGACGAGGGCATCCACCTCCGCACCGTTGATACGGGTATCCAGATCGGCCCGCAATTTGCCGAGTGGTTTGTCCGCCGATGTGGCAACGCCGACCGCGGAATACCCCGGCGGCGTGGCCTTGGTGACGGCATCGGTGCTATTCTTCAGTTGTTCCTCGGCGACCACGGCGCCGGCCCAAGACAGTCCAACGCCGGCCCCCAATCGTCCGAGAAACCTCCGCCGCGAGATACGGCACACCATCGGAACCCCTTCTGTTGCAGGACGGAAGTTACCGCGTTGAGTTCTTCGCCCCCGCCGGTTTCTCCATGGCCTTCTCCGCGCGGTCGAGCATGTCGCAGAAGCGTTTCACGTCCAGGAAGGAAGGGGCATGCCCGAGCACAGTCAGGTCCGGCGCAAGCACAAACACCACGCATTGCGGTTTGCGGACGGTCGGCAGCTTGCCCCCCTCCGCCTTATGAACATCGGCGACGTTGCCCCGGATCATGACAAAGCGCTGCGACAGGTCCTTCAGTTCGGGTTGGTTGAAGACCTTCCTCTCCCACAGGTAGGCGTTCCGCTGGTCCTCCGGCCAGTAGGCATAGAGGATGCCTGGGCGATTGCCCCCCTTGAGTTTGGCGACGCCCGTTGCGAGGTCGAGCCAGTTGAAGCTTGTGCCGCTTCCCGGCTTGTACTTGGTGATCTTATTCTCTTCAATCGCCCTTTTCACCACGCTGTCAAAATCGTCCACGTCCACCTGCGTCCCCCGAAGGGCCCAGGGAAAGGACTTCTTCCTGTCAAAAGTCCAGCACGTAATACCGACCTTGCCTCGCACGCTTTTGGGCACATTCGGATCGGTCCCGTTTATATCCGCTTTCATCATGACAAACTGCGCGCCCAAATCCCGGAGCCTTTCATCCGGCAGCAACTTGCACTCGATCAGATATGCCGCCGTCCTTTCGTCCATATTCTTGGGCTTGCCGGGAAACAGATAGAGAAGGCCGGGCTTCTTCATGGCGCCCATGAGCTTAAAGCCCTTCTCGCACGGTGTCCACCCAAACGTCCCGATACTCCCGGGCTTGTACTTGGAGGCAACGATGCCGAGCCGCACCTTGTCGAGGAATTCAGAAAACTTATTGGGGGAAGGCAGGGGCGTTCCAAGGATGGAAGACGCCTTGTCCACACCCAGATCCTTGTTCAGGATTGCAACCCCGGTCTTGCCGCTGAGATCATTCATACAGCTCTTCAGCTCCTCTTTCTTCACCTCCTTGGTCGAATCCACCATGACAAGGAGAAAATCGAGGTTGAGCCGGCTGAACCTCGGGTTGGGGAACAGCTTCTTCTCATAATAGTATGTCTCTCTTTTTTCCTCAGGGTTGTATGCATAGACCAAGGCGGGTTTTGTACCCTCCCTGATGGCCGCCAGCGACTCCTCCAGGCCCTTCCATGCAAACATTGCCGGCGTCCCCGGCGTATGGGCTTTGATGTTCTCGGCCTCCCATTCCAGAGAGGTCAGCCCCCAGCGCTGTTCCTCCTCCTCTTCTTTTCTCTTGCGCTCTTCTTCCTTTCTCGCCCGCTCCGCTTCGGCGCGGGCATGCGCATCCGTTTTGGGCGATGGCCGGGCGCCAGGGGACGTTTTCCTTGCCGGCGCCTGTGCCTGTTTCTCCGGCCTGGAGGCGGCCTTGGCGCCTTCCTTTTTTGGGGGAACGGCAAAGCGATCCTTTTTGATGATTTTCTTGATGTTCGATTTCTGGAGCGTGATCTGCCCGGCCCCAATGTCGAGAATGATGAAGGTGTTTGACTCGAAGACAATCTCCCCCTTGAAGAGGTTGCCATTCTTCATGCGAACTTCTGCGGCAAAGGCGGCGCCCGATATGACCACGATCGTTGCAAACAACAGGAGCGCTCGCGACACATCACGGACCCAAGGCACTTTCTTCGTTGTCATCATTACATCCCCTGCTCTATGGCCGTACAAGCATAAAGCCGCGGTTCACAGCTTCCCACGCCGCGGCTTCGAATTGGTGATGGCACATCACTCCTGCACGGATCCAAGCCGCGCGGAGGGTGGCAGTTACTTCTTTTCTTTCGCCTTTTCAGCGGCCTCTTTCAAGACATTCCTGTTCTTTTTGATAACGTCATTGACGACGCGGTGGAACAGGCTGGGCGAAACGGGCCTGGACAGGTTTTTGATCTTGCCACCCATTGAATCAACGAACAAGACCCCTGTCTTGCCCTTGGGAACTCGGATATTTTTCGTTTTCTTCTTGTCCAGCTTCTCCGTCGAATCACAGCGCATGATGATCAGCTTGTCCTTGAGGCCCTTCATGCCTGGGCAATCGAAGAGCTTGACCTCCCACATGTACGCCCTCGGCCGATCGTTGCAGTTATAGTAGTAGACCATGCCGGGCATCTTGAGCTTTTCCATCTCGCTGACGCCCTCTTCCACAGAGACCCAGCGGAACGCCGTGCTCGACCCAGGCGAGTACGTCTTCATCGCTTCCGCTTCCGATTTTGTCGTACCCGAGCCATACACCGGGAGGCATGCAATACCAAGAACAAATGCCGGCATTAGGAAACGTTGGGCAGCTTTCATGGAAACCCTCCTATCTGCCTGTGCTCATGGCGCGATATGGACCCATTATCATGCTCCATTTATTCTACTGCGCCAATCACCTCTGTCAAGTGAAAATAGCGCGAAAAACACGAACACCGGTTCCGCGCCGTTAGGATTGGGCGCGTTGTCTGAGGAAGTAGATAATGAGCCCGATGAGAATCACCGCGCCGGCGGCGCAATAGAGCGCGTGGAAAAATTTCGGCGCCTCCGCCTGCTGGGCAAACATGAACACCCCGCCCCATAGATACGCCGAGGCAAAAAGAAAAAGCAACGTCAGCCGGATCTGCCGAAACAGGATCAACAGGGCAAGAATACTGATATAAGTCCCTGAGCGCCAATCCGGGACCCATCTGAATAAATCGTGAAGTGAGTCAAAAAACGGGTTCATCACACCTCCGCGAGCAGACACCCTCCCGGTTATCTTTTACTACGTCACGATGGAATAATCAATCGCAAAAAAAGGATTCACTGGCGACATAAGTCCCGGTATAGCCCCACCGTCTTGGAGACCATGGTTCCCATACGGAACTCGACCTCAACAAACTCCCGCGCACGCTTCCCCATTCTTCGCCGGTCCGTTGCCGATTCCAGCAGCTTCTGTATCGCGTCCGACAGGGCCTCCGCAGAGCGCGGAGGCACAAGCAGCCCCGTCTCGCCGTCCCTCACAATCTCGCCGGTTCCGCCCACATCCGTGGCCACCACCGGCACACCGCACGCCATGGCCTCGACCACGGCGTTCGGCAGCCCCTCCCAAAGTGAGGGCAGGACCAAGACATCGAGGACCGGGTAGAAATCCGTCATGTCGTCCAGATGGCCAAGGAACCCGACGTGGGGCGAGTCGTGATAGCGCGCCTTCAGCTCGGACCGCAACTCCCCATCGCCCGCCACCAGAAGCAGCACGTCGGGGAGCGCCCTTGACACAAGATCCATCGCTTCGAGAAGGCAGGCGATCCCCTTCTCCGGAACCAGCCGGCCGGCAAACCCCACGACCCGCCGCCTTCCCTTGACGCGGAGCCTCCCCTTGCGCCCCCTCTCACGCGGCTTGAAGCGACCGATATCTATGCCATTCCTGATGAGTGCGACCTTCCCCTCCGGCACACCGCTCCGTATGCAAACGTCCCTCACCGCCAGGGAGTTGGCAATGACGGCATCCGCAAACGCACCCACCGCGCGATCCACCATCCGATGGACGAAACCCTTCCACGGATCGGTGGAGCGGCGCGAGCTGACGATCACCGGCGCGCTCGTCGCCAGCGCCGCCGCGCATCCATACGCATCCGAGGTGAAAAGCCACGTGTGGACAACCTGCGGCCGGAGCCGGCGCATCAAAGTGATAAGCCTCAGCAAAGCAGATACATCGCACTTCGCCTGTTTCCCGATAACGTGGACGGGAACCTCGGCCTTCGCAAGGTCCGCCTCCAGCGACCCGCCGCGCGTCAGGCAGCACACATGCGGATCGAACTCCCGCCGGTCGAGCCGCGTCGCCAGCTCCACAAGCTGCTTCTCCGACCCGCCGGGGTCGAGCGTGGCGATCACATAGAGGATCCGTTTCATGCCTCAAGACACTCCAGGTAGACGGTCTCGTACGCCTCCACCATCCGGGTCCAGGAAAACCGGGACTCGACGAACGCGCGACACTTCCGTCGCAAGCCGGCCGAGACGGACGCCGCGACGTCAGACACCTTCTCGGCGATGGTCTCCGGCGCCATATTCGCAAACACGAAACGCTCGTCAACGGCGCGAAGGATCTCAGCCGTCCCACCCACCGGCCCGCCAATCACAGGCAGGCCGCATGCCAGCGCCTCCAGCGTGACCAGGCCGAACGGCTCCCGTATGGAGGGAACCACCAGGAGATCCAGTGCATTGTAGAATGTCGCAATGTCTTCAACATATCCCAGGAATTGAGTCTGCTCACCGATGCCCAGAGTATGCGCCTGTTCCTCAAGCCTCAAGCGCTCAGGACCCTGGCCCGCGACAAGCAGCACAGCCCCCGGCATCCTGCGCCTGAGCAGAGCAATCGCATCAAGAAGGACCGACACCCCCTTCTCCCCCGAGAGCCGCCCCGCAAAACCGAGGACGGGCTTGCCCTTCGATAGACCGAGGTTGGCCCGCGCCTTCCGCCGGGACATCGGCCTGAACCGTTCCAGGTCAACACCGTTCGGAATAATCGCAATTCGCTGCGGCGCAATGGAATACAATTCTATCGCCGCGCGCGCCATGAACCGGCTCAGCGCCACCAGCCGTCTCGATCTGCGCATGGCAAGGCGCTCGATCCCCCGCAGGTAACGGGCAAACAGCCGTGCTCCCAGACCGCCGCCCCGGCTGCCGTGCACCCGCGCGTCGAGCCACTGCACGCTCCACTGGCCGTGAAATGTGTAGATGCTGGGGACGTCTGTCCCCGCCAGGACCGAAACCGCCCCGAGGCCCGGCAGAGGCTCATGAATGTGGACAAGGTCCGGTCGCTCTCCGCTCAGCACCCGCCGGAACACGCCTTGGGATGATAGAAATTCGCTTGTATGAAATCTGAAAACATTGTCGGCCCTCGACGCAAAACGGGCGACGCGAATGCCCTCGATCACCTCGCAACAGGGTTGGCTGTCGCGCAGCCGCCGTGTGATTACCGTAATCCGGTGGCCTCTCTCAACCAGCCCCCTGGCAAGATGGTAGACGACCCGCTGCACGCCGCCCGCCGAGTCGGGGTAGAAATCGCCGGTCACCATCGCAATGTTGAGTTTCCTCACGACGCCGCCCTCTCGAGAACGGAAAGCGTCTTTCGCGCTGTCTCATCCCACGAAAACGCCTTGGCGCGCCTCAATCCTCTGCCTCGGAGTCTCTTGCGAAGGCCTGCATTCGAGGCGAGCTCGACGATGCCTTCCATAAGTGCACGGACATCCGTCGGATCGGCAAGCATAGCGGCGCCGCCCGCGACTTCCTTCATGGCGCCGCGGTCGGAAGTCAGCACGGGCGCACCGCAGCGCATGGCCTCGACGATAGGGATGCCGAAGCCTTCGTACAGCGACGGAAAAATGGAAAAATCCGCAGCGTTGTAGAGCTTCACCAGATCATCGACAGGCACATAGCCGATCACTGTCACGCCGTCCGGCTGAGCGTCCGCAGGCTCTACGTCCGGACCGGCGATAACAAGCTCATGCCTCACGCGCCCATCCCGCCGAGCCAGGGCAAAGGCGGCGAGGAGCCGTTGCAGGTTCTTCCGGGGGTTCCGGCCCCCGACACAGAACGCAAAGGGACGTCGAACGCCGTATCTCTCCGCCATCTCCTCCCGCGCATTGCGAACGGGAATCGTTCGGAAACGCGAATCCGCGGCGAGATGGACCGTTACGATCTTTTCCTCCGGCGTATTGAAGGTCCTCTTAATATCGCGCCGGGTACACTTAGAATCCGCAATCACGAAATTCGCTTTTGCGATCGAGTTCCCGATCTGCCGCTGAGGGGCATGCCAAATGGACCGGTTGGAGAACTCGGGAAAGAGAATCGGGCAGAGATCATGAACCGTAACCACCAGGGGACCGGCGACGCGCGCCGGGGCGACGAAGTCCGGGCAAAACAACACGTCCGGCTTCGCTCGCCGGACCCGGCAGGGCAAGTAAAGGTCGTACCACAGCCAATCGCGGAAGCGGCGGTTCAACGCGCTGGGAAAATCGCTGGTCTCCACCTCGAAATTCCTCCCAAGGCCGGCAAACACAGCCAGGGTCCTTTCGGTATACTCGCGGCGGAAGGCGTTGACCAGGATGATGTATTCATTCTGCTCGTCGATTTTGCTGAGCGCGTACAGCAGGCGGAGGATATAGAGGCTGACGCCGGTGGGACGATCGACGGAGAAGGTGTGCGCGTCTATGAGGACTCTCATTCAAACCGGTCAAGCGCGGCCTCAATGGTCTCGACGGGGATGATCTCCAGACCGTCCCCCTTGATGCCCGGGGCGTTGTCGATCGGGATCAGGGCGGAACGAAAGCCCAGCTTCCGCCCTTCGCGTATGCGCATCTCGACATGGCCCACCGGGCGGACCTCCCCGGCAAGGCCCACCTCGCCAATGACAAACATATCGTTCGGGGCGAGGCGCTCCTGGAAACTGGATGCCATGGCAAGGGCGATCCCGAGGTCCGCGGCCGGCTCGTCGATGCGCACCCCGCCGACGACATTGACAAAGGTGTCGCACCCCCCGAGTTGCAGGCCGGCCCGTTTTTCCAGTACGGCGATAAGCATGCTGATCCGGTTGCGGTCGGCGCCGCTGACCCTGCGCTCCGGCGTGCCGAAGTTTGCGGTGGCCACCAGCGCCTGGATCTCGATGAGGAACGCACGGGTCCCCTCGATGCAGGGCACAACCACGGAACCGGATTTCTGCCGGGAGCGCTTCGACAGAAAGATGTCCGACGGGTTCGCCACCGGCTGCAAGCCCGTGTCGTGCATCTCGAAGATGCCGATCTCGTTCGTTGAGCCGAACCGGTTCTTGACGGCGCGGAGCATGCGGAACGTATGGAACTTGTCGCCCTCGAAATAGAGCACGGCATCCACCATATGCTCCAGCACACGCGGGCCGGCAATTGCCCCGTCCTTGGTCACGTGACCGATAAGGAACACAGGAATGCCTGTCCGCTTTGCGAGATAGACCAGCTCGGCGCCGCACTCACGGACCTGCGACACGCTCCCCGGCGCGGAGTGCAGGTCTTGCTTGTAGATCATCTGAATGGAATCGACCACCACCAGATCAGGAGCGCACCGGCCGATATGCTCCAGGATCACGTCGAGGCTCGTCTCGGCCACGACAAACAGCGCTTCGGAGGACACGCCCAAGCGCTGCGCCCGGAGCTTGGTCTGCTTCACCGATTCCTCGCCGGACACGTACAGGGCGGTGTGGCCGCAACGCGCAGCCATTTCGCAGACCTGAAGCAATAGGGTGGACTTCCCGATGCCCGGGTCGCCGCCGATGAGCACCGTCGATCCGACAACGACCCCGCCGCCCAGTATCCGGTCGAACTCGCCAATGCTGGAGCGAACCCTCGGCTCGGACACGGTCTCGACCGACGAGATGGGCTGGGGGGCCGTGCTCGTGATGGAAGCGCGGCGCGGCTCCTCCCGACGCCCCTGCCGCTCCTCGACCATGGTGTCCCACTTGCCGCATTCGGGACACCGCCCGATCCATTTCGGCGCCTGCGCGCCGCACTCCTGGCAAACGAATGTGGTTCTCGCCTTGGCCATATGGAACGCGAGCTACTTGGACTTTTTGTCCGCGCTCTTTTTCTCTCCGTTCTCCGCTTTGCCCTCTTCGTTCTTGTCTTTCGCAAACAGCTTTTCCCACCAAGCCGGGCTCTCCGGCTCCTTGCGCTTCTTCCGGCTGCCCCAAACCAGGTCCGAGGGGTGCTCCTCGAAATACTGCATCGTTCGTTTGATCTGGGACAGCGTGGCCTTGGCCTGGTCCAGCGTCTCGACCATTTTTCCGTAGAGCTCCTTGTCGGAGACCAGCTTGCCGACCGTGCTCTCACTGGTCGCCTTGTCGGAGATCTTTTTCATTGATGTGAGTATGGCATCAAGCTTGGCGGCGACGGTGTTGATGTCCTTCGCAACGCGCTGATAGTTCTTGCCCAGGGCGCTCACCTGCGCATCGACAGTCGTCGTCGCCTTGTTTAGGTTCTGGACCAGCACATAGGACTCCTTGGCCACCTTGCGGATATCCTCGGCGATGCTTGGGCCCTTCGCCATCGTCTCCGACGTGTCCCTCAGCGTATTTTTGAGGTACCTCTGCGACTCGGGATCGCTGATGATCTTGTTCAGGTTGGCCACCACGCTGTTCAGGTTGTTCAGCAGGAGGGCAAAGCGGGGCTCGAATTCCTGGAACAACCGGTCCATCTTCGGCGCCAAATCGCCGATGGAGGCGTCCACGGCGGCCTTCAATACGGCCGACCCGTCGGTCGGAATCATACCCTTGATCTCCCCCTCGGGAGGATCGAGCGACAGGTAATAGTCCCCAAGGAAACTCATCTGCACCTTTTTGACAACGGAACCCTCCGGGATGCGGTATTCCTTGTCAATCTGGAGCACCGCTTTCACCTGATGTTCGGGCGTGATCTGGAAACTCGACGCCTTGCCCACCTTCTTGCCGAGCATGGTCACATCGACGCCGGGCGTGATCCCGCTGATCGACTGGTTGAAATAGCAGGTGACCTTATACGAGTCGTGGAAGAATCGGAATTCACCGAACACCACGATCATCGCAATCAGCAGAACGATGCCAATCGTCACAAACGCACCGATTTTCACTTCGAGTTCAGTTTTTGCCACAATGGTCCCTCGTTCCGTCAGTTCTCCGATATGTCCTCAGCGATACCGTTAATGAAGTTCGTCACCCGTTTGTCGCGGGAGTTGCGCATCTCTTCCGGCGTGCCGATGGCGATGATCCGCCCGTCGTCGAGCATGGCGATCCGATCGGCAATGGTATAGGCGCTGGCCATGTCGTGGGTGACGGCGATGCCCGTCGTGCCCAGGACATGCTGCGTCTCGCGGATCAGCTTGTTGATGGCATCGGCGGTGATGGGATCCAGGCCCGTGGTCGGCTCGTCGTACAGCATGATCTCCGGCTCCATGGCGAGCGCCCGGGCCAGGCCGACGCGCTTCTTCTGTCCACCGCTCAACTGGGCGGGCTTCTTGTCCAGAAGCTCGTCGGTCAGCCGGACCATGCGCATCTTCTGGCGGACCTTCCCCTCGACCTCCTCCTTGGGCAGCTCCGTATGCTCATCCAGGTAGAACGAGATGTTCTCCGCAACGGTCAGCGAATCAAAAAGCGCCGCGCCCTGGAACAGCACCCCGCACCGCATCCGCTGCTTCGTCAGCTCGTTGCGGTCAAGCTGCGCCATGTCCACACCGCCCAAAAAAACCTGCCCCTGATCGGGCTTGATGAGCCCGACAATGTGCTTCAGCAGAACACTCTTTCCGCAGCCGCTGCGGCCGATGATCACGAGGGTCTCGCCTTTCTCGATCTCCAGGCCCAGCCCCTGGAGCACATGCTTCTCGCCGAATGATTTGTGTACACCAACAATGCGAATCATGTCACCAAAGCGTTATGAATGCCCTCAATCGCCAATGTGAGAAAGAAGTTGCTGATCAAGACCGTGATACACGCCGCGACGACCGACTCGCACGTCGCCCGGCCGACCCCCTCGGCGCCGCCCTTCGAATGAAAACCCTTGTGACAGGCCACCATCGCGATGATGGCGCCGAACACAAATGACTTGATTACGCCTGTCATCACGGCGTACGCCGTCACGTTGTACCGTGTGTGCTCGATGTAATAGTGCGCGTCCACACCGTACACCTTGACGGCGACGAGATACCCGCCCAGCATCCCAATGGCATCGGCCATGACCGTCAGCAGCGGCAGCAAGAGAAAGCACGCGAGAAATCGCGGCACCACCAGGTATCGAACGGGGTCCGTGCCCAGCGTTTCCAGCGCATCGATCTGCTCGGTGACGCGCATCGTGCCCAACTCGGCGGTGATGGCCGCGCCGACGCGCCCTGCGAGCATCAGGGCCGTGAGGACCGGCCCGAGCTCCTTGACGAGTGAAACGCCCACGACGGCCCCGGTCTGCGCCTCCATGCCGGCAAGCCTTCGAAACTGAAAATAGGTCTGCGCGGCAAGGACCATCCCCGTGAAGGCGCCCGTCGTCAGGACAACGGGCAGGGACTTGTTGCCGATTTGGTGCATCTGCTCGCTGATGACCCCTCGGCGGGGCCATTTCTGGAAGAGGCCCGCCACGGTTCGGCCAAAGAGGACCGTGACGCCCCCTACCAGCTCGACGCCGGCCAAGACTGTAGCGCCTGTGGCGCGAAACCATGCGTGCATGCAGGGGTTCTTCTTTCCTGGGTTGTGTTGCTATGCGATTTTCGAACGGGCGTGCGGCGGATCAAGCCGAGCCGCCCACTTTCTCTGCCGCCGGTTCGAGGGCGAGTTTCTTGCCCCCCTCGAAGGCCAGACCGCCATCCTTCGCCATCACGGAAATCACACTCATGCCTTTGAACTCGCCGCGCAAGATCGCCTCGGAAAGCGGGTCCTCCACGTGGCGTTCGATGGCGCGTTTCAGCGGGCGAGCGCCGTAGTCGGGATCATACCCCTTGTCAATCAGGAACTCGATGGCCTCCGGCGTCAGCCGCAGGTCCAAGCCGTGGTCCCTGAGCCGTCCCTTCACGCCCTCCACCTCGAGAACCACAATCTGTCTCAGGTTATCGCGCGTGAGCGCGCGGAAGACAATGATGTCGTCGAGGCGGTTGATGAACTCCGGCCGGAAGGCGCGGTCCACCTCGCCCATCAACTGGGTCTTCATCGTCTCATAGGTCTGCTCCTCGGTGGTCTTGCGGAAGCCGAGAGAGGTCTGGCTCTTGATGATGTCGGCGCCGATGTTGGACGTCATAATGAGAATGACGTTCCGGAAGTCCACGTGCCGGCCAAAGCTGTCGGTCAGCCGGCCTTCCTCCATGATCTGGAGAAGCATGTTGAACACATCCACGTGTGCCTTTTCGATCTCGTCCAGAAGCACCACGGCATAGGCGCGCCGGCGGATCTTCTCGGTGAGCTGCCCGCCCTCTTCGTACCCCACATATCCAGGCGGGGCGCCAATCAGCCGGGAGACGTTGTGCTTCTCCATGTACTCCGACATGTCGATCTGCACCAACGCCTCTTCCTCGCCGAACATGAACTTGGCAAGGGCGCGCGCCAGGTGCGTCTTGCCGACGCCGGACGGGCCGAGGAAGATGAAGGAGCCCATCGGCCGGTGCGGGTCCTTAAGTCCGGATCGCGATCGCCGAACCGACTTGGCGATCGCGCTGACGGCCTCATCCTGACTGACGATCATCTTGTGCAGCTCTTCCTCCATCTTCAGCAGCCGCTCGGCCTCGGCCGTATCGAGGCGCGTCAGGGGGATGCCGGTCATCTTCGAGACGACCTCGGCAATGACATTCTCGTCGACCACCCCCTCGGTCTCCGCGGATTTTCTCTTCCAGTCATCGAGAATCTGCTCCTTCTTTTTCTTCAGCTTCTCCGCACGGTCGCGGATGCTGGCGGCGCGCTCGAAGTCCTGAACCGCCACCGCCTCATCCTTGTCCGTATCGAGTTTTTCGATCTCGGCCTCGAGGTCCTTCACGTCGGGCGGCCGAGTGGTGTAGCGGAGACGCACGCGGGCCCCTGCCTCGTCGATGACGTCAATCGCCTTGTCCGGCAGGTATCGTCCTGTGATGTATCGGTGCGAGAGGTCCACCGCCTCCCTCAGCGCGCCGTCGGTCATGCGAACGCGATGGTGGGCCTCGTAGCGGTCGCGCAGCCCGATCAGGATTTCGTAGGCCTCCTCCTTCGTCGGGGGGTCGACGATGATCGTCTGGAACCGGCGCTCCAGCGCCCCGTCCTTCTCGATGTACTTCCGATACTCGTCCAGCGTCGTGGCGCCGATGCACTGGATCTCCCCGCGGGAAAGCGGCGGCTTCAGGACGTTCGAGGCGTCGATAGCCCCCTCCGCCCCGCCGGCGCCCACGAGGGTGTGCAGCTCGTCGATAAAGAGCATCACGTTTTTCACGCGCCGAAGCTCGTTCAGGACGGCCTTGATCCGCTCCTCAAACTGCCCGCGATACTTTGTGCCGGCCACCATCTGCGCCAGGTCCAGCACGATGATCCGCCGATCTCGCAGCAGATCAGGCACATCGTTGGCCACAATCTTCTGGGCCAGCCCCTCCACGATGGCCGTCTTGCCGACGCCCGCCTCCCCAAGGAGAACGGGGTTGTTCTTGGTCCGCCGGCTGAGGACCTGGACCAAGCGCTCAATCTCGTCCTGCCGTCCGATCACCGGGTCGAGCTTGCCCTCCCGGGCCAGCACGGTCAGGTCCCGTCCGAAGGAGTCAAGCGCAGGGGTCTTGGACTTCGACTTTTTCTCGGGTCTCTCTTCTTCCGTCTCGGGTGGGAACTCGGCACCCAGCAGGCTGAGGACCTCCTCGCGGACCTCTTCCAGCTTCAGGCCCAGGTTCAGGAGCACCCTTGCGGCCACGCCTTCGTTTTCGCGAAGCAAGCCGAGGAGGATATGTTCCGTGCCGATGTAGTTGTGGCCGAGGCCCTTGGCTTCCTCGAGGGCCAGCTCCAGGACTTTTTTCGCTCGGGGTGTGAAGGGAAGGTTGCCCTTCTTCGCCACGTCGGACCCGCTGGCCACCATTTTTTCCACTTCGAAGCGGATTTTGTTGATATCCACATCCAGGTTTCTGAGCACATTCGCGGCTACGCCGCTGCCTTCCTTGAGAAGGCCCAGCAGAACATGCTCGGTCCCGATATAGTCATGGTTGAACCGCTGCGCCTCTTCTTTGGCGTAGCTCATGACCTTTCGCGCTCGATCCGTGAATCTATCAAACATCCGGCATGCCTCCTATGTTCCCTGTCCTCCGGAAAGCTTTTCCCGTATAAGATCCGCCCGAACAACGTTCCGCTCTTCCGGACCGATCTCCCGGCCCGCCAGCTTCTGCAGATGGGCGGGAAGCGTCAAGACAAACAACTCATTAACGGTCTTCAGGTCCACGTCGGGGAGCAGTCCGAGGTTCACACCCATCCGAACCTGCGAAAGCAGATGCAGCGCCTCCTCGGACGTGATGCACCGCGCCATGTTCAGGATGCCGTAGGCGCGCCACACGCGATCCTCGAGCTGCCTTCGGTTCTCCACCATCAGGCTTTCCCGCGCCTTCCGCTCATACGTAATGATCCGCGGAATCGCGTTCAGAACACTGTCGAGGATATCCCTCTCCGACTTGCCCAAGGTCACTTGGTTGGAGATCTGGTAGAAGTCCCCCGACGCCTCCGTGCCCTCTCCATACAGGCCGCGAACCACCAGGTTGATCTTGGCCACGGCATTGACGACCTTGTCCAGGTGCCGTGTGCTCACCAGCGCCGGCAGGTGCAGCATGACCGACACCCGCATCCCCGTTCCCACATTCGTCGGGCAGGCCGTCAGATAGCCGAACTTGCTGGAGAAGGCGTAGTTGAGGTCTTTCTCCAGTATGTCGTCTATCTGGTTAAGGGTCTCCCACGCCCCCTCCAGCTCAAACCCCGACCGGATGGCCTGCATGCGCAGGTGGTCTTCCTCGTTTACCATGATGCTGATGGCCTCGTTGTCGCCGAACGCCACCCCCCGGTCGCCGTCGCTGCTGGCATGCTCCCGGCTGATGAGATGGCGCTCCACGAGGAACAACCGGTCCACCGCCGGCAGATCGGTGAGGCTGAGATAGAACATATCCGGGACAAGACTCGCCGCCATGATCTTGCCTCGGAGCATCTCCTCCAGCTCTCGCCGCTGCGGGGCGGATGCCTTGCTCATAAACGGAAAGTCGGCTACGTTTCTTGCCAGCCGGATTCGGCTGCTCACCACAATGTCCGCGTCCCGGCCGGCGCCCTTCAGCCATTCGCCGGCACGCGTGGCCAGTCTACTGATCTGCATCGGATGATTCCGTCAACTCTCTGATTCGGTCTCGAATCCCCGCCGCCTTCTCGTACTCCTCCCGCTGCACCGCCCGGTCCAATTCCCGGCGCAGGCGAATAATCTCGTTCTCGCGGCGCACGTCGTCCCCTGCATGCGACGGCGTCTTGCCGATGTGCTGCGTGCCATGGTGCAATTTTTCGAGCAGCGGCGTCAAGCCCTCCTCAAAAACGACGTAGTCGCTGGCGCATCCGAGCCGCCCGCCGGCCTTGAACTCCACGTATGACATGCCGCAGTTGGGGCAGGTGGTCTTCAGAAGGTCGGCCGTCTCCTTGCTGTGCTGCTGAATGAGATTGCTGAAAATCTCCTCCAGCGTAACCTTGGGGAGCATGCCCGTCTGCTCGCGGGCGCATTCCTCGCAGAGATGGACCTCTTTCTTTTCACTGCCCTGGATGTCCGTAAAATGGACCGTCGCCTCATTCTTCTTGCACGATTGGCACTTCATATCTCGTTCCCTACCGCCCCCATCATACGTTCCTTGACGGCGCGGCCCCCCGAGCGCTCAGAGCTTCCCTTCGCGTTCGGCGGTAATATAGTTCATGCAAAACTCATCCCTGCCGAGCAGCACCCTCGTCGCGAGCAAGGTGGACATCATATCCGGCTCGGTAGGGTCGATGATCACGCCGTCGATCCCCGCCTGGAGCACCAGCGCCAAGAAGGCCCGGTTCAGATGGTTCCGTTTCGGCAATCCGTACGACACGTTGCTCAGGCCGCAGGTCGTGTGGGCGCCGCCGAACTCGGTCATGATCGTCCGAATGCACTCCACCGCCGCCATCGGCGCGCTCCCGTCCGTGCTGGCGGGAAAGATCACCGGATCGAAGTAGGCCCGGTCCAACGGCACGCCGGCCGCCTCCAGGCCCTCCTTCATGGCCGTCGCATTCTTGACCCGATCCGCCGCGCTGGACGGCGGGCCCGACTCGCCCATGCACAGCGCCACCACGAGCGTGTCGTTCTCCTTCACCAGCGGGATGATCTCGTCCATCCGCGCCTTCTCGGCCGTGATGGAGTTGATCATCGGCCGGCCGTTCTTGTGCAGCTTCAACGCCTCCTCGATGGCCTTCGCATTGGGACTGTCGATGCACAACGGCACATCCACGGCCTCCTGGACCACCTCGACCAGCCACTTCAGGTCGTCCACCTCGTTCTTCACGCTCGTGCCGGCGTTCACGTCCACCATGGTGGCCCCGGTCTCCACCTGCAGCCACGCCTCTTTCTGAATGAACTCCGCATCGCGCGCCTCCACGGCGCGCCGCACGCGTTTCCGACTCGTGTTGATACGCTCGCCTACAATCAACAAGGGCTCAGTTCTCCTACTTCTTTTCCCATTTCATCAGTTCGACCACCTGCCCCAGCGTCGTTTTCCCCGCCTTGATCTCCCCCAGGATGCGATTCTCGGCCTCGAGGGTATCCATGGCCCGGTTCGCCATCTCGGCGGCCTGCTCCTTCGGCACCACCACCACCCCGTCGTCATCGCCGATTACCCAGTCGCCCGGGTTGACCCGGACCCCGGCGATCGTGACCGGCACGCCGATCTCCCCGAAGCCCTTCGGCTCGCCGCAGTGCGGGACGATGCACCGGGCAAAGGCCGGAAACTTCAGCCCCCGAATATGGCCCGTGTCGCGGATCGCCCCGTGGATAACCACCCCGGCGAGCTTCTTCTGGATCGAGCTGTTCGTCGCCAGCTCCCCCCACACCGCCGGCGGCACGCCCCCCGCGTCGATCACGACCACGCTGCCCTGCTCCGCCACGTCAATGGCCTCCACCGGCTTGGCCCAGTCGCCGGGATAGGTTCGCACCGTCACGGCCCTCCCCACCATTTTCACGCCGAGGTTGACCGGGACGATCCCGCTCAGCCCAGGCATGTTGTGATTCGCATGGGAGATGTCGGCGGCGGTTGTCCGCTCGAAAACCTCCCGAACCCCTTCCTCCGATACGCGCTTGTAGAGGTCCGTCTTGACCTTGACGTTTTCCGCAATGGCCCGCTTGATCTCGGCGGTTGCCTTCTTCGCATCCGCGGACTTCGTCACCGCTCCGCCGACGATCACAATGCTCGCCCCGGCGTTCACCGCATCGGCCGCCGTCTCCGAGTTGATCCCCCCGGCCACCGCCACAGGGCAATCCACCGCTTGGGCCACCGCACGCAGACGCTCAAAGGGGTCCTGTCCCTTCATCTGCTCGTCAATGGCCGCATGTACCCCTACGTGGCTCACACCGAGCTTGGCGACCTCCTCCGCCCGTCCGGCCGCATTCTTAACGCCAAGGAGATCGACCCCGACCTCGATCCCGAAGTTCCTCCCCGCCCGAACGCATTCCTCGATCGTCGAGTTGCTGGCCGCCCCCATAACCACGGCCACGTTCGCCCCGGCCTTCGCCGCCGCCTCCATCTCGATCCGCCCGGCGTCCATGGTCTTCATGTCGGCGACGATCGTGTGCCTTGGGAACTCCTTCCGGAGCTGCCGCACGGCGTCGAGCCCCTCCGACTTGATGAGCGGCGTACCGGCCTCCAGCCAGTCCGCCCCCCCCGCAACCGCTTCGCGCGCCGCCTTCATCGCGCGAGACAAATCCACAAAGTCCAACGCTATCTGAAGACGCGGGGACATAAACCTATGCCTTCACTTACACCGACCGACGGTTACGGGCGGTACGACGCGCCGCATCTCTCGGACTCCCACACCGTCACGTTGTCCACCGTTACGCCCTGGGGCATCCGTACGGTGAGCTTTTCATAGAGAAGCCGGGCGATGTTCTCCGTCGTCGGGTTCTGTTCCTTGAACTCTTCCAATTCGTTCAGGTGGTGATGGTCAAACTCGTCCAACACCTCACCCACGAACCGCTTGGCGTCGCGAAAGTCTATCACCATTCCCAGTCTGTCCAGCCCCTCGGCGGCAAGGACCACCTGGACCTTCCAGTTGTGGCCATGCAGGTTTTCGCACTTGCCGTCGTACTCCCGCAGGCTATGGGCCGCCGCAAATTCCGATTCCACCGTCAATTCGTACATACACTTCCTTCGCGCAGGATAGTGTCTGCCACCTTATCACCTATGAGGCATTGTATCAGTTGCGCCAGAAGGTGTCAAGATGTTTCGATTCAGGAGTTTTCCCATGTCACCCGGCCATGTCGTTGCGAGCCTGTTACGCCGCGTCGCGGCAGAGGATCGGGAATGACACCGTCTGTGGCCACAACCCACTCAAGATAAATGAGTTAGGACAGAAAAGCGTACGGAGAACACGCTCCTCTCGCATGGTGTGTCATGAGGAGGTCCTTGCCGACGACCAAGAGCTCCGGCGGGCGCTCGGCGATCTGTTTCACGTAGTCCGGGTTGTTCAGATGGTTGTTGTGATAATCGCGAATATACGTGAACGGCACACCCGTGGGCAGATCGAACCGGCCCTCCGGCAGCGGCCGTATCTTCTCCACTGCCGGCCCGCCCGGCGGCGCGGGGGCCATGGGGACCTCGGCGGCACAGACGGCTGTTGCCGTTACACCCACCAGCAAGAAAGGAATGAGGCAGCAGCGCTTCACCCTTGACCTCTCGCAATGCCCGCCAATGACGCGCCAAAAACCATGGACGTTTTTGTATCGACGGCCTTCCCGCTCCGATCAACCAGTGTTGCTCTGAGCTGGCATTTCCGATCTGCCTCGAAGTTGGGGATGGTGAAACGAACGACCCTGTTGTCAACCCGTACCGTCGCCGAGCCGAGTGTCTGGCCGGACGCGGCGTCGATGGCCTCGACGGCAAGCGTCAATCCTCTGCCGACGACATTGCCACCCAACAGACAGACCCCTTCCGGTTTGAACGGATTCGGCGGGAGAATGCGTTGAATGGAAGGGGCCTCTTCGCCGAAGGTGATCTGGTCGATCCAGAGCGTCCCGGCCTTGCCGTGCAAAGAGAAGTTGAGGCGGCACGATGTCTCACCTTCGTCCGGCGTGAACGTCGTCTCGTTCAGAATCCAATCCGGGTTCGTGCCGTTGATCGTGCCTTTGAAAAGGAACTGCCGCTTCGGTGTCTGCGCCCAGATCTTGCCGATGCCCACGATCCCATCGGACTTCCACCAGCACGTCAGCTTGTAGGAGACGCCGGGTGTGATGGGGATCGCGTTCACCGTTCTTACGGTCAGGACCTCGCTCGTGGCAACCTTGCCATCGCGTGTGCTTCGGATGCGGATGCTGTGTTTCCCCTCCTTGGCCGTCGTGTTGTCCACGGACAGAAAGTCCTTCACCGGGACCTTCTCCAGCCCCGAATCCTTCCGCGCCCACCAGGCCCCGGCCCATCCTTCGGGCCCACCCTCTTTATTCGCGATTTCGAAAGATGGATTGTCGACCCGATTCGCCGGGCCTTCCTCGATTCCCTCGAACGGGCCCGGTATCTTGATGATCGTCTTCTCGATCGTGTCCGTGACGGGCTTGCCGCCCTTGTCCACAATCAGCGCGGCAACGACATACCGCCCCTCGGGCAGGGACGAGATGTCGATCCGCACCTCCGCCTCGCCGCAGGGGTAGAGTGCGGGATAGAGCGGAATATCCCTATCGGCCTGTTTCCGCCCTTGCGGGTCGAAGACCGTGATGCGGCAGAGGGCCTTCTTTATGGTCAGCCGACCGATCTTGCCGGCATGGAGCCTTGCGGGAACCACATACTCCGGGCCGATAATGACCTTGCCGGAGATGGAGAGGGGAGAGACATCCTTCGCTTCGAAGGGAAATCCCCCCACCAGACAGATTTGCCCTGCGTCCCGATCGCGAAGCGACACCGCAAGGGTCCATCTGCCTGCCACGAGTTTCGCGATTGTGTAGGATGAATCGACGGACCTCACGGCCTTCGCCGGAAATTGCCCGCCATCGAATTCCGCCTCCGCTTTCGCTCCGTCGGGCGATACGACGGTCAGGAGGATGTCATACTGCGCGGCCTTGTCTTTCCGGTTTTCGAGTTCGATCTTGAATTCGTTGGCGCCCCATCCCTGGTTCCCGGTGAACAAACCCCGGACCACAACGGGCAACTCGTCGAAGACGGCATCCCCGAACCGCGCCAGCTCGTCCGGCGTGGAGGCGAAGTGTCTCTCCTGCTTCGCCCAGCAGCCCAGCTCGCCTCTCGGTTTCTCCTCACGGCACAGGTTGATGCCCCAGTAGCCGGGCTTGGCTCCGACCGTATCGAAGGGGATAGCGACCTCGGCAATCCATTGGTTTTTCCCTCTTGATGTTTTTGCCTCCCATGTGCCGTTCCACTTCTGGTCGATCCGGTCCGTGCCGTCGTGGTAGCCCTCCTGCCGCGTGCCGAGGGGGTTGACGATGAACTGGTAGTAGCTCAGGTGGTCGTGGTTCGTGTCGAGGAAGATTTCGATGCAGTCGTCCTGCCACACGCCGTCGTCGTGCTGGGTCTTCTGCTCAAGGATTTCATCCATCCGCGATTCCTTGCAGACGAAGGCGACGTAGAGGGCCTTGTCGTCGTAGGTAAGTTTCGCAGCGGTCTGCTCCCTGGCCGGAGCGTCGGAGCCGAGGAGGACGAAGCCGTCGGCGACGGCGGCCGTCTTCCAGCACTCGTCGTTCAGTTTGCCGTCGATGACCGGGGGCGTCGAGGTCTTGTGTATCTCGATGATCTTCTTGACCCGGTTCTCAGGCTTGACGGCTTGTGTCTTGATCGGGGTGACATCGATATGGATGTCAGCGCCGAGGGAGATTGTCGCAATCGCGAAGATAAACGTGATGCTCAAGACACGCTCAAACGAGTTTGAGCGTGGCACACATCGATTCGCAATGCGGTATGATCCTTTCATGGTCCACCTCCTCTCACTTCGCCCCGAGGGCGGATTGGAGTTTCATGATCTGTGTGGCGATGTACCACCGATAGGCCCGCGTGTTGTGGACGGCCCACCGGTCGGGCAGGTCGCCATAGTACTCCTCCGGAATTTCCTCCTTCATCTCGTTGAGCGAGGTTTCCGCCTCGGCGGCAAGAGCGACAACCTGCTTGTCCTTCGATTTCTTCGCCTCGCCGATCAGGCTGGTGAGGGTGTAGATATACTTCATGTCGTCGATGCCCTCGCGCGCCCCGTCCCACCGGATGGTCAGAATGATCCCGTCGGGGCCGGGCATGACGAAGCCGGTGTCGGGGTAGTCGCGGTCGAAGTCGTTGAAGGGATTCCCCTTGCCGTTGTTCGTCGTGTAGATCCACGGGCAGATACCGCGCAGACCCATCTTCCATGCATAGAACCCATAGACATAGCGGCACCGCTTCGGCGCACCGTCGTAGCCCATCAGACAGCCGTTGGGATAGGCCCACGGCTCGAACTCGCCACGCTCGGCGCGCTCGCGAATCTCTCCCTTCCAGTCCCCGCGCCGCAGAAACGACCCCGTGCTGCAATTCACATCGAGCCACGGCCCGATGTCCTCCGGGTAGTTGCCGCTGGTGCCGTAGGTCCGCGCACCCGGCGCGCGCTTCACGGCGGTGTAGAGCTTGCGCATCAGCTTGGGGTCGGACTCGTCGAGGATGTAGTAGAGGAACTCCGGATAGCCCATCTTCTTCACATGGGCCTGCACGATCTCCGCGCCCTTGGTCATCATTTCCTCGACGGCCGGCGGGATGTCCGTGTCCTTGCGATGCCACTGCTGACCGTAGGCCATGCCCTCGGGCCGCTTTTCCTTCATCACCTCGTGGGAAAGCTGCCAGTAGAGGACCATGACAGGAGTGCTGATGATGGGGCCGGTGCAGCCGGCGCGCTTCCACAGATCGACCGCCTCGGCCATGCCGGGGAAATCGGGCTTCTCCGGCTCGACGCTCTTGTTCTCCATGTCGATCTTCCATCGTGTGTAGTAGTGATAGGGGAAGGTCTCGACCATGTGCTCCCTGAAGTCCTGGAGTTCCTGTGCCTCGCGCAGGCGGCCCTCTTCCTTCATCACGTCCTGTTTGTAGTTGCGCTTCACATAGTTCCACACGGGGCTCCAGTAGACGCCATAAGTGAAGTCAGGGCGCTTCTTCAGTTTGAACGGCAGCACCCGAATTTTCAACGGCACATCGGTCGCCGGGGCGTTCGACGGCTTGAGGCTGATCGTGCCCGTGTAGATTCCCGGCAACGCATCGTCCGGAATGCGGATGTTCAGCCAGTACGGCTGATTCGTATCCGCCGGGATCGGCTCGGCGATGTCCTTCACCATGAGGTACGGTGCGATCTTGCCCTTGAGCTTCCTGCCAGTGCTGTAGCCCCGCCCGCCGCCGAAGGCGAGCCAGGCGTACTGCAGGCGGTAGAGCCGGATGTTCTCCGCCGGGATTGCCTTGCCGTTGTTCGATTTGGGCGGGGTGATTCGGATGTCCATCGCCCCGCAGGGCTTGTCCAGAGCGCGCACGGTGAAACATGCCGGCTCCCACTCGCCCGGCGTGGCGAAGAGGACCACCGGCGCGCCGATCTCCTTCTCGCGCGGGGTGGTGCTCGGGAAGATGCGCTCGATCCAGTCGCGGGTAAAGACGATGTAGCCCTTCTTCCGCTGCGCGTCGGTGAGATCGGGCATCAGGCCGAGGCTTTCGTCCGGCAGCTTGTCCAGGAAACGATAGCCCTTCTCCGCTGAGTAGGGCGGGAGAAGATAGACGTCCTCCTCCAGCGGGGCGATCAAGCACTCCTCGACATCCTTCTTCTCGGACAGCGGATAGACGATCAGGCCATCGATGATCCACATGGTCAGGGGTGTGAGCTTGATCGTCAACCCCCTGTCCCCAACGTCGATGGCGTAGCGACGGTTTTCGAACATGGTGCTGAAGGGAATGCAGATGGTGTCTTTCACCTTGTCGTTGAGCGCAATGCCGAACTTGAAGTACTGGTATGAGGGGAACCCGCCCTGACGCGGGACGCCGCCGATGTAGTAGACGCCGTACTTGCCCGCCGGGAGCATGATGCGGAACTCCGCAGGTTCGGTCCCCCACAGCGCGTCATCGTTCAGGTCGTTCAGCGCGAGGGCCTGGTGGGGGGAGTAGAGGATGTCCACGGGGAAGCGTTTGCCCTTGTAGTTGTCGCGGGCGTAGTACTCCTTGACGGGCTTCGCGTCGCGCCAGCCGTACGGGTTCCCTAGTCCTCGCTCGAAGTCCGCTCTGTACTTCACTTTACCAACGTTCTTTCCGAACGGGGACCGCCACC
>JAADGH010000213.1 GCA_013152475.1 Planctomycetota bacterium
TGCGGGATCGGCCGGCCGCCGCCGGAGGTGAATCCGCGCTTCTCGATGAACGGGGCCGATCCCTCCATCGCCGCCACGTATTCCGGATCGAGCAGGTCGAAGTCGATACACTTCCGGGCCAGCCCCACGTCCATCCAGCCAAAGGCGCAGAGCGAGATCACGTCGGGTTTCGATCTTGCGAAGATCAGTTCGATCAACTCCGCATACTCCTTCTTCCAGTTCTTCACCGGGATCATCGGGGAAAATCGATAGCGGGTGATGTATCCCGCCTCGTGGCATTTCCGCGCGGCCTCAACCCGCTGGTCCCACGGCGCCGTCTCCGGCTCGAGCACGGTGCTCTGGGTACGGGGGCTGACGCTCCACTGCATGATTGTCTTGCCCTTGTGGTCCAGATCAGACAGGTAGTCCACGTTGTCGCTCTTGCCGACATAGATTTCGAGATACTTGTCGGGTTTGTCGGCGAAGTACTCCACCAGGAGCTTCGACGCGCCATATTCCGGCTCGAAGCAGGACACGTCGGTCTGATTGTCCCATTTGTAGATGCGCTGGAACGGGCCGAGGTCGCAGATCTCATCGAGGTGCTCGACATACTCCTCCATGTTTACCAGGATTCGATTGACCCCGCCGAACCAGCAGTAGGCGCACCGGAACGGACAGCCGCAGATGCTGTGAAGCTGCCATGCCGAATGGCAGATGCAGCCCTTCTTGTCCTCGCGAAAGTCCATCTCGCCATCCTTGCGCCACGTTTTCACTGTGAAACCATACAGATCGCGGACGCCGAGGTTCGGGTAGCGTTCCCGGAACTCCTTCTTCTTCTCGTCGGGCCAGAACTTGCCTGTGGTCAGCACCAGGTCCGGATCGGTGGGATTCGGCTCCGCTCCCCACCGCCAGTTGTTCCCGCTGTACCGCGACCACCGCTCCGGCGCGATCTCGTTCAGTTCCTCGTACGAAACCTTCTCGGCCTCCGCCCCCTCGATGGCGGTCATCATGCGCTCGACACAGGCGACCGCCCGGTCGTCGTCGTAGACATCTTCCGTGACGTAGACCTTTCCGGGTTTCAGTGTCCTGAACATCTCACAACTCCCTTGCCTCAGCCGAGGTTATTCCCTTGTTCTTTGAGCTTGGCCTGCAATTGCGGAACATCGATGTCGCGCGGCATGACGCCGTCCTTCACAGCCAGCGCCGCCGCCGTGCCGGCCCCCTCCCCCGTCAGCATGCAGGGCAAAATCAAACGCAACGTGTTGATCGCCTCGTGCGTCGCCGAGATGCACCGCCCCGCCGCCAGGAGGCCGTCGATCTTCTGTGGAACGAGGCAGCGGTACGGGATGTCATAGTCCAGCCCGCTCACATCGTAGAGTTTGTATCCCGTCATCTGCGCCCCGCAGCGGCCGATGGTGTCGTCGGACTTCCTGCTGCCGAGGATGTCCTCCTCCGTGATCGTGTGCGCCCCGACGATCTTCCGGCTCTCACGCACGCCGAGCTGCGGGCATGTCCAGGCAACCTTGGCCTTCTCGTATCCCGGCACATGCTTCCGCAGGAACATCAGCCCCTTCATGATCCCCTTCCGCGCTTCATTCTCGATGTGGGTCAGATCACCGACATCGACCGTCGAGCGCCCCTGGAACTTCGCTCCGCCTCGCGACGGCATCATGCCGCCCTGGTCCTCCAGTTCCGTCATGAGCTTGGCATAGTTGTCCGGTTCGTCCTTCTTGAACGCCTCTGCTCTCTCGCGATCCACACCCTCGACCTCACAAATGAGCGTGATGTCGTGATTGTCCGTGTTCATCTCGACGCCAGCGGACAGGCACACGTCGCCATCGGCCGTGGCATCGATGACGACCTTGGCGAGGATCGCCTGGCGGCCGGACTTGTTCTCGACGATGATCCCCTTACAGACATCACCATCTACAACGGCAGAGGCAATCCATGAGTGCAAGAGGATCTCGGCGCCCGCCTCCTCCAGCATGACCACCGAAAGCCACTTGACGAACTCCGGGTCGGAGTTGCAGTCGCCGGACTTGTTCCGTTCGCTGGTGAGTCCACCGGCCTCGCCCAGGCGGACGACGAACTCGTCGGAGAGGCCGCGGATGACCTGACGTTCGCCGTTGCCGAAGCCGAGATACCATGTCACATTCGATCCCGTGATCATGCCGCCGAGGTAGCCGTAGCGCTCGACGAGGAGCGTCTTCGCACCGTTGCGCGCCGCTGCGATGGCGGCATTCACACCCGCCGGGCCCCCGCCCGCGACGACCACATCCACTTCCTTGAAAACCGGAATCTCTCGTGCCTGTTCGGTTATTGTCTTCACTTGGATAGCTCCTGTTCTATGCGCTCTTCACGTGAGCGAGTTCCTGGTAGAGACCCGTCCCCGGCGTGCATTGCGGCCCGCAGTTGCAGAAATAGCGCTCCGGCTTCATACCGAGCTCCGGTCCGAATTTTTCCCACATCTGCACCGACTCCAGGCAGAGCGACACGGGGATGTCCGGGTTCGCCGCGCGAACCTCGTCGATGAGGAAGCGATAGATCTCCGCGCGGGCGTCGTGCGGGAGCGGGCCGAATTTCTTGCCCTGCATCTCAACGGCGGCCGCTTCCGCGGCTTCGAGCATCTTCGGGTCCATCAGCGAGAGGTCCATCGCCCGCTTCATCTGGTAGACATCCATCCACCCGAAGACGCACAACGTAATGACGTCCGGCGTGACCCTCTCAAGCAGCAGCTTGACCATGTCGCGGTTTTCCTCGCGCCAGTTCTTTACGGGGAAGACCGGACTGAATCGAACACGGACGATATAGCCCCTCTCCTGGCACTTGCGCAGCGCCTCAATCCGCTGCTCGGTCGCTGCTGCACCCTTCTCGATCTGCGTGCTCTGGGTCTTGGCCGTGATGCTGAAGGCAACGATGGTTTTGCCCCGGTGATCGAAGTCCAACAGGAAGTCGATGTCGGCGCACTTGCCCAGGTAGAGCAGCAGGTATTTATCGGGCTTCCGGGCAAAGTAATCGATCAGCAGCTTCGTCCCGCCATACTCCGGCTCGAAGCAGGGCGCGTCGGTGGCGTTGTCCCACTTGAAGAGCGTCTGTTCGGGACAGGCATCCACCCAGTCGTCCATGCGCTCCATCAACTCCTCAAGGTTCAGCATGATCACCATCACATCACCCAGGTGCGCGCAGTAGGAGCACTGGAACGGGCACCCGGCGATGGTGTGGATCTCATGCGCCGGCTGGCACACGCGAACGCCGCTGCCGGCCTTGAACTCCTTCGGCGCGCCGCGGTAGTCCCAGCCGATGTATCCGGCGAGCTTGCCGCTTGGAAAATCGCCAAGCTTCAGGGCCGGGAATTTTTCGTACCGTGCATCCTGCTCTTGTTTGGTGTGCCACTTCATCGTGTTGAAGACGATGGGTGGATCGGCGTAAGGGCGAATTTCGCCCTTCAGTCGCGTCTTGTGCCAGCCGTTGGCCAGACAGAGGCGGCTCAGCTCGGCATCGTCCACCTTCACCACATCATCCCGCCCCAGGGCCTTGAGCATTCGGTTCATCCGCTCGACACATCGCGGGTCGTCGAACACCTCTTCCGTCGCGTAGATCGCGCTCGGGTTCATCGGATACATGATAGACTCCCCTATGCCGATTTTTTCTTGGGAACGCTCTTCTGCCCGCAGCAGCAATACAGATTGTCCGGCGACATCTCCAGATGGTCCGCCAGCATGTCCCACATCGCCCGCTCCTCCGTGCACAGGTTGACGGGTGTGCCGGGGGCAATGCGCTTGATCTCGTCGATGTAGTGGGCATATATCTCGGCCCGGACATGGCGCGGGAAGGGCCCGCTGTGCTTGCCGTCCATGTCGGTGGCGTGCTTGCGCATTTCGTCGAGACACCACGGGTCGAGATTCTCGGCGCCGAAGATCTGCTCCGCCTCATCGGCCAGCATCATGGCCACCACCCATAGACGGACGGTATCCACATCCGCCGCGGCGAACAGCTTCTCCAGCGCAATCGTCGCCTCCTCGCGCCAGTTTTTGTGCGGAACAATCGGCGAAAATCCGGCGCGGACCACATACCCCGCCTCCTGGCACTTGCGCATGGCCTCCAGGCGCTCGTCGAGGTTGGGGGTGCCGCGCTCGATGGTCTGGGTCTGGGTGTCGGTCGCGACGGTCCAGTAGCACGGCATGTGCTCCTTGTAGGGCAGGTCGAGCAGGTGGTCGATGTTGTTGCTCTTGGTGTAGACGAGCAGGTATCGGTCGTTCTTCGCAAAGCACTCGCCTAACAGTTCTGACGCGCCGTACTCCGGCTCAAAGCAGGGGTAGTCGCTGGTCAGGTCGTAGCGGTAGAGCTTCTGTTCGGGGCGCTCTTTGAAGTTCCGTTCGAGCTCTTTGGCGAACTCCTCCAGGTCGAGCATGAAATTGATGGCATAGCCCATCTGACAGTAGTCGCAGCGGTGGGCGCAGCCGTTGATGGTGTGGATGCTCCACCCGCCCTGGCAGACGTAGGGCCGCTTCGGGTCGCTGCCGTCGCAGTGGTCGCGCCTGCCGTAGATGCTTGCCGGTCCCTTGCCCGCCAAAGAGTGGGCGATCATGCTCGCGCGGGGGTTCTTGTACTTCTTCGCCATCGGCTTGATTTTGTCGGGATCCCATACATACGTATTGAAGATGAACAGCGGATCCTGGTCGCGCTTTTCGATACCCATCCGAACACGACTGGACTGCACCGGCAGGTCGTCTGAAGCGCCGGCGGCCTCGACCACCATCTCCGTGTCGGTCTCGTCGATTTCCTCGATGGGCGGGTTCTTCAGACCTTTCATCATTCGTTCGAGTCGCGCGACGGCCTTCGGGTTCTCGTATACCCTTTTGTGAACAAACACTCGCGGCGGGTTCAGGTCATACATTGCTCTCTTCCTTCTGCTCTGACACGGGAATCTCCGGCTCAACATAACCAAGGTCTGTCGATATCTTATTCGCGGTTTCTTTCACCGCCCCTACGACGACGTCATGTTCCGATTTTTTGAAGCGAACCCCGGGCATGCCCAGCCCGACCGACGCGACCACCTCGCCGGTGAAGTCGCGGATCGGCGCGGCAATGGCGAGCACCGTGTTGTTCTCCCGCCAGTATTCCAGGTACCCATCGCGGCGGGCCTGGGCCAAAATCCGATCGAGATCTTCGCGGGAGTGCACATCCTCACTCTTGGCGTCTTCGATGGGGTGCACCGCGAGGTATCGCTCCAGCATGTGATCGGGAAGATGCGCCAGCAACACACGGCCACAGACACTCGTGAATCCCGTGCGAACTAACGAGCGCTCGAAGTTGACCGTGAGCATCTGGTTGCCAGCCGCACGCGCCACGAACAGAATTTCCCCGCCTTCGATCATCGCCACGATAACGGATTCGTTCAGCCGCTGGGCAAGTTCTTCGATGTGGGGGCGGGCAATTTCGGGGACGCGGAGCGTGCGGCGGTAGGCCCGGCCAAGAGACGCGCAGTTGAACCCCAGCCGGTAGCGCTGGCTGGTCGCATCCTTCGCAACGTACCCCTTGGCGACGAGCGTTCGCAGCAGGTTGTGCGCGGTCGGCACTTTCAGGTCCACGGCCTTCGCGAGCTCGGTGACGCCAAGCCCCCGCTCCGAGCGCCCGAGCACCTTGAGGATGTCGAGGGCCCGAACAACCGACTGAACAAGGCCGTTTCCGTTAGCTTTTATATTCAACATAGTTGAATCCTTTCTCGTATTATTGTATCCTCATTTCCCAGGGTGTCAAGTAATAGCGGGATTTTTCAGATGAAATTATCCATAATTGCCTTTTTTCACAGAAGTTAGGATCGGGGAAAATTTTGGAAAAGCCAGACAGGTGACAGACAGGAAGTGCGCACAATCCGTGGCGGGAGCGATATTGGTGGGCCTAACCCTGCTTCAGATCGACGGTGCGGATGAGGACCTGCGCTGCCTCGCCGGTGTCGGAGTAGTAGTTTTCGCGGATGTGGTCGAGGGTAAAGCGGAATCTCTTGTAAAAGTCCTGCGCCCCCACATTGCTGGGGCGGACCTCGAGATACACGGCCTCGATGCCGGCGGTCTTGGCTTGGTCGAAAAGGAACTCCATGAGGCGGGCGCCAATGCCGCGCCGTCGGAACTGTTTCGCAACTGCGATTTTCTGGAGATGGACCTGACCCAGATGCAGCCGGTACAGGATATAGCCGACGACGCGCCCTTCCGCCTCCGCTACATAGCCCCTGTGGTCCGACAGGAGCAACCGCGAGGCGAACGTCCGCCGCCGCCACGGTGTCGGGAACGATGCCGACTCGATGGCATGCACCGCGCCCACATCCAAGAGGGACATCTTTCGGATGTTTATTGAAATGGATTGTTCAGCGGCCGCAGCCGACATGTCCTTCTCCGCTACTTTTTCTCGCGCTTCGGGCAGATCGCCTCGACCGGGCACTCGTCGTGCATCGGCTTCCGCGCCGAGCAGATACGCCGCCCGTGCCAGATCAGCAGATGTCCCGCCATGATCCACCGCGACGTTGGAAAGACCTCCATCAGGTCTTTCTCCATCTTCTCCGGGTATTTCGTCTCATCGGACAGGCCCATGCGATAGCTAAGGCGGAAGACGTGGGTATCGACCACCATCCCCGTCGCCTTGCCGAAGGCCGTGCCGAGGACCACGTTCGCCGTCTTGCGCGCCACGCCGGGGAGGGTCAGCAGCTCGTCCATGGTTTGCGGCACCACGCCGCCGAAGTTCTCGCAGATCGCCTTGCTTGCGCCGAGGATGCTCTTGGTCTTGTTGCGGTAGAACCCAGTGCTCTTGATTTCTTTCTCCAGGGTCGCGGGGCGGAGTTTCGCAAAGTCCGCCGGGGTCCTGTATTTTTTGAACAGGTCCACCGTCACGATATTCACCCGCTCATCGGTGCACTGGGCCGAGAGGATCGTGGCGATGAGGAGCTCGAAGGCGTTCTTGTGGTGCAGCGCGCACTTGCAGTCGGGGTACGTCTTTTTCAGGATATTGAAAATCTTCCGCGCGCGCTTCTTCTTGTCGGCAAGCGATTCCATTCGATTCTCCGTTTGAGGGGCGTCAACGCCATATCGCCCTTCTATGTTACATCAGCCGCGCGAATTTGTCGATAGGGAAACCGCGAAGAGAATGATGAATGTAGAAACCGCGGTTGCTCGCGATCGTCTTTCTTGATCGGAGAATCCGGTGGCAACGAAGTGGGATGCGATACGGCCAAGCCAGCCACGATCACGCAACTGACCGCAAAGACGCCGCCACAAACGGCACACGCGGTCTACTGCGAATACCGCCCTCAGCCAAGCTTTCCGTCGATCTCTCCGTCGCCGAAGAAATCGACCCAGGCGTCTTCGTCCTCGCCAAGCGACGCTACGTCACCGTCGCAGTTTGGGGCGACACAGTAGCCCTCGTTCTCCAGCAGGGCGACGAGGGCCTCCTCCGTACCATATATAGTCCCGCACTTTGGGCATTTGAGCGGGCTGGCAGACATGACCGTTCCCCGTGTATCAAAACCTATAAACTAATAACTTTCCTATTATACCACATATCTTGGCCGAATGAGGAGAAAAAATCCTACCCGCGCCGTTTTTGGCCACGAGTCTACGCGGCGATCTGGCATTTTCTGTTGTTTTGGTGTTCCAGTAGGTGTCCCAGTGTTGTGAGAGGAAGAAATCTGAATCCGTGAGAACCGAGCGGGAATGCGGTCGTGTGATTGGCATAACCCATTGGAAAATGGTAAGATACGGGCATTAAACATATCCGATCTACCCTAACCCAACAGGTGAATGCCATGGGCTACATTCTAAGCGCTTTAACCAAAGTGAGTTGTGATTTTCTCTGGGTATAATGTGCGTTGCGTTCAACCTCCACCATGATACCGACCCTTTGGTTGGGTGGAGGAGATCTGCCCATGCCCGGTTGCACCAAACTTCGCCCTGCGTCCGAAGCCGAACGGGCCGAGCTGGAACGTCTCGTTCGGAGCAATCCCGATGCGCGGGTCCTTCGTCGAGCTCAGATTGTCCGACTACGGCTTCTGGGCCACAAGCACGGGGAGATCGCCGAACTGCTCGGGCACTCGATGCCGTTGGCGGCAGTCCCTCCTTTTCCAGCGAGAGAAATGACATGCACCCGACCGATCGCTCTTGGAATTAGACACCATCGAAGACGATTTTTCCTTGACACGCTATGGCTCTTGTTTTACTTTATGTAGCTCTTGCGGAGGGGGCGCGATTGGATCAGTCACAAGAGGGCGGAGGGAAATCACAGCTTCAAGCATAAGGATAGCATGGGAGAGATTGACTTCCGAAAGCAGACCGGCGGAGGTGTTACGTTCCGCGCAGTCGTTCTTGGCCTCCTCTTGGTGTCCTTCCTCTCGGCCATTGTTCCTTACAGCGACTATTACCTTCACAACACACCGCTTACGGGCAACCATTTTCCTATCGGCGTCGTCTTTCTCTTTCTTTTTCTCTGTCTCGGCGTAAATACGGTTGTGCGCAACTTCTTCCGCGGCGCCGAGCTCTCCTCCGGCGAGCTGCTGACGGTGTGGTGCATGATGCTTGTCTCGGCGGGGCTTGCCTCCACGGGGCTGGCGCGGTATTTCTTTGCCATGCTCATCGGGCCGTTCTATTACGCCACGCCCCAGAACCGCTGGGCCGAGACGATCCACCGGCATATTCCAAAGGCCCTGTGCCCCTCTCAGGACCCGATCAGTCCGGTGATCTCCTATTTCTTCGAGGGCATGCCGCCCGACGCGACCATTCCGTGGTCGGCATGGCAGCGGCCGCTGATCCTGTGGGGCATCCTGATCCTTATGCTCTACGGCCTCATGTTCTGCCTCTGCGCGATCCTCCGCAAGCAATGGGCCGAGCGCGAGCGGCTCAACTTCCCCCTGATCCAACTGCCCGTCGAGATGGCCGCCCCACCCGAACCCGGGTCGCTCATCAATTCCTTCTTCAAGAGCAAGGCCATGTGGATCGGGTTCATCATCCCCGTGTTCCTCTATTTTCTGTCCGGGATGCACCGACTGTACTGGGGGCGATACTGGCCGCAGCCGCGCCTCTTTATCTGGCTGTGGAGCTTCTTCAACTCCGAGCCTTGGCGCCACATGCGCCTCATGCGGCTGGGCATCTATCCGTCGATCATCGGGTTCACGTATCTCCTCACGCTTGAGGTGTCGCTCAGTTTCTGGTTCTTCTACTTCTTTATGCGCATGGAATACCTCCTCTGCGCCGTGCTCTGGCAGCCGATCTGGGGCGACTATTCCTCCCGTGCCATCCATCAGCAGGCCGGCGCGTTTCTCATGATGGCGGTCCTCCTGCTGTGGCGGGCCAGATCGCATCTCAGGGACGTGGTGGGCAAGGCCTTCAACAGCGATTACCCCGTGGACGACTCGGAGGAGCCCCTATCCTACCGGACGGCCTTTTTCGGGCTGATCGGCCTGACCATCGGCGTGTGCGTGTGGTGCTCATACCTGGCGAACATGTCGGTCTTCTTCACCCTTGTGGCGCTTATTCTCCTTCTGACGATCCTCATGGTGCTTACTCGAGTGGTCGCGCAGGGCGGGCTGATCTTCGTCTCGCAGAATTTCCAGCCCTATGACATTATGACCACCACCTTCGGCTCGGCTACCATTGGCCCATCGACGCTGACGATTCTGGCCATTCAGAACATCGTCTTCATCCACGACTCCCGCGAGGTCATGATGCCCAATATCATGAACTCTTTCAAGATCGGTGACAACCCCCGCATCAACCAGCGCGTCCTCTGCGCCGCCCTCTTCCTCAGCGTCATCGTCGGCATGATTGTGGCGGGGTATTTCTACCTCAAGTTGATGTACACCTACGGCGCGTCGAACCTCCAGCGGTGGGACCTGCGCCGGATATTCCTCTGGCGCTTCAACTCCCTGGTCTGGCGGATCCGAAGGCCGCGCTTCACCAACTGGCTGCTGCTGCGCTGGATGGGCTATGGCGCGGTGCTGATGGCCGGGTTATATTATATGAGCACACGGTTCTACTGGTGGCCGTTCCATCCGCTGGGTTTGCTCATGGCGAACACCTACCCGATGGAATGCTTCTGGTTTTCCATCTTTGTGGGGTGGTTCCTGAAGTCCTCGATCCTGAAGTATGGCGGGGGGCGGACCTATAAGAACATGCGCCCCTTCTTTCTCGGGTTGATCCTGGGGGAGGCGTTTATTGCGGGCTTCTGGGCCGCTTACGGGTTCCACGTGGGGCGCTGGTTGGTCAGAGTGTTGCCATAGAGAGGGGAAAAGGAAGGGATAATGCGTAACGTCCGGATTGCATGTCACATCCTCCTGCTCCTTGCCCTCCCTGCTGCGGGGGCCTCCGCGCAGGGCGCAGGGGACGACATCGGCAGCCGCGCGGCGCTCAAGCGCACCATCGAATACCTCTCTTCCATCAACAGCCGCGTCACCGGCTATGCCGGCTGCGACGAGGCGGCTGCGTATGTGGAGATGCGCTTCCGCGAGTTGGGCCTCAGCAATATTGCGAGCGAGGAGTTCAAGCTGGCTGTGCCCGTGGACAGGGGGGCGCTCTTGACCGTCGGGAAGGGAAAAAACGCCAAAGAAATCCTCATCCACAGCCTGTGGCCCAACATGGTTCGCACCTCCAAGCTCCCGCCCACGGGGATCACGGGCTGCCTTATATACGGCCGCGGGGGCTACATGCTGGACTTCAATGGGAAGGATGTCAAGGACAGCATCGTCTTGATGGAATTCAGCTCATCCACTCGCTGGCTGAACGCCGCACAGTTGGGCGCAAAGGCGATCATCTTTATCGAACCACCTGGGGATATTCTGTTCCGCACCGATGCGGAGGAAAAATTCTTCGAGATTCCACTGCCCATGCCCCGCTTTTGGATCGCAAAGGCCGATCTCGCGGCGCTCGTGAAGGCGTTGGGCGTGAAGGCCCCACCGGTCGAGAACCGCCGCAAGCTCGAAATCAGCTTGCGCGAGGTCTTGTCCAAGAAGCGGCACTCCGTTCGGATCAAGGCCGACATGGCCTGGGAGATGCGCACGGCGCGCAACATCATCGCCACCATTCCCGGCACCGACCGCGAGCTTCGCAAGGATACGATTATCCTCGAGGCCTACTATGATTCCATCTCGATCGTCCCCGGCCTGGCGCCGGGCGCTGAATCGACCTGTGGCCTGGCGATGATGCTCGAGCTGGCGCGATGGGCCGTCAAGCACCCCCCCCGGCGAACCCTCAAATTCGTTGCGGCGCCGGGGCATTTCGAGGCCCTGGCGGGCATCCGAGAGTATTCGAAGAAGCACTACTACACCCGGTACGAGCCGGAAGAGTCCTCAGAGCAGGAGGCCCGCGAAGAAGAAAAGGCCGAGCTGGAACAGGCCGAGCGCGAGGGGGTGCGAAAGCCCGGCCACCTCATGATCTCCCTCGATCTGTCCAGCGGGGAGAACCAGCTGGCTCTTTTCTACAAAGGGCATTTCTACGACCAATGGGCCGCTTGGGGCGAAGGACAGGAGGGGCGGCACCAGCGCCAGTTCATCCGCCTCGCCGAGCGAATCATGACGTACTACGAGGACCTCGACTCCGCCGAGTTTGACTCCACACTCCTCAACGGCGTCGTGCCGAAACGGGATCGAGACTGGCAATCGATGGTCCCAGGCAAGATTGCCCTCGACAGCGAGGTGGTATGTCTCGCAGGCCGGCAGGCCGTGGCGTTTGTTACGGCCAACGACTCCCGGAGTTATGTAGACACGCCGCTGGATGTCGTCGCGAAGGTTCGATTTGACAATCTCGAGGCCCAGGCGAAGCTCTTGATCGCCCTGTTTGGGAAGATCTTCAACGACCCGGAGCTCCCGCTCACCGATAAACTGCACCAGGGATGGGTGGGCGACTCCTTCGGCAAGGTGCGCGAGGACCTCCTGCTGGCATACCTTCCCGAGACGGCCATCCCCGGCGCCGTCGTCGGCGTCCTGCTCACCAACGAAACGAAACCGCTGTTCGGCGTCCGGCCGCGGGCCTACACCATCAGCGAGTCGCATGGATTGTTCGAGTTCTTCGGCCTGGACCGGAACGCGCGGCCCTACTGGCGGAATGTTGTGGCCTTCAAACTGGACCCCAAGGACGGCAGCATCTCGTGGGCCTTGAAGCCGCGAAGCGAAAACCGTCAGTTCGGCCTGCATCCGATCTGGTGGCGGAGGCGGAATAAGGACTGGACGAAACGGGCCATCGACATCCGCCTGCCCGTGTTTCAGTGCACCTCATGGGTGATCTACGACCTGATCGACCAACTGGACCTGCAAAGCCTGGGGAAGCTGACGGTGCTGGACGCGAGCACAAACGCGAAGCCGCGCAAGGCCGTCTACTTCCTGGGGGAGGTGGGGGAGGGCACGTCCTTTTCCGAACCGTGCGCCGTGGTATTTACCGAGCCGGACACGCACATCAAGCTGACCATGGAGCCGCGCGGCCGTGGCATCCAGCAACAGCGCCTTACCCTCCTGAATGTTCCCCCCGGCATCGTGACGGTCGTCAATGTGCGGACCAACAAGGAACTGGCCATATTTCCGGGGCACAAGGGCGAGGTGGACGCGGTGGCCTTCGCCCCCGACGGGGTGACTGTCGCGTCGGGCGGCGAGTCGGGGCTCTGCCGCATATGGCCCCTGGCCGTTCACAAGGAGGGGGAGACCGTGAAGGGGGAGGTGCTTCGGGGACATACGGCCCGGATCAACGACCTGGATTTTTCGCCCGACGGCCGATTCCTGGTGTCGGCGTCGGACGATCACACGTGCCGCGTCTGGGACTGGAAACGCAAGGAAGAGATCGGGCGGTTCGAGCAGCACGGGGCGCCGGTGCTGTCTGCTCGGTTCTCCCCGGACGGGCGGCGCGTGGTTTCGGGCAGCGCCGACGGGAAGGTGTGGATCTGGCCGATTCGCCCTGACAAGAAGGCCAAGATCGAACCGAAGAGCGTTCTCCTTGCCGGGCACACAGGCGGGGTGAACGCGGTCGCGTTTTCTCCGGACGGAACGCGGGTGGTTACCGGTTCCGACGACATGACGTGTCGCGTCTGGGACGCGGCCACCGCAAAGGTCCTTTGTACGTTTGCGGGGCACCGCGGCGCGGTGAACGCCGTCGCGTTCTCGCCGGATGGGAAGCGTGTGGCGTCAGGGTCGGACGATACCACATGCCGCGTCTGGAACGCAGAGAACGGGACCGGGCAACTGGTCCTTGAGGGGCACACGGGCGACATCCTGACCCTTCTCTTTTCGCGGGACGGGAAGGAAGTCGTCACGGCAGCAGATGACGGGACCAGCCGCCGGTTCGACGCCGCTACGGGCAAGGAAATCCAGCGGCAGGACGTACGGGCCTGGGACGTGGCGCGGCTGGGCTTGCGAAAGGGGGACCCGATCCTTGCCATGATGGACCCCTCTCGGCGCAAAGAGAGCCAGGAGGGCGTCGGTTTCGCGCCGGTACCCGGCAAGTCCGAGAATTTTATCTACAACACCTCATACCGCGTGGCCCGGGATATGTGGGGGCTGGATGCCTTCCGGATCGAGAAGCTGCGCGAGACGGGCATCGCAAACAAGCGTGTGGATGAGCTGCACTCCCTGGCCGGGCGGTGTCTCCACAAGGCGAAGAAGCATTGGCGACAAAGGAACTACGACAAATTCCTCGATGCGGTCCGATCGTCCTGGGCCTTCGAGTCGGGGGCCTACCCCCATGTCCACCGGACGGCGAATGACGTGCTCATCGGGATTATGTTCTACTTCGCCGTGCTTATGCCCTTTGTTTTCTTCTGTGAGCGGCTGCTCATCGCCGCCGCCGACATCCGCCGACAGCTCATGTGGCTGGGGATCATCTTTCTGATCGTCTACCTCATCCTGTATGGGGTGCATCCGGCCCTCCGGCTGTCGAGCACGCCGATTATCATTATCGACGGGTTCTTCATGATCGCCTTGGGTCTGCTGGTGATCTTCTATATCCTGAACAAGTTTAATCAACAGATGGAAGACGCCCGGGCCAAGTCCACGTTTGTCCACCGGACCGATGTGGCCCGGGGCTCTGCGGCGGCGGCAGCCTTTCTGCTGGGCATCTCGAACATGCGGAAGCGAAAGGTCCGCACGGCCCTGACGTGCATTACCTTGATCTTGCTCACGTTTTCGCTTCTTTCGCTCGCGTCCTTCGAGACCGAGCTGCGCTCCTACAAGGTGGCCACAAAGTACAACAAACCCTACGAGGGAGTGCTCCTTCGGCGGCTCAACTGGGCGCCCATCGAGGAGCACGCCTATTATACACTTTTGGAACACTTCCGCGACGCCGGCGGGCTGTGCTGCCTTCGGTCGTGGATTTCTCCGGAACGGGGCCAGAACCTTGCTCTGGATGTGACCAACGTGGAGAACCCGCGGTGGGGGGCCTATGCGGCCAGGGGCGTTCTGGGGCTGGATCCGCGCGAGCCAGAACTGACCGGGCTGGACAGACACCATCTCAAAGGCGCACGATGGTTTACCGGGAAAGAGGAACGGTATCCCTTCGTCTGCCTGCTGCCAAAACATATGGCTGAGGAAATCGGAATCGAACTGAAGCCGAACCAGCCGCCGCCGCAGGTGCGACTGCTTGGCAACGACCTGGATGTGATCGGAATCTTCGACGACTCCATCGGCATGCTCGACCACATTCGTCTCGAACACTTTCGCAAGCCTCCTGAAGGCGAGGATTTGGACGCCTGCAAGAAGGGCGAGTGGTATGTCTGCCCGTACTGTGGGGAGCAGTTCGCCTCCAAGACAGGTTTCTACGGCACCACGGACCTTGACAGCGAGCCGCTCACACCGGTGGACTTTGCAGAGATGCAGGAGCGTCACGAGGAAGAGGAGTCTCTGGACCTGCAGGAGGAGGACGAGAGCGGGACCAAGAGCACGAAGAGCGAGCTGCTGCCGGACCCCGATGACTACTACCACCAGGATCCGGGCAACGTGGTGATCGTGCCCAACGACCTCGCCATCAAGATGGGCGCGACGATTCGCTCGATCGGTGTGAAGCTGCAGGGCCGGAAGGTAAAGCAGATCGTCGAGAAGTTCACGCAGCGGACGAATCTGCTGCTCTTCACCGGTGTCCCCGTTTCGCCGGAGGAGGAGGCGCGGGGGTCGAAGGGCGTTTACCTCTACCGGTCGAGAGGGCAGCTCTCGGTGAAGGGCATTGCGAACCTGCTTGTGCCGATGGCGATTGCCGGCCTGATCGTCTTCAACACCATGCTTGGCTCGGTGTATGAGCGAATGAAGGAGATCAGCATCTACGCCTCGGTGGGTCTGGCGCCTATGCACATCTCCGCCCTCTTTCTCGCGGAGTCGACGGTGTATGCCATCATCGGCGCTGTGGTGGGGTATCTGATCGGGCAGATTGGGGCGCGGTTCCTCACGCTGAATTTCCCGAACATCGGGCTGAACCTGAACTATTCCTCGACGGCCGCGGTCTGGGCCACGATGATGGTGATCGGGATCGTCATTCTGTCCACGGCCTATCCGGCGCGCAAGGCGGCGCAATTGTCCGTGCCCGATGAGACGCGGAAGATGAAGCTGCCGAAGCCGGAAGGGGACATATGGAAATTCGTGTTCCCCTTCACCGTCAGGCACACGGAGACGATTGCCGTGAGCATGTTCCTCCACGACTACTTCACCTCCCACGACGAGGACGCACTGGAGGGGTTCACTGCGGACGAAGTGGGTCTGGCCGAGAAGGAAGCGGGGGACAGGACGGTGTACATCCTGACGAGCAAGGTATGGGTGCAGCCGCTTGACATGGGCATCAGCCAGTGGGTGAAGATCACGACCTTCCCCGATCCCACCGATGAACAGCTTTACCTGATGGAGTTCGAAATCCACCGAGAGAGCGGCGAGGTGGAGGCATGGGGGCGGATGAACGTGGGGTTCTTGCGGTTGGTGCGGAAGCAGCTCCTCATCTGGCGGCTGGTCGAGTCCGACTACAAGAAACGGCTCGACATGCGCGGACGCGCCGTTCTGGCCGGAGAGCCCGTGCCCCCGCCGTATGAGGATGAGCCGGAGGCCGAGGAGACCGAAACGGCCTCGGAATCCGCGCAGGGGGGAGAGGATGGCGACGACGAGGCGCTCGATCCCGAAGAGTTCAGGAGTGAAGGAAGCGGAACGACTACGTGAGCATTCTCCAAGAAGACTATTTATCCATACGTGAGCTTCAGGAAGAACCGCAGGAATACCAGGAAGGGTTTGGCTGGAAGGCCGTGATCGGCGGCCTTTTTGTCGGCTTCTTAATGGTTCCGGGCAACATGTTCCTGGAGCTTATGGTCGGGAGCCACATCGGGGCCGCAGCGGACTGGGTGACGGTCATCATCTTCATGGAGATCGCCAAGCGCTGCCGGTCGAAGCTGACGAAACAGGAGATCGTCATCCTCTACATGATCGCGGGCGGCGTACTGGGCAGCGCCACCGGGGGGTACTTCAAGACCTTTATCTGGAACCAGTATTTCGTGCGATCGGAGGCGGCGGTCAATTTCGGGATCGGCGAGCGTATTCCCATCTGGGTCGCCGCCCCGCCGGAGTCGGAGGCCTACAAGATCCGGTCCCTGCTCCACCGGGACTGGTGGCCCCACATCGCCTTGATCGGGATCGGCATTATCTGGGGGCGGCTCAACCTCTACTCTCTGGGCTACACCTTCTTCCGGCTCACGTCGGACATCGAGCGCCTGCCGTTTCCGCTGGTTCCCATCGCGGCCCAGGGCATCACCGCCCTGGCCGAGTCCGATAAAGAGACCTGGCGCTGGAAGTGTTTCAGCATCGGCGCCACCATCGGCATCGTCTTCGGGGCGATCTATATCGGTGTGCCGACGCTCACGGCGGGCATTTTAGGGAAACAACTCCAGATTATTAAAGTACCCTTTTACGACTTCACCCGGAATCTCGAGACGATCCTTCCCGCCGTGCCGATCAAATTACCGACCAACCTGGGTCAGGTGTTCATCGGGTTCGTCTTGCCCTTCTGGATGATCATGGGGTCGGCCATTGCCGGCGTCATCGGCCAGCTTGTCATGAACCCGATCCTGTACCGATGCGGTATCCTGGTGAAATGGCACCCGGGCATGGGGTTCATCGAGACGAGCATCGCCAACAATCTCGACTTCTGGCTGAGCTGGGGGATCGGCGTGGCCCTTGCCGTCGCACTGATCGGCTTTTACGAGGTCATCAAGACGCTGTGGAAGGCCAGGACGCAGAAAAAGGAGTACCAGCACATCTATGAACCGCCGAAGGGGCGGGGGGACATACCCGTTCCGCTGTCGATCCTCTTCTACATCGCCACGACATCCTGGAAGATCATCCTCTGTCACATGCTGGTGCCGAAATTCCCGGTCTGGATTATGGTTGTCTTCGGCTTCCTCTATACCCCGCTCATGTCCTACATCTCGGCCCGCATGGTGGGCCTGACGGGACATGGCGTGGGCTTTCCCTACATTGATGACGCGGCCTATATCCTGAGCGGCTATAAGGGCATCGACATATGGATGGCCCCCATGCCGATGGGCAACTATGGAGGGCAGGCGGCAAGTTTCCGAAAGACGGAGCTGACGGAAACGCGCTTCACCAGCCTCTTCAAGATGCAGCTCTACATCATTCCGCTGGCCTTCTTCTGCAGCCTGTTCTTCTGGTCCTTCATCTGGCGTATGGGCAAGATACCCTCTCACCTCTACCCCTACGCCGCAATCTATTGGCCCATGGGGGCGTTTCAGCGCGCCTTCTGGCTGACGGCCACCACCACGGGCAATGAGTTCTTCTTGAGCGCAATCAAGTTCCGGGTGATCGGCGCGGGCCTGACCTTCGGCATGGTCGGCTATCCGATCATGCGGATTCTGGGGTTGCCCACGCTGTTGCTCTACGGCATGATTCGCGGCATGGCGACGGACCCGATGGACTGCATCCCGGAGGTGCTGGCTGCGTTCACGGGAAGATGGTACTTTGCGAAGCGATTCGGCGAGCAGAACTGGCGCCGATACACCCCCATCCTGGCGGCGGGATTCGGGTGCGGAATGGGCCTGATCGGCATGGTCTGTGTGGCGGTGAGCCTGGTCTCGAAGGCCATTTCGTCCCTTCCTTTCTGAGGCGGCGATGAAAGCAAGCACAAAGAGGTTCCTGATTGCGTTCGGCTATCTCGCCACGCTGGCGTGGATCGTCCCCGCGTTCATGCACATCGTGTATCAGTCTGTGGAACAGCACCACATCTTCGCCATGCTCCGAACCGTCCGGTACAATCAAGACGAACCGGCGATCGGCGAGGCCGAGAAGGGCCTCAGCGAGTTCGGCTTGGAGGGCCTCATCTATGTCATTCAGGAATTGAAACAAGATGAGGAGCGTGACCGGCGAATCAAACTGACCAATGTGTTGGAGCGATTCCTGACGGGCGATTCGGACCGCGGCCGCTGGGGATGGGGCGAGAATCACGCCCTGCGTCAGCTTCTCGATACCTGGCCGAAAACACCCGGGCGAAGGATGGCCGAGCTGAACATGGAGCAGATGAAGGAGATCCTGTTACACAGGAAACCGGGGGAACTCAAGCCGCACGAACGGCGGCAGCTCCTGAACTTCGCAATTGAGTATGCCCTGATCACCTTGCGGTGGGACATTGACGAGAAGACCCAGGTCTTTCGGAACCGAGGGGAGCGGCTTCGGTTCAGCGAGTTTTTGGCGCTTGTGCGCAGCGAGCAGCTCCGAATGCAATTCCAGGTGACGGAGGCGAAGCCCGAAGTCGAGCTCAGCGGCGATCAGATGAAGCGCGCGGAGGACTTCGCCAAGGATTGGCTGGACAAGGAGGCGGGGCTGAGTAACAAGCTTGGACAATCCGAAGAGGCCGATCTCGCCTGGAAACTCCAGGGCTTCCTCGGCGGAGCCCCCGTTGCCTTCGTCCCCGAAGAGTGCGACAAGATGATCCGGATACTGGAGGACCAGCGGGCGAAGGAGGCGATGCTTTCCCCCAAGCTGTTGCCTGCGGCATACGCCTCCTTGCAGCAAAAACTCCGCATGTTTTCGGACGGGGCGGCGGTGCGCTTTCCGGATGAGGACATGAAAGACGTCTGCACGAGGCTGGAGAAGTTCAAGGATGACTACATCAGCTACGCCGTCGAGATGAAGTTCAAAAAAACCACGGAAGGCCACTTTCTCAAACTGAAAGACGCAGGCGTCAATCTGTTCGACATCCGCAGGGACGAGGTGCCCGTTGTCCTGAAGATCATCCACGAATGCCGGCGGGAGTATGCCTACGCGCGGGTCCAGATGGCCCGCACGGCGCGGCGGATCGTTCTCGACCTGACGGGGCGGCGGGTTCGGTTTCAGACCCTTGTGAGAGACCTGAGCCCGGACCTGGGAATTTTCGAACATATCAAAAAGGCATGGAAGGCCAAGAACGACGAGATCGTCATGCTCGATCTCATCGACCTGCTGCAGGACGATGACTTCGGCGTGCGAGTGAACATCTCCGATGCGCTCGTCGCCATCGGAAATCCCGCCGTCTATTACCTGGTCGAACAACTGAAGAAGGAGCGGGTCAACTCCACGGCTGTCGTCCCCACGCGGGACAAGAGCCGGGCCGAGCGGGAAAAAGAGCTCAACGCCAAGAACACCCAGGCGCGCAAGGCGGTGGCCATGATCCTGGGGCGAATCGGATCGAAGGAAGCGGAGTTTCAACTCCAGCTGATGACTCGAGACCCCGTCATTGGCGCAACCTGCCACAAGGCCCTCGAACGGCTGCGCAGGCAGAAAGCGAGGAAATGATGGGGGCGCGCATCTTCAGGGTCCTGTTGGCGGCGGCCGTCATTTCCATTTTTGCTTCCGTGGCCATCGGGACGTATCTGCGCGGCAAACAGGCGTGTTTTGTGGTGACCCTTTCCCCCGAGGGCGAGCCCGCAGAGGGCGTCATCCAGGCGGTGGTCAAGGCGCTTTCCCGCCGGACCGCCCAGTATGGCAAGGACTTCGGGGTTGTTCGGAGCACGATCTCTGCGGAGGAAGACGGTCCCATCACGATGAAGATCTGGGCGGAGGGTGAAATCGATGGGTTTCTGCGCTGTCTTACGCAGACGGGGGAGATGGAGTTTCGCCTCGTGAAGGGAAGGGGGAAGGATCAAAAGCCTGATGCCGAGCACGAGCTGGTCTCATGGCGCCAGGAGTACTATAGCATTCGGGAACTCGGCCAGAAGGTCGTGGAGGTGATGCCGTTCCTCGTCAGAAAGAAGCCGGAACATCGGGTGCGGTCCTTTGCGTCCGTATCGTGCCGGACGGAAGGGCTGGGGGGCAACCCCGTCATTACACTCCAGCTCCATCCCGAGGACGCCCGCGCCCTGAATCAGGTCCGTCGGGCGAACACGGGGAAGGAGATGGCTGTGGTGATCGACGGGGCCGTCCTGGTCTCCGCGGTGGTCGCCGGTTCGGTGGAGACGGACCGGATCGAGATTCGCGGCATCCGCGGCGTGATAGAGGCCCGTCGTGTCGCCGCCATGCTGGAAATCGGCGCGTTGCCGGTGAAACTCACGGTTACGAAGGTTGAGAAGGTCAAATCAGCGACATGAACGATTTCGTCCGAAAATATCTCGTCATTGCCCTGGTTATGGCGTTTGCCGCGTGCAGCGTCGGGTACGGGATTTGGGCCGCCCTGAACACCAGAGAAGCCGGACTGAAGGAGGATGCGGACAAACTGGCCGCCCAGGACGAAAGCGTTCGGAAGGCGGCGCGGGAGCGGCTGCTGAACGCCGGCATCCGTTCGATCAATCCCCTGCTTCGGGCGGTCAAATTGGGCGACCTCGATCTTCGCATCGCCGCGACTGAACTGCTGGGCGAGGTGGGAAGGCGTGACCAGGAACGCCTCGTGGACGCGAACATTGAGAAAGTGGTGAAGACCCTGGCCGAGGAAATTGCCAAGGAATCCCCCAGCGGAGGCTTTGTGATCGTGTCGCCCAGCCATGAAATGCGGGTGCGCGTGGCGCGGGCGCTGGGGCAGTACTCCTCCGAGGCGAGCGTGGAGCTGCTCCTTGTCCTGCTCGACGACAAGGAACAAGATGTCCGTCTTGCAGCGCGCGACTCGCTTGTCAGCGCCGGGATCCGCGGCTCGCGTGTGCTGGCGCGGCGCTTGGCGGACAAAAAGCGGGGGAAGAACCCGCTCCTGGCGAATGCGGTGGATGCCCTCGTTCAGAACATCGTCAAGGATGTGCTGGACAAGAACGCCTACGGGGATGTTCGCATGCGTGCGGCCCGCGCGCTTCGCGACCTCGGGGGCTCGCGCATCGAAAATGCCAAGGGGATGGTGGAGCTGATGCTCAACGAGGACGGGGAACTGCGGCTGCGCAAGGTGGCGGCCGACGTAGTGCCCGACATCGCCCCGGACCGGTTGAGGCCGCTCGCGCCCGAGCTGAAAAAGGGCCTGGAGAAGGATGAGGAAGGCGCGATCTCGATCAAGAACGGGACCATCGCCCTCGGTGTGGCCAAGAGCCTTGCGCGGATTGGTGAGCCGGAGGGGATGGAGTACGTCATCGAGTGCCTGGAAAACGGCGATGCCATGGTCCGCCTGTCGGCCGCGGAGGCATTGAATGAGCTCGGCGTCAAGGCAAAGAAGGAGATCATCAAGAACCTGGACAATCCGGCCGCCATGGTTCGCGGGCCGGTGTTGCGCGTGCTTCCTGATGTGGAAGCTCGGCCGGAGGCGGAGAAGGAGTTGATGGAGGGCCTGGACGACACCGACGGCGACGTCCGTACGGCGGCCGCCATCGGTCTGGGACGGATGGGCGATGACGATGCCATTCCCAAGCTCATCTCGCGCCTCGATGACCGCCGCTCGCGGGTCCGGCACTATGCCGAGTGGGCCGTTCAGGACATGGGGCCGGCCGCAAAGCCTTACCTGGAGGCCACCCTGGCCTCTCGCACAGACTGGCCCTGCGAGAGCTTCGTGGCCGTTGTCTCGGACATGGTGATTGATGCCTTCAAGCGCCGGGGGCTTGCCACGCGGAAGGATGCGGTGGATGAGGCGATCCTGGAGGAGCTGGAGTTCCGGCGTATGAATCTGCCCACGCCGTGGGCGGTTCGTGTCGTTGTGAAAGGGGAGAACGGAAAGGACCTGGCACCCCTCATCCTGGATGTGCGCGAGGTGTTTGTGTTTCTCACCACCCTCTCGCGGATGACCGGCGTGCCGCAGGAGCGTTTGCTGTTCATGGGGCGGGATGTGGTGGAATGCCTGGAACGCCGCGGAATTCGGTTTCAGATGTTCGACCAGCTTGATCCCTCACTGAAAAAGGGTCCCAAGAACGTCGTGCCGCTGCAATACAGCTCCTTCTACATGATCGCGGGGATGCTGGGGATCCTTGGGGACAAGGGGTCCGTGCCTGCCCTTCTGAATGCGCTGGAGTCCGGCGACCTCGACCTGCTGTCTCCGGCGGCGTGGGCGATCGGCATGATTGCCGACAGAACGGCGGGCCCATTGCCTGAGGAGGAGAAGATCGTCGAAAAATTTATGGATCTGGCGCTGAACAGCAAGCCCGGAGCGAATGACCCGACCGCGGTAAAGACGGCCCACATGCTGGTTCGTGAAAAATCCGTCGAGGCGCTCGGAAAAATTGCCGATCCGAAAGCGAAACCTACCTTGCAGAATATCCTCGTCTGCGACGACCAGGGCCGCGTCCGGACCGCCGCCAGCATTGCCATCGCAAAGATTGATGGCGGCGAACGACGCATTTTGTTTGACCAGTACGTGGACATCCTTGACCACCATGAAGACCAAAGCGTCCGCACCGCCGCGACGAAGAAGATCGGCGAGCTCGGCAGCTTTGAGGCCAGGAATCTACTGCTCGGACTGATCCGCAAGGAAAAGGAATATGCCCCCGTGCTGGACGCGGCTGAGGCCGCCCTCAAGACCCTGACCGGCAAGGACTACAGCAAGGAAGTCACTGCGAAACGTCTTGATGTCCCCAAGGAAGAGGAAAAAACTGAGGAGTCGAAGAAAGCCGAGGAAACAAAAAAAACCAAAGACTTGAACGCCCCCGTCGCATCCACTCCCAAGGCATCCAAATCCGTGCCGCCCAAACCGGCCGGGAAGCCCAAGGGGAAAGCGATCCCACCGAAGGGGTCTTCCAAGAAATCGAACCAACCTGCTGCACCCGGGCCGTAATTTCCTTGACACCCAAGAGCAAAGCGATTAGAATGCATACTTGCAGTGTGTGTACGCACATGCGCAGAGCGGAGTTTAAAACTCATTTGTACCAGCGTTTGCTTCATGTCAACACATCCAGTTTGTCCTCATAGTCCCGGCGTCCCTCCTGTGACGCGCCGGAACTGGGGACGCCCGTCCCGATGTCAGATGAAACGACCCGTATGATTGTCGATAGGGAGCGACAGATGTGCCCAAATATGTCCGTTGTTGGTATGCAGTGGGGTGATGAGGGGAAAGGGAAAATCATCGACCTCTGTACCGAGGAATTTGACGTCATCGTTCGCTACCAGGGCGGAAGCAACGCGGGACACACGGTGGTCGTAGGCGAAAAGAAATTCGTTCTCCATCTGGTTCCCTCGGGTATTCTACACGAGCGCAAGCTCTGCGTGGTGGGGAATGGCGTGGCCTTCGACCCGCCCCTCTTTATCGAGGAGATGGAGGGGCTGCGCCGGGAGGGGGTAGAGATCAAGGACAACCTGAAGGTCAGCGACAGGGCGCATGTGGTCTTTCCATACCACAAAGTCCTGGACCAATTGGGCGACGGCAGAGGCGGCGACCCAAAGATCGGCACCACCGGGCGGGGAATCGGCCCGTGCTACACCGACAAGATGGCGCGGTGCGGCTTCCGCGTGGCGGAGCTCCTCGACGGGGAACACTTCCGCGAGAAGCTGAAATGGGTCCTGGAGGCGAAAAACCTGGAGATTCGGACACGATACGAACAGGACCCGCTTTCCTACGACGAAATCGCCGATACCTTCAGCGGATACGCCGAGACCATCCGGCCCTTTGTGGCCGATACGGTGACCTTGCTGGACCAGGAGATGAAGCGGGGCGCGCGAATCCTCTTCGAGGGGGCCCAGGGCAGCCTGCTCGACGTTGACTTCGGCACCTATCCGTTCATCAGCTCCTCGAACGCCAGCGCCTGCGGCGTGTCGGTCGGCGCCGGTGTGCCGCCGAGGGCCGTAGGCAAGGTGCTTGGCATTATGAAGGCCTACACAACGCGGGTGGGCGAGGGCCCGTTCCCCACAGAGCTCACCGGCGATCATGGCGAGGAACTGCGGCAGAAGGGGGGCGAGTTCGGCGCCACAACCGGTCGGCCGCGGCGATGCGGCTGGTTGGACGCGGTGGCCGTGCGTCATGCGGCTACGATCAACGGCGCCGCCAACGTGGCGCTTACCAAGCTCGATGTGCTGAGCGGCCAGAAGAATGTGAACATCTGCACGGCATACCGCTGCAATGGCGAGACGCTGACGCACTTCCCGGCCAATACCGCAGTGCTGGACCATGTCGAGCCCGTCTACGAGACATTCTCGGGATGGGACGAGGATATCTGCGGCGCCAGAAAGTTCAGCGATCTGCCCTCCGAGGCAGGCGCATACGTCCGGGCCATCGAGGACGCGGTCGAGCTGGATGTGGAGATCATCTCCGTGGGGAGCGAGCGGGACGAGATCATTCGCGTGTAGAGGACCTTCGGTGAGCGACGAGGAACGGCAACAGCGGGCGCCCAAACATGTGGCCATCATCATGGACGGCAATGGGCGCTGGGCGCGACGCCGGGGTCTGAGGCGGACCGAAGGACACGCAGCGGCCATTGAGACGGTTCGCGGGATTATCCGCGCCTGCGCGCGCAAGGGCATCGAGCAATTGACGCTCTATGCCTTCAGCACCGACAACTGGAAGCGACCCAAGTCCGAGATCAGTTTTCTCATGCGTCTCCTGGCAAGATACCTTGTGGATGAGCGCAAAGAGATCCTGGAGAACAACCTGCGCTTTACGAGCATCGGCGACCGAAGCCGCCTCCCCAAGGCTGTCGTGCGAGAGCTTGAGAAAACGGAGAATCTGAGCCGCAAAAACACCGGCATGCTCGTCTGCCTGGCGTTGAACTACGGGGGGCGCGACGAAATCGCTGCGGCCGCGAAACGCATAGCACGCGATGTGGCCGAGGGAAAACTGAACCCCGATGAGATCGACCAGGAACGGTTCTCCAGCTACCTCTACACCGCCGGCATGTCGGATCCCGATCTCCTGATCCGCACGGCGGGAGAGCTGCGGCTGAGCAACTTCCTGCTTTGGCAGATATCATACAGCGAGTTCTGGTTTACCGACGTCTGCTGGCCGGATTTCCGGGAAAAGCATCTTGATCGGGCACTCAAGGACTACCACGACCGTGAGCGGCGGTTCGGCGCCCTGGAGAAAAAGGCTTGACCATGCTGCGCGCCCGGTTGCAGGTGGGAACTATCATCATCGCCTTCATGTGCCTGGCCTTTGCGGCGGACTATGTCTGGCAGCAGCCGCTCATCGTGGCCGGAATCTCGGGTCTGGTGGGGGCCCTGGGGGCCTACGAGCTGTGCGCCATGGCGCGGCGCGCAGGCAGGGAGCCGTTTCGCGGCCTTGCGGTGGGAGGGACGGTGGCATGTATTGCTGCGGCCTGTATCCCGGAGGACGGGAGCTTCGGGTGGCGCTGTGGCGATGTGCTGGCTGTGCTTCTCGTTGTTCTGGTGGCGGCGGCTCTGCTTCGGCAGCGGCTCCGCGGGACGCTTCGCGGCGCGTTGGTCAACGCGGGCATAACGGTGTTTGTGGTACTGTATGTGGGGTTGCTGTTGTCCTTCGTCATGCGGATTCGGCTCCTGTCGAACGGCGGGCTGGCGGGTGTGGCCCTGGTGGTCTTTGCGCCGAAGTTGGGCGATGTGGGGGCATACGCCTTCGGCAACCTGGTGGGTGGGTGGAAGCTTGCGCCGATGATCAGTCCGAACAAAACCGTATCGGGGTCGATGGGGGGGCTGATCGTCTCGGTTGTCGTGGGGGTGGCGGTGTGCCTCATATCGGGGCTGTTCGCCTTTTGGCCGGCGTTGGGTGTGAGCGCCATGATCGGTATTCTGGGCCAGTTGGGGGACTTGTCGGAGTCGGTGATCAAACGGGACCTTGAGGCCAAGGACTCGAGTTCGAGCCTGCCGGGTTTTGGGGGAGTGTTGGACATCCTGGACAGTCTCCTCTTTGTCGCTCCGGCGCTGTATGTCGTGCTGAGACTGAGCGGGGCGTAGACGGCTGGACGGGTGATGAAGGAAAGCATCCTACTGGAAAGCGAAGACGAAGCCATAGCGCTTCGCGGCAGCCGCGACAGGCACGTGGCCATGATCCGCGACGCCTTCCGCGTGGAGATCATCCCCGATGGGACGACGCTCCGGCTCTCCGGGGAGGCGGAACCGGTGGCCCGTGTCAGGAATGTGATCGCACGGCTCTGCGAAGTGGCCGGGCAAAAGGGGGTCGTTCGCGTGGTCGACGTGGAGGAGGCCATCAGCGGGGAGCGGCGGCTGGAGGTCTCGCATGACGGCAAGGACGGCATGCCCATCGTCTCGGGGGTGGTCGCCCGGACCGGCGGCCAAGCGGCTTATGTGCGCGCCATGCGAAAGTTCGATCTGGTCTTCTGCATCGGACCTGCCGGGACGGGGAAGACATACCTTGCCGTTGCCGCCGCGGTGGCGGCGCTCAAGGAAAACCAGGTCCGTCGAATCGTTCTGGCCCGTCCGGCGGTGGAGGCCGGGGAGAAGCTGGGCTACCTGCCGGGCGACATGCACGCGAAGGTGAATCCCTATCTCATGCCCCTGTATGATGCACTGCGGGACATCATGGGCGTCGAACAGATGACGCGATACATCGAGCACAACATCATCGAGATCTCCCCGCTGGCCTACATGCGGGGGCGGACACTCAATGATGCGTTCGCGATCCTTGACGAGGCGCAGAACTGCACGAAGATGCAGATGAAGATGTTTCTCACTCGCCTGGGCATGCGCTCGCGCAGCGTGGTGACGGGCGACATCAGCCAGGTCGATCTGCCCTCGGGCGAGATGTCAGGGCTGATGCACGCGTGCAGTATCCTGGGGGGGGTGCGCGGGGCCAAGTTTATCCGGCTGGGGCCGAAGGATATCGTACGGCACCGGCTGGTTCAGGACATTGTGGATGCATACGACGCCCACGAGAGGGGCGAGAGGGAGTCGTAGGCGATGGCCATACGGTGGAAGAAAGCGAAAGGTCGGCGTGTCGCGCCCGAGCGGGCCCGAGCCGTCGGGAACCGGCGACGTTTCGACGCCCTTCCCTCGCCGCGGGGCATCAGCCGTGTTTTCATTATTTTGCTCTTCTACGTGGCCACGGTGGCCCTCCTCTTCTTCGGGAATCCTCCTTTGGATATTCGGCCCGGCGAGGTGGCGCACAAGCACTATATCTCCCGCGTGCGCTTTACGTGCGAAGACCAGGAGCTTACGGAGAAGCTGCGGGAGGCCAAGCGGCAGGAACAACCGAACGTCTATGTTTCCGACAGGGGGATCGTCACGGCCATGTCGGATGCCGTGACGGCCGAGCTGAAAGGCGGCCTTCTGGCGGGGACGGGGGCGGATGGCAAGTCGTCCAAGCGAACGGCCCTGTTGGCCGAGATCAAGAAGATGGGGGCCAAGCAGGCCGCTGACGCGGTGAGGGCGATTTTCGTCGACGCCCGACGACGGGGTGTGATCGACGACCTGAAACGGACGACGGAGACGAAGTTGAACAACCGGGTGATTGTTGTTCTCGACAAGCCGGAAGGCGTGGAACGACAGGTGCGTGTGGATGAGACCATCAGCCTGCAGAACGGCTTGAAGGAGTTTCTGAAAGAGGAGATTGGACTCCATTTTTCCAAACTTCCCGAGGAGGCAAGAACGGAGATTCTGTCCATCCTGTTGCGGAACTTCAAGTTCACGACGCTGAAACTCGATGCGGGGGAAACGGCAAAGGCCCGGGAAGAAGCGGCCAAGACCGTGCCCCCGCAGATGCGGACAATTGAAAAGGGCGCGGTGCTCCTCGCCCAGGGCGCGACGACGACGCCCTACGATGCCTATCTGCTCGAACAGGAACGTGCGGAGTACGCCCGGTCGGAGCCGGCTGTCCGGCGGATAGAGAAGCTGGTGGGCAGCATACTGCTCGTCCTGATCGCGTTTGTCATTCTGGGAGTATACATCTACCGCTTTGAGGGGTCGCTGGTTCGGTCGAATAACCGGCTCTTCATGCTTGCGACGCTCTGTTTCGCCACCCTGTTCATTGCGAAACTGTTCGTATTCAAGGCGTGGCCGCTGTTCCTGGTGCCAGTGCCTCTGGTGGGTATCATCGTGGCGCTGGCCTATGGGCAGCAGTTTGCATTGATGCTTACGTTTGCCGTCGCGGCGTTCATTGCTGTGGTTGCCGGCCACAGCTTTGATTTCTTTATTATCTTCATGGCCGGCGGTGCGGCGTCGGTGCTCGCCACACGGAATGTCCGGAACCGCACCCGGTTGATTCACGTGGGGATCCTGGCCGGGGTGGTGCTCTGCGCGGCCACATGGACGGTGGGCCTGCTGGGGGGACAGAGAATCACGAGGCTCTTCTGGGAATCCCTTATGTTCCGCGACGGACTCCTGGCCCTGGGCAACGGTGTTTTGGTGGGCCTGGCGGTTACGAGTCTGCTACCGCTGATCGAGAAGGCCTTTGGGATCATGACGGACATTAGCCTCCTCGAATGGTGCGACCAGAACCAACCCCTCCTGCGCAGGCTGGTCCTCGAAGCGCCGGGGACCTATCACCACAGCCTCGTGGTCGGCAACCTGGCCGAGGCCGCTGCCGAGGCGATTGGCGCCAACGCCCTCCTGGCCAGGGCCGGGGCCTACTTCCATGACATCGGCAAGCTCAACAAACCGGAGTATTTCGTCGAGAATGTGGGCAACGACCACAGCCGTCATGACCATCTGAGCCCGACAATGAGCACACTGATTATCACCGCCCACACGAAAGACGGCGCGGAGTTGGCCGATCACTACGATCTCCCGGGCCCGATCCGGGACATGATCCTCCAGCATCACGGCACAACGCTGGTGGAGTTCTTTTACGAAAAGGCGAAGCGAATGGCGGCCGACAACGGCGGTCCCGCTGCGGACGAGGATTTCTTCCGATACCGGGGGCCGCTGCCCCGGTCCAAGGAAGCAGGGATCGTGCTCCTGGCCGACTCCGTGGAGTCGGCCTCGCGAACCCTTTCCGAGCCGACGCCCGCGCATGTGCGGCAGTTGGTTCGGGAGGTATCGGCAAAGAAGCTGATGGATTCACAGTTCGTGGAATCGGGCCTGACGCTGACCGACATCCGGCAGGTCGAGGATGTCCTGATCCGGGGCTTGACGGCGATCTTCCACAGCCGGATTCGATATCGGTGAGGGGGGAACGGAAGAATGAGAATTCAGATCGGCGACTTCCGGCGGGGCATGCGAATCGACCGCCGGGGGCTGACGGCGCTTCTGCGGCGCGCCTTACGGGGGCGAAAGGGGGAGGTGAGCGTGGCCGCCGTCTCCAGACAGAAGATCCGAGCGATCAATCGGCAGTTTCTCGGACGAGATCGCGAGACGGACGTCATTGCGTTCGATCTCGCCGATTCGGAGGAAAAGGCGAGTGGGGCGGTGATCGGAGAGATTGTGGTCTCTCTCGATCGGGCGCGATCCGAGGCCAAGCGGCGCGGTCATTCCGCGCGGGTGGAGTTGGCCCTCTATGTCGTGCACGGGGCGTTGCACCTGTTGGGAATGGACGATGCGAACGCGGCCGACGCGGCGGCGATGCGTCGAGCCGCGAGGGAGATTTTGAGAAAAGGCGGGTTCGCCCTCTCGAACTCCGCCGGGCATCTTTTGGAGGACTAACGGCTCCTTGTATCTCTACGACAATGGTCTGACCTCGACGTTCTGGGGCCTGTGTGTGCTGTGGTGGTTGTTCTTCCTCGGCTCATCGTTCTTCGAGGTCGCTTTTGGGACCTTCTCACCGTCGCGGCTTGGCGATCGACCCTGGTGGCGCGAGCGCAGGAGCCTGCTGGAAAGGTATCTCGATAAAACCGAGCGGATGCGCCTGCTGTGCGTCGGCGCTGTGCTGGCATCCACAGTGGCCTTTAGCGTGGTGGTGAGTTTCGGTGTGTCGGAGATGGCCGACACACTGGCCGTGGGGGGCGAAAGGCCGCCCGTGCTGGTGGGCGTGTTTTTTGTTACATTGCTCTTGCTCATGGTGGGCCGGGTCTTCGGCAGGGCAGTTGGGGTGCGTTTCAACGAAGGCATTGTCTCGGGGAGTGTCCGGCTGCTGTATCCGATTTCCATCGTCTGTGAGCCGCTGCTTCGCCTTCGGGCTGCGTTCGATCACCTGCTTGCGGCCAAGGATACGTCGGTCGGCGACGAGCTGGCCGATGAGATTCGATCCGCCGTGGAGAACGGCGAGAGCGAGGAGCCGCTGGAGGATGTACACCGAGAGATGATCCAGAGCATCGTTGAGTTCCGCGATGTCGAGGTGCGCGAGATCATGACCCCGCGAACCGAGGTGGCGGGCATCGAGATCGGCACACCGCTGAGCGAGGCGCGACAGATTGTTGTGGATGAGGGGCACACCCGCCTGCCCGTCTATGAGAATGATCTGGACAACGTGGTGGGCATCCTCAACGCCAAGGACCTGATCGGACGGATCGGGCGGCCGGGATGGGAGTCGGTTCATCTGAAGGACATCATGCGGAAGGCGCGCTATATCCCGGAGACGAAAAAGATCGACGAACTCTTTGAAGAGCTCCGCGCCCAGAAGACCCACATGGCGATCGTCCTGGACGAGTATGGCGGCACGGCGGGTGTGGTGACCATCGAGGACATCCTTGAGGAGATCGTCGGGGAGATCGAGGACGAATATGACGCCGAAACACGGGAGGCGGTGGAGCACATCGATGCCGACACGATTGAGGTCGACGCGAGGATGCGCGTCGGGGAACTGAACGACATTCTGCCCCTTGACATCCCAGAGGATGATGATTTCGATACGGTGGGGGGGTTCGTGTTTTCTCACCTCGGGCGGATTCCCCGAGTGGGAGAGCGATTCGATTACGGCGGTGTGGAAATCACGGTCCTGGATGGGAGCGAGCGGTGCATCAATCGCCTGCGGCTGTCGAAGCGAAAAGGGGGGGGATCGGCCTGATGGCCTACTGCAAATCGGAGGCGATTGTTCTCCGGCGGTTTGACTACAGCGAGACCAGCCAGATCGCATGGGTGTACACCCGCGAGTACGGCAAAGAAAAACTGATCGCCAAAGGCGCCAAGCGGTTGACCAAGAACGCCCTCGGTGCGCTGGACCCGCTGACGCACATCCACGTGGTGTATCTGGATCGTCAGAGGGAGGGCCTGCGCACGCTCACGGAGTGGGACCTGCTGGATAGTTTCTATGGTCTGAGAGAAGACCTTGACAGACTCTATCTGGCATCGTATGCTGTACAGTTGGTCAGCGATCTGACCGAGGATGGGGAAGCGAACCCGCGGGTGTTCGAGATCCTCCTTCGGGTCCTCAAGCGGTTGTGCCAGGAAGGGGATCACCGCAAACTGGTGTTTGCCTTCGAGCTGGCCTTGCTGCGGTCGGTGGGGTTCCTGCCTCGGCTGGTTCGGTGCGCCCATTGCGGGTGCGATTTGGCGGCGGGGGGGCGGAGATATTTCAGCATCCGCGAGGGGGGGGCGCTGTGTGAAGAATGCGGCGGTGTGGACACGGAAGCGAGCCCCGTTTCGCCGGCGATGCTGCCCGTTATGTCGGTGCTGGCCCATGGCGACCGGGCCCAGGTAGATCGTCTGGTTTTGCCGCCGGAGGTCGGGGTGGAGATGCGCCGCGTGATGAACATGCACCTGTCCGCCCTGCTGGGCAGGGAGCCGAAGCTGACGAAACATCTGAATTTCGAGATGAGGAAGATATCTTGAACCGAAGTTGGATAGGGCCGGTTGGGGTTGTTTTGATCCTGTGCTGGACCGGCGGCGCCTGGGCCGACTGGGTCTGGCACAAGGAGCGTGGCTGGATCGAGACGGGAGCCCTGCCCCGAAACACGGACCAGGAATGGTACGACCATGCCCTGGCCCTTCTTACCGATGAGAAGTATGAAAGCGCGTTGGCAGAGTTCAAGGACCTGGCCAAGTCTTCAGGCGGGGAAGAGCTTGGGGAGCGGGCCGAGGTCCGATGCGTGGAGTGCTGCTATCGGATGGGCAAGGGGTGGGACGCTTACCGTCGGGCGGAGGCGTTCTTTGCGGCGCACCCAGGTTCGCGCTTTGCGGATGAGGTGCTGACGTTGGAGTTTCGAGCCGGGGTGGGTCTGCTGGAGCGCGAGAAACGCTCGGGCGTCACGGTGCTGGAGGCGGTATTGGCCCGCCGGGCGGACGGCCCGCTGGCCGACGACTGCTATTTCGAGATCGGGAAATATCATCAGAGAAGAAAACACTACGGCCGGGCGCAGGTTTGCTACGGGAATGTGGTGGACAAGTTTCCCGATAGCGAGCTGGCGCCGGAGGCGCTCTTCGCCGCGTCGGTCTGTGCGCTGTATAAAAGCCGCGAGCGAAGGCCGCCGGCTGTCGAAAAAATGGCGGAGGCGCAGGCGAATCTGGAGCACTACCAGAAGGCCTATGGCAAGCGGCCGGGTGCGCGGGACGTGTCGCTCTACATCCAGATTGCGGAGGGCCTCCAGCACTACAAACAAAAGTACGAGATTCGCTTTTTCTATGGTCTGCTCTATTACGCCGGGGAGCGGTACAAGAAGGCGCTGAATACCCTCTGGAAGTGTGCGAAAAAACTGAAGGGGACGGATCTCGGAGGTGAGGCGCGGTACTATGCCGGCGAATGCCAGTTCCACATGAAACAATACTACAAGGCATTTAAGACGTTCGAGAAGTTCTTCGAGGAAAACCCGGGTCACGTTCGACAGACCGATGCGGGCAGGAGGCAGTTCGATATCTGTGCCCTCCTGAAGAAGGAGAACCTCAAGACCGCGGCGTGGGCCTATGAGCGTGTGGTGCAGCGCTCGCCGTACAGTGCTTTTGCCGATGACGCGCAGATGGAGCTGGGCAACTGTTGGTTTGAGTTGGGGAGCTACGGCGAGGCGCGGACGGCCTACGAGGCCCTGCTGAAGGCCTACCCCGACAGCGAGTGGTACGGCGCGGCGATCTTCCAAGCGGGGCGGTGCTACCTGGACGAAAGCAAGCACGTAAACGTCGGCACGTCACTTCAACTGAAGGCGGAGGAACGGTTCGACGAATACATCACCAAGTATCCCACGGGGATCAAGGTGGCCGATGCGCGGAACTACATGAAGGAGATCAAGGAACTGAAGGCGAAGCAGCACTTCGAGGTGGGGGAGTTCTACCTCCGGGTGAAACAGCCCGCGGCGGCCCTGGTATACTTCGAGGTGATCAAGCGCGACTTTGCGGACACGAAATGGGCTTCCCTTGCCGATGAAAAGGCAAGGAAGATTCGCAACGGGAGGCGAGGCAAGGGATGAGACGAAGCGCAGTCCTGCTGGTGTGCCTCTTGGCGGGGTGTGGCTACAGTTCACGGTCGGTCCTGAAGAGCGGAGTGGGATCGGTTTACGTCCCAATTTTTGACAACAAGACGTTCCGCCGCGAACTGGAGTTTTCGCTCACAGAGGCGGTGAAAAACGAGATTCTGTACAAAACCCAACTGAAGATCGCCCCAAAGAAGAAAGCCGACTCGATTCTCACGGGCGAGATTGTGGAGTATAAGGAGCGTGTCCTTACCGAGGATACCAACGATGACGTGATGGAAACGCGCGTATTCATCTACATCAATGTTCGTTGGATTGATCAGCGCACCGGGCGTGTGATCATGAAGCGAGACCGTCTGGTGCGCCCGACGGAATTCGTTGTTGCCAAGGGGGAAACGCTTGCCACCGCGAATGCCGAGTCATTCGACGACCTGGCCGAGTTGATCGTCCAGGCGATGGAAGCGGACTGGTAGAAGGAGCAGGTTGTGGACCCAAAAAAAACTCGCAGACCGGACCGAAGGCGTCTTCCCGACCTTGATGGGGACCAGGAGCGGCCGCCGCGGATGCGCGGTCTGCTGTTGTGGATCATTATTTTCACAGGCGCAGCCCTGTTCGTGTACATGGTGCATAAGTCGTCGAAGGGCGAGCGGGAGAAGGCCCCGCTGAGCCAGTTTCTCACCGACCTGGATTCGGGCGCTGTGGCGGAAGTGACTGCCCGAAGCAGCGAGGTCGAATGGCGCACGCGCGAGGGCGGCAGCGTTCAGCATACGGCGAAGACCAGCCCGGACTATATCAAGGAAATCATTAAGAAGATTGACGGGATCAACGCAAAGCACGGGCGAACCGGCGGGCAAATCGTCCTGAAATACGATCAGTCGAACGAGCTCCTGTGGGGCTTCCTCATCCAGATCTTTCCGTGGATCCTGTTCATCTTCATTGCCTGGTTTTTCCTGTTCCGGCAGCTCCGTTCTCCCGGTGGCACGGGGGGCGTGCTCTCCTTCGGCCGTAGCCGGGCGCGCCTGGCGAACAAAGAGCACACGGGCGTCACCCTCGACGACGTGGCCGGGATCGACGAGGCAAAGGAGGACGTGACGGAGATCATCGCGTTCCTGCAGAACCCCACGAAGTTTCAACGCCTGGGCGGGCGCATCCCCCGCGGCGTCCTGCTTGTCGGCCCGCCGGGCACGGGCAAGACCCTTTTGGCCAAGGCCATCGCCGGAGAGGCGGACGTGCCCTTCTTCAGCGTGAGCGGGTCGGACTTCGTCGAGATGTTCGTCGGCGTGGGCGCCTCGCGCGTCCGCGACCTCTTCCGCCAGGCGAAGGAGAACCATCCATGTATCATCTTCCTTGATGAGATCGACGCCGTGGGTCGGCGCCGCGGCTCCGGGCTCGGCGGCGGGCACGACGAACGGGAGCAGACGCTGAACGCCATCCTGGTCGAGATGGACGGCTTTGAGCGCGACGAGGGCATTATCATGCTGGCGGCCACCAATCGGCCGGATGTCCTCGATGCTGCGCTGCTCCGGCCGGGGCGGTTTGATCGCGAAATCATCATTGATATGCCGGACCTGATGGGCCGCCAGGAGATCCTGGCCGTCCATGCCCACAAGATCAAGTTGGCGTCCAATGTGGACCTGACTGTGATCGCACGGGGCACGCCGGGCTTTTCCGGGGCGGACCTGGAGGCGATCATCAACGAGGCCGCTATCATCGCAACCATGCGCGAAAAGGAGGCCGTGACAGTCGAAGACCTCGAAGAGGCCCGCGATAAAGTTCGATGGGGGCGGCAGAAGCGCAGCAAGGTGATGGACGAGGAGGACAAGAAAATAACGGCCTATCACGAGGCCGGGCATACGCTGATTGGAAAACTAATCCCCGAGGCGGAGCCGATCCACAAGGTGTCGATCATCCCGCAGGGCCGCGCCCTCGGCGCCACGATGTACCTGCCGGAGAAAGATCACTATCACATGCAGAAGAACAAACTCCTTGCCTACATTTGCGCCAGCCTCGGGGGGCGCGTTGCCGAGGAGATGTTTTGCGATGACATCTCGTCCGGCGCGCAGAACGACTTCGAGCAAGCCACGGAGATCGCGCGGCACATGGTCTGCAAGTGGGGCATGAGCGAGAAGATGGGGCCGATTAACTACATCGACTCCGAAGAGCACCTCTTCATCGGTCGCGAGATCACCCGCACGCGCCTGCACAGCGAGGCCACCGCCATCGCCATCGACAATGAGATCAAACGCATCATTGACGAATGCTATGAGCGGGTGCAGAAGCTCATGCTCGATCACAAGGTGGAAGCCGAGCGCATCGCCGAAGCGCTCCTGAAACACGAAACCCTTCACAGCGGCGAGATCGATCAGGTCATGGAGGGCAGGGAAATCCAGCGGCCGCAACCCGCGCCGAAGAAACCACCGGACAAACAAGCCGAACCTGAAGCAGCGAAGGAAAAGAAACCGCACCTCGAAGGCGAGGAGCTCAGCGGCGGGCCGGAGCTGGCCAAGGCGTGAGCGGGGACAGGGTGCGTCGGAGGCGGAACATCCTCAAAGACCTGGGCCTGGGTCGGCGCACCCTGGTCATGGCCATCCTGAATGTCACCCCCGATTCCTTTTCAGACGGGGGGCGGTTTTTTGACCCCCCCGCCGCCGTCGCGCACGCCCGCCGCATGATCGCAGAGGGGGCGGACCTCATCGACATCGGGGGTGAATCCACCCGCCCCGGCGCAGAACGCCTGTCAGCCGAAGAGGAGCTCAAACGGGTGCTCCCGGTGATTGAGGCCCTGCGGAGCGATTCCGATGTCGCCATCTCGATCGATTCGTGGAAGGCAGGCGTGGCCCGCGAGGCCATTGCTGCCGGGGCGGATATGATCAACGACATCGGCGGCCTTCGCCTCGACGCCGCGATGGCGGAGCTGGCGGCGGAGACGGGCGCCGCCGTGGCGATCATGCACATGCAGGGCACGCCCCAGACGATGCAGAAGGACCCGACGTACGACGATGTGGTGGAAGACATCAAGATCTTCCTACGAGAGAGCATCGAGCGCGCCCTGGCCGCAGGGGTGGATCGGGACAGCATCCTGATCGATCCCGGTATCGGCTTTGGCAAGACGCTGGAGCACAACCTGGAAATCCTGCGCCGGCTGCGTGAGTTCAGCGACTTGGGCGTGGCGGTGCTGATCGGGACGTCGCGCAAGTCGTTCCTCGGAAAGATTCTTGACGTTCGAGCGGAAAAGCGTATGATCGGCACCATGGCCACGGTGGCCCTGGCCGTGAGGGAAGGGGCGAGCGTCGTGCGCGTCCATGACGTGCGCGAAGCGGTCGAGACGGTGCGTGTGGCCGACGCGATTTGCAGACAGGGAAGCTGAGAGCGTGCAGACACTGAAGCCCATTATCGAGATCGCGCTGATTTTCCTTCCTGTGTACTGGATGCTGCGCTTCATGCAGGGCAGCATCGGCGCGGGTATCCTGCGGGGTCTCGTGCTGCTGCTGGTGGGCGCGCTGATCTTTCTGGCGGTTATTACAAAGGGGATGGCGCTCGATAACATCGAGTGGCTGGCCAAGGGATTTCTGGTCTTCACACCGATCTACATCGTGATTCTGTTCCACCCGGAGCTGCGGCGGGCACTGATCCGAATTGGCCAGAAACCCCTTGTCGGTCGGCTGCTCAAGAGCGAGATATCGGCGGCGTCGGAGATCGTGGAGGCCGCTATTGTCCTGAGCAAGAACAAGATCGGGGGCTTGATAGCCATCGAGCGCGACGTGGGGCTGGGCAGCTTTATCGAGCGGGGGATCAAGATCGAGGGCCAGGTCAGCAGCGAGCTGCTTGTAACGATCTTCTGGCCGGGCACGCCGCTCCACGACGGCGCGGTTGTCATACGCGGCTCGGATGTCATTGCCGCCGGCTGCCTCTTCCCGCTGACGGAGCGGGCCGATTTCGGCAGGCCGGTGGGCACACGGCACCGCGCGGCGATCGGCATCACGGAGCAGTCCGATGCGGTCTGCGTCATCGTGTCGGAGGAAACGGGGGGGATCTCTGTTGCGGTGGAGGGGCAGATTACCCACGATCTCGACCGCGTGGCGCTGCGCAAAGTCATCGAAGAACTTACCGTGGGCACGCGCGAGACCGAGGAGCCGTAGGCATGTTCATCGAGATGGTGACAAAGAACCTGGAAACGAAGGCGATGGCGCTGATGATCGCCGTTGCACTGTGGTACTATGCGCTCAACGAGCATTCCGGCAAATGGTCGTGCTATGTGCCGGTGGTGGTTGAGGCCGATGACGATGTCGCCATTCTGAACGAACCGCAGGAGTCGATCTATGCCACGTTTAAGGGGCCGGAGAAACTCATTCGTGACCTGAAACAGGAGCACCAAAGTGGAAACGTGAAAGCCGTCTGCCGGATCGAGGTTGGCGCCGACTCGACGCTCACGGAGAGAGAATTTAAGATACAGTTCAAAGATGCCCGGGATTTTACGGGCGTGCCGGAGGGGGTGTGGCTCGACTCGGTTCCGTCGCCGGAGTACATCCAGATCATCGCCATGCGTCACAGTGCGAGGAGCCTGCCCGTTAAGCTGCAAACCGAGGGCAATGTGCCGCCGGGGTATGAGATCGTTCCCAACAGCGAGGCCATCTTTCCGGCCGAGGTCACGGTGAAGGGGCCGAAGAAGGCCCTCGATGCGGCCAAGTTCGTCTATACGAAGCCCTTCCGTATCTCGGAATGGCCTACGCTTGGGGGGGAAAAAGTCAGCATTAACGATACCATTGGGCTGGAACAAGTCCTTCGCGTTCAGACGCCTAATGGCGAAAAGACCTACCCCGTAACGTGCGAGGGGACGGTGCAGTTTTGGATCGATCTGGTGCGAAAACGGGAGGAAATCACGATCAGCAAGATCCCGCTCAAGGTCCTGCAACCCCCGGGTTTTCCATACGCCGCCCGGCCCGTGGAGGAGCGCATCGAGATCAAGGTGCGGGGGCCGAAAGCCATGCTGACCAAGTTGAACAATAAGAATGTGACGGCCTATGTGGATGTCAGCGGGTTGCAGCCGACCAAGGCGCCGCACAACCTATCCATTGGTTATGTCCTGCCCGTCGAGGTCCAGGGCAAGGTGGAGGTGACGGTGAATCCCGCGAAGACAGGCGTGGATGTGCTGGCGCCGCCGAAGCCGCCAAAGACCAAGGAGAAGCCGCCGGCAAAACAGTGAATGGCGGAGCAAGATACAGAGGAGGGAGACGGACAGCCATGACGGAACTTGGTGTCAACATTGACCACGTCGCGACGGTGCGGCAGGCCCGAAGGACGTTCGAGCCGGACCCGGTGGGGGCAGCCTTTGCCGCCGACCGAGGGGGGGCCGATGGCATCACCATCCACCTGAGAGAGGATCGGCGCCACATCCAGGATCGCGACTTGGAGCTCCTCCGTAAGGTCGTGTTTACCAAACTCAATCTCGAGATGGCCACATCCGAGGAGATCATCCGGATCGCCCTCCGGACTGTGCCGGACCAGATCACCCTGGTGCCGGAGAAGCGCCAGGAGGTGACCACCGAGGGCGGGCTCGACGTCAAGTCACAGGTCAAGAAACTGGCCAAGGTCGTATCGCGCCTTCAGAAGAAAGGGATCGTGGTGAGCCTGTTCATCGATCCTGAATCGGAACAGATCGAGGCAAGCCGCGACGCGGGCGCCGACGCCATCGAGCTCCACACCGGGGAATATGCGAACGCGCCGAGGGCAAAGAGGCAAATGGCCGAGCTGAACCGCCTGGTTCGCGGCGCCGACAAGGCCCGAGACATCGGACTCATCGTCAATGCGGGGCACGGATTAACCTACAAGAATGTGGGCCCCATCATCCGGGAGCTGCGGGCGGCCGAGCTGAACATCGGCCACAGCATCATCGCCCGGGCTATTTTTGTGGGTCTGGAGGAGGCGGTGCGACAGATGAAGGAACTCATCGTCCAATATTCCACATGAACTCGATCACAGGAGGAGACCGAATCCATGTTTCACGGATGCATTGTTGCTCTCGTTACACCGTTCCGAAGCAATGGCGACGTTGATTTCAAGAGGCTCGATGAGCTGATTGATTTCCATCTGGCGCAGGGAACGGATGCCATCTCCCCGTGCGGCACAACCGGCGAGTCGCCCACCCTGTCGCACGCAGAGCATGAGGCCGTCATCGAGGGCGTTGTTAAGCGAGTGCGCGGGCGGGTGCCGGTGATCGCGGGGACGGGGTCGAATTCGACGAGCGAGGCCATCCGCCTCACCCGGTTTGCCGAGAAGGTCGGCGCCGACGGGGCCCTGCTCGTGTCGCCGTACTATAACAAACCCGAGCCCGAAGGGATGTACCAGCATTACGCGGCCATCGCGAGAGCGGTGGGCATTCCGTTGGTTTTGTATAACGTGCCCGGCCGTACAGGACGGGCCATCGAGCCGACGACCGTCGCCAAGTTGTCCACGATCAAGAACATCGTGGCGGTCAAGGACGCCAGCGGGGACCTCGACGTAGCGAGCGAGATCCGGTCGCTTTGCGATATTACCATCCTGTCGGGCGATGACTCCCGTACGCTGCCGCTGATGGCCGTGGGCGGCAAGGGCGTGATCTCCGTGGTTGCGAATATCGTTCCGCGAGACGTCAAGAAGATGATCGCCGCGTTCGACAGGGGCGACACCGCCGGCGCGGAGAGGGTGCACCGAAGGCTCTTTCCCCTCTGCAAGGCGATGTTCTACGAGTCGAATCCCATTCCTGTGAAAACGGCCATGAAGATGCTGGGCCGCCTGAACGGTGTGATGCGTCTGCCGTTGAGCAAGATGAGCGCCGGGAAGGCGCGGATGCTTCGCGGCGAGTTAAAGAAGTACGGTCTGATGAAGGGAACCAAGCGCTGATGGATCGGGAGAAGATGGAAAGAGCGGTGCGCCTGATGCTCGAAGGGATGGGGGAGGACCCCGATCGCCCCGGGTTGCGCGCCACCCCGGCGCGAGTGGCGCGCATGTACGAGGAAATCTTTTCGGGCATTGGGGAAGACGCCTGCGAGGTCCTGAAGGTCCTGCACTCGGAGAACCACGACGAGATCGTTCTCGTGAAGGATATCCCGTTCTACTCGGTTTGCGAGCATCACATGCTGCCCTTCCTCGGCGTGGCCCACGTGGCGTACATTCCGCAGGAGGCCCGAATTACCGGCATCAGCAAGCTTGCCCGGGTGGTGAAGTTGGAGTCGCAGCAGCTCCAGGTGCAAGAGCGGCTGACGACGGCGGTTGCCGAAGACATCATGAAGGTGCTGAAGCCGAAAGGGGTCATGGTGGTGATGGAGGCCGAGCACCTGTGCATGACGATGCGAGGCGTTAAGGCCCCGGGAAGCAGGACGGTCACGTCTGTCGTCCGTGGCATCTTCCGAGAGAACCCCGCCACTCGCGCCGAGACCATGGCGCTCATCAGGAGCTCCTGAGCGGAGGCATGCTGTGCTGATCGAGGAACGATACGCGCGACAACTTTCCCTGCCGGAGATCGGCCCGGAAGGACAGAAGAAGATCTGCGGGGCGTCCGTGCTGTGCGTGGGCGTTGGGGGGCGGGGCAGCGCCGCGATCCAGTACCTTGGCGCTGCGGGTGTGGGGCGGCTGGGGCTGGTGGACAGGGAGACGGTGGCGATTACAGACCTTCAGCGCCAAGTCGTGCACACCATGACACATCTGGGCGCGCCCAAGGTCTTTTCGGCCGAGCACGCCCTGCGGGAACGCAACCCGGAGCTTCGCATCGAGGGCTATCCGGTGGATATGTCCGCCGAAAATGCCATCGACATCCTATCGCGATACGATGTGGTGCTGGACTGCTCGGACAACTTCGAGACGCGCTTCCTGGTCAACGACGCATGCTTTTTTGCCCAACGTCCTCTGGTTTCCGGCAGTGTGTTTCAATGGGGGGGACAGGTGACTACATTTCTCCGCGTGGACAACGGGCCGTGCTACCGATGCATGTTTGCCGAGGGCGCGCAGGACGATGTTCTGCCGCCGGAGGAAGAGGCCGGTGTGTGTGGCGTCGCCTCCGGTGTCATTGGCCTTCTCCAGGCGGGCGAGGCCCTGAAGCTGATCCTGGGCGTGGGACATATCCTACACGGACGGCTGCTGATCTTCGACTCTCTGGCCACGTCCTTCCGAACGGTTCATGTGCGGAAGGACCCCGACTGCGCGCTGTGCGGCATTCAGCCTACCATCACTGGAGTAGGCGAAGCGAGTGAGGCCTTACCGGTCTGAACCCTCGGCGACTTTCGCTTCCGCCTCTGCCACTGCCTCCTTATATCGTCCATTGTCAGGGTCGAGATGGGCGGCCTCTCGATAGGCGGCGAGGGCCTGTTTGCTCTGCCCGTTCGCCAGGTGCGCTGATCCCAGGGCATGGTAGGCAAGGGCCTGGTCCGGGAAGACACGTACCACGTGGTCTGCGGCCTTGACGGCCTTCTTCCTCTGTTTGGTCTGAATGTAGAAGTCGATCAGGCGTAGATGGTAGTAGATGCTATGCGGGTTCAGGTCAATGCCTTTCTGGAATTCCTCCTCGGCGGCGTTCAGATCGCCCTTCCGGTGAAACAGGTCGCCGAGCAGCATGTGCGCGGCGTGATCGGAGGGCCTCTCTTTGACGAGTTCCCCGGCGATCTGCACTGCCTCATCCGTCTTGCCTCCGCTTCGCAGCGAGACCGCCAGCTCGCGCCGGAGGATGTAGCTCTTTGGGGTTTTCTTCAGCCAGCGCCGCAGGAAGAACACGGCCATCAGGTGTTGTCGCATGTGGTTAAGCAGTGTGGCCAGTTGTTGCTTCGTGTTGTCGGGTGCGTCGGTGGCCTGCCGGCACAGAGAGATGCACTCGCGCAGGGCCGCCGAGTGCTCTTTCTTTTCACGAAGGAAGCGAACGGACGCGATTCGGAGCGCCCAATCGTCCCCGGCAAAGCGGCGGAGTTCATAGGCGCTGTGGGTGAAGGTCCAGATGGCATCGAATACGGCGGGCAGACGCGTCGGGTCAAGCTCGACGGCGCGGCGGAAGGGGGAGATCCATTGCTGGTTGCCTCCTCGTTTCAGGTGTTGCCGGCCCACCTGTTCGTGGAAATTTGCGTTGCAGGGGGCAAGCTTCAGGGCTTGATCATATGCCTTCTCGGCCTGGCCCGGATCGCCTTTCAGCAGGTTGCAGTTCCCGAGCTCGAAGTAGCCGGCGGCGTTGGTGGGTTCGGCCTTCAGCGCGGCCTGGAGATGGTCCTCAGCCTGTTTTAGGAGGGTATGGTTGGCCTTGAGATCGGCCTCGGCGGCGCGCATGGATTCACGGGCGGCGGCGCGATGGTAGAGCGCGTTGCCGGGGGCCAGGCGAATGGCCCGATTTAGCAGCTCCCATCGGGCGTCGGAAGCGTCCGGGGTGTTGGATGCCGCAATGTAGGATCGATACGCGACGTATCCCTTTACAGCGCTGAGAGTTACGGCCGCCGCTACGAACGTGGCGAGGAGGATGGGAAGCCTTGTTTTCAGACGGGCGAGGCGCATTGCACGTGTACTTGTTCCTGGCGAAATTGTTGCCACAGCATCATGCTAACATGGCCAAGAGGGTCGTGCAACTGGTTTCTCGGGTCTGGCGGGGCGCAGAGGTGGGATGTGCTGCACATCGTTGGACGACAAAATGGCTAAATGTGCCATTTCAGGCTTGACAAGTGGGGCACACCGTGGTTCAATAAAAGGGCGGATTTGTGGGGAGAGTACACATCTGCAACACACGCATAAGGGGATAGATCACGTTCGGTCTGTCCGCCAGTAATGCTCTGTACCCGCAGGCTGAGAAGTCGCCGACACGGCGTCGGGAGGTGTGATGATGAGAGGCCCCATTCGTTTTATGTCTGTTATGGCGGTTCTCGCATGGGCTTTCCTCGGCAGCAGCGCACAGGCGCAGAGGAGCATCGGGCGCGTTCATCGTTTTTCGGGAGAGTTCGAAATCCAACATGAGGGGCACATCCTTGTACCGGCGAAGGCCGGTCCCCTGTTCCGTAATGCGAACCTCTATTCCGGGGACACGGTGCGCACCGGCAGAGGGGCGGCGGAGCTGTTGTTCGAAGATGCGTCCATGCTGAAGATGGACAGCCACACGGTTGTGCAGCTTGACGAGAGCAAGCTTGGTGCGGGCGAGCGGTCGGAACGGAACATCCGGGTGGTGGTGGGCCGCGTCTGGTGTAAGATCCGGCAGTCGAGCGGGAAGCAACAGACGATTTTTGAGGTGCCCGATGGGGTGGCTGCGGTCCGGGGGACTATTCTGGAGGTCTGGGTTGACGACCTGGGCAATTGGGATATCTATGTCCACGAAGGCATGGTCGAGGTCACGGACTACCGAGTTGGCGCTATGTTTGCGATTTTCGCGGGTTGTGGGGTTGAGCTGACGCAGATGGGCGAGAACGAAGTGGAACTGAAATGTCACGGTGCGGGCAAGGGTACGGTGAAGGGCATGGATGTGTTTTTCCGCGCGGCGCCCATTTACAAGCCCGATGGAAGCGTGATGCTCGTACCGCCTATGGTAAAAGACTTCACCGACGGGGATGTGCTGCGCGTGACGCACAACCCGGATGGCACCTACGAGTTTACTGAAGTGCAAGGCAAGGTGGCGGTCTTGAAGATACGGCCTGGGGAGGATACGCTGCTGCTTCCGTGGTGGCTTGATGACCCGGTTATTCCGCGGCGGTTGGTCGGCAGTCCGGGCATCGGCCGGGCCGGCGAAGGGGGGCTGCCTCCGGCCACAGTGATCAATCCCGGCGGCTGATCGATTTTGTGCAAGCATTTTGGCGTTGCTTGTTTGCGTGATCGCTCTTTACCCGTGTATCCCGAAGGGAAACCGATGTCACGAACGGCAAAGGTGCTTTTGACCTCTGTGCTCTTGAGCGTGGCCCTTCAACTCGGTGTGGGGATGGCGCAGGACCCGAAGGTAGGCACGACAACGCTTCACAACTTCCGACGCCGAGGCGAAGCGGCGCAGCGATTCGACGCCGGCCGCGGTCGCTCACGTCTGCCGGAAGTGGACCTCTCGCTCGAGACGCCCGCGGAGGGGGTGGAAGAGGAGGAGCCGCTCTTTCTTGAGGGCCTGGCGAAAATGCTTCGCGTGCATGGCGGAGTGGGCTTTCAGGAGAAGTATTCGAACAACATATTTCTCCGTGCGGGCGGCGCCATTCCAGGTCGGCACACGCCGGGCGATTTTATCCACATGATATCGCCTAGCCTACACCTCGAGACGCCGTCCAAGAGAATGCCGATCAAGGTGGATTATACTCTGGACATCATTCGCGCGGGGCAGTTCGAGCACTTCGATACCGAAGAGCACAATCTCTCTGCGGTTACGGACCTGAAAATCACCCCGAGGCTCACACTGAGGATTTCGGACGTGTTGCAGAGGGCGGGCGTGGAGCCCCGGGAACCAGATGCGACCATCGTGAATTACTATTCGAACGAGTCCGAGGCCTCGCTCACGTACAATTTCGGTGAGAGGGGGAGGGTGCAGGGCGGCTTCCGGCATGGTTTGGCGCGGTTCGATTTGCGTAGATTCAGGTCCTCAGAATACGACACCGACACTGTTTTTGTGAAGGGATATCACAGAATACTCCCCCGCGTCGGTGTGATCGCGGAAACGAGCCATGAGTGGGTGGACAACAAAGAGTTTATGATCGACAACGAGAGAGACCGCGTTGGCGGCGGATTGCAGTGGGATATTACGTCGAGGCTGAAGGGAAGCGCGCTTCTCGGGTATGAAATACTGCATCTGGAGTCGTCGCCGAATGACCATGGACTGTATGGCCATGCGGAGTTGGTTTACGACTACTCGCGTCAGCTCCGGTTTGGGCTGTACGCCGACCGGTCACTACGCGAGACGACCCTGGTGGCGGAAAACGTCTCCTATGGTCGGGCCTTTGATGACACGCAGTTGACGCTGAACTCCATTTACAAGATCACGCGCAGGATCAGCTTCCTCAGTGGTGTGTTCGCCATCATTGACGATTACAAGACACCTCCGTACGGGGTGAAGCGGTTCCTGATCAGTTCGAACCAGGACAGCCGGGCCCGGAAGGACGACCTGTTTGGCTTCTCCCTGGGGCTGCGATGGCAGCCGAGCCGATATGTGAGTCTCGGGGCTACGTATGAGCACCAGAAGAACCGCTCCAACATTCGCAGGCCCGATTTCGACTACGAAGAGGGCGTGTTCCTCTTGAACGCCTCGCTGGGGTTCTAATCTGCGAATGGAAGCCAACGTGCAGCCTCCCGCAAAGACGTACCCCTGACTGGAAAGGAGGTTCCCCATGGCACGTTCCATGTCGGCCGCATTCGCGGCGCTTGTGTGTTCCCTTCTGATTGGATCGGCCTCCTTCGGGCAGCAGGTCCAGGAATTCCGATTCGGGCCCGAGGACGGCCTCCGTATTCAGGTGTGGGATCACGATGACCTGACCCGGGAAGTCACCCTGGACCGCAACGGGGACTTCAAATTCCCTCTCATCGGTACCGTCCATGCCAAGGGGCTTACCCTCAACGAGGTGCAGAAACTTCTGACCGAGAAGCTCGCGGACGGTTACATTGTCAATCCACAGATCAATGTGGAAATCGCCGCCCATCGCAGCCGGAGCATCACCGTCATCGGCCCGGTCGAGAACCCGGGCGCCATCCAGATCACGCACAATATTACCCTCATGGATCTGCTGGCGAAGGTCAATGTGCAACAGGAAAAGGCCGACGACATTCTTCGCATCCTCCACCCCCGGCGAGAGAAAGGAATGGACGCCACCGGCGCTCTCCCCATTGAGGTGAACTGGAAGAAGCTCATGGAGGGCCAGACAAAATACAACTATGAACTTACCGACGGCGATGTCGTCGTCTTTCGATGGAAAACCGACCGCCGCGTGTTTGTCCTCGGGGAGGTGAAGAACCCCGGCCCCGTACCGCTCAAGCCCGATATGAGAATCATGGATGCCATCGCCGGCGCGGGGGGGCCGACCGACGCGGAGGTGGAGGAGCTGATCCTCATCCAGCGGCCCACGAATTTCCCCGGCGAGAACGACCCCGGCATCCAGCGGTTGAGCTTCCCTGATGTCTGCTCAGGGAAGGTGGGAATGGACATAATCCTCGAGGACGGCAATACCCTCTTCATACCCGAGTGCGACAAGAAACTGGTCTTCGTTCATGGCTATGTGCAGAAGCCGGGGGCCTTTGAGTGGACCCCCCGCATGACCATCGAGAAGGCAATAGCCACGGCCGGTGGCCTGAGCGAATTCGGCACGTGGAAGGGTGTGCGGATTACGCGTGACAAAGGCAACCGCCACAAGACGATGAAGCGCGTGGAGTCCCGAGCGGACGAAGTGCTGCCGGGGGACATTATTTACGTGCCGGAAACATGGTTTTAAGCCGGGGAGCATTTCGCGTTGGCTAAGGAAGCGCCGAAGTCAGAAAAAAAAACCGAGGCGGATGTCCGCATCCAGGAATACGTCTGGGTGCTGCAAAACCGCCGGTGGCTGATTATCGGCTGCGCCGTCGTGTCTGCCGTGCTGGTTCTTGTGTTGAGCATTGGCAAGAAGCCCCGCTACAGCGCCACTGTGCAGATCCAGATTGATCCGGCACGCACCCGCGAAACCCTGAAGCGCGTTGAGGCCCCGCCCGTTGCGGGATACGAGGACCGCGCCTACCTTGAAACGCAGTTCGAGCTGTTGAAAAGCGATCCGCTGTGTGATGCGGTCATCAACGACTTACGACTCGATCAAGTGGAGGAATTCAACAGCACAAAGCCGGAGTCCATCACGGACTATGTGCGCAAATGGACCAATGGTCTGCTCCATATGTTCGACGAGCCGGTTTCGGACCCGGAGCAGATCGAGCGCGGCAAGCGAGCGAACCGCCTCCGGCGGTTCCACACGCGGCTTTCGGTCTCCCCCATCGAAGGAAGCAGGCTGGTGGAGATCTCTTTCTGGTCCTATCAGCCCAAGCTGGCCGCCGATGTGGCGAATGCGATCGCCAAGAAGCACATCGAGCTCGATCTGAAACGACGCCTCGGGTCGTTGGAGGATGTGTTTGACTATCTCGAAAAACAACAGGAGGCCTACCGGAAGAGCATGATGGAGACCGAGGAGAAGTTCCAGAAATATCGAAGGGAACACGACATCGTCGGTCTCGATGACCAGAAGAATATCGTGGCGAAAAAACTGCAGCAGCTCAACCTCGATCTGCTTGAGGCCGAAAACCGCCTGCGCCGGGCGGAGACGTCGTACAACAAGCTGGTGGAGGTGCAAAAGGCGGGGGGGGTTATCGAGGCCGTGCCGGAGATCGCCGAAAACCATGTGCTTCAAGATCTGAAGGCCAATTACTTGAAGCTGTTGCTGAAGAAGGAGGAATACTCCAAACGCTACGGTCCCAAACACCCGAAAATGATCGCCCTCAATGCACAGATCACGATGCACAAGGAGAAGGTCGATCGCGAGATCAAACTGGCCGAGATGGCCCTCAAGAACAAGTACGAAAACGCCGCAGGGGATGTGAAACGGCTCCGCGCAGCGCTCGAAGAAGAAAAGAAGCGCGAGCGCGATCTGGCGGAGAAGGGCATCCAATACAAGGTGCTCCAGCGCGAGTTGGAGAGCAACGAGGAGGTCTTCAAGGAAGTCCTGGGCAAGGTGAAGGAGAGCGCCGGGGAGATGGACTACCACACGTCCAACATCAAGGTGGTCGTCCCCGCGACGATCCCGCCCAGGCCCACCAACCTGCACCGCATCCGAAACCTGTTCATGGGCATTGTCCTCGGCGTGGGCCTCGGCGTGGGCCTTGCGTTCTTCCTGGAGTACCTCGACAACTCCATTCGCACCATCGAAGACATCGAGGAGCACATCGAGCTCCCCTTTCTCGGCCCGATCGCAAAGATGGAAGGAAAAATTGAGGACGATTGGCCCAAGACACTCGTAGCGCAACACGAACCCGAGTCCCAAGTGGCCGAAGGCTTCCGCACCGTGCGGACAAACATCATCTTTTCCACATCGGAGGAGAGCCGAAAAACCCTGATGGTCACGAGTGCAACACCGCGTGAGGGCAAGACCACCGTCGCCGCAAACCTTGCCGTGGTCCTGGCGCGGACCGGCAGGAAGGTGCTTCTCGTCGATGCCGACATGCGTCGCCCGAATGTGCACCGGCTCTTCGACCTCGAAAACCCGAGGGGGCTCAGCTCCATTCTCACCAAGCAGGAATTCCTCTGCAACGCGGTCCAAGAGTCCGGCATCGAGAACCTGACCGTACTCACCGCCGGACCCGTCCCGGCAAACCAAACGGAACTGCTCGGATCGGCCGCGACGGAGGAGTTTCTGAAGGAGGCGCAGAAGACCTACGACATCATCCTCTTCGACTCCCCCCCGGTTGGCAGCGTCTCCGACGCGGTCATCCTTTCCAAGTACGTCGGCGGGATCGTGGTGGTCATCGGTTGCGGCGGCGCCTCGCGGTGGATCATCAGGCGCGCCGTTCAACAGCTTCGGGATGTGGAGGCAAAGCTCATCGGGGTTGTGTTGAACAACGTGGATATGCTGCGCGACGGGTACGCCCGTTATCACTACTACCGCTACTACCGCGACTACGCCGAAGGCGGCAAGAAGGAAAAGCAAGACCGGCAATCGGCCTCCAAGGAGGCATAACCATGCACCGGAGGTGCGGGCGCCGCGATGGGCACGTCTAACCACATCTTATCCCGTGCCTGCGACGCGGTCATCAACGCCGGGATGGTATTTCTCCTTCTCTTTCCCCCGTTTTTTTTCGGCTCCGTCTCCCCGGGCGGACGCCTTCTTGTCGAAGTGGCAGCCATGGTCGTCTTCGTGGCGTGGCTCTGGCGGCCGCGCGGGGAAGCGGGCTACCTCTCCGGCTCGCGATCCTACACCTCCCGCCTGCCGAAACTTGCGCTGATTCCACTGGGCGGGTTCTGCGCATACGTCTTTCTGCAGACGGTGCCGCTGCCGGCCGATATGATCGCGGCCCTCTCTCCCGCCACTGTCGCCCAGCACCGCATGGCCCCTGGTCTGGGCGAGAGACTGACCCTCAGCCTCAGCCCGGAACGAACCACGAATGACCTGCTCTTGCTCTACGCGTGCGTGGCGGTTTTCCTTGTCGCGGCGTTTCCGACCAAAGGGCAGATCAACCGGCGAAGGCTCAGCGTGATCCTTGTCGGGACAGGCGTGGCCGTTTCCCTTCTTGCCATACTCCAGAAGGCCACTCAACACGGGAACGCGAAGATCTACTGGGCCATCTCCTGCCGCCAGGACCCCTGCGGTCCCTTTGTCAACCCGAGTGACTTCGCCGGGTATGTCATTCTCTTGATTCCCATCGCCCTGGCGGTTGGCTTTGGCCGGTCGCCGGGCGCGGGGCCGAGAGGATCGGGGAAATGGACGGTGTTCGGTGTTGTCTCGGCTGTCATCATGACGATTGCGCTGGTGTTGAGCGCGTCGCGGAGCGGGATCGCCGGCGTTCTGGTTGCGGTGGCGCTCCTGAGCGTTACGCTGGCAATCGGGGCCCGGAGCCGGAGGAAGCGAGTTGCCGTCATCACCGCGGCGGTTCTCATCTGCGTGCTTGGTGCGTGGGCGGCGACATCGCGCCTCATGGAGAAGATGGAGCGCGCCGGGGTGGCCTGGGGGGAGCGGGCGCTCCTGTGGCGGGAGTCGAGCGTCCTTGCGCGCGACTTTCGGATATGCGGGACGGGCCTCGGCACCTTCGGCGTGGTCTTCCCCCAGCACCGGAAGGGCCTGACGCAGCAGGTGAGTTTCACAAATGCGGAGAATGACTTTCTGGAGCTGCTTATCGAAACCGGGCTCATCGGCGGTGTGCTGTTCGGGACGTTTCTCGGGCTCTGGGCGGCCTCCGGGGTGCGTGCGGCGTCCGCAATGTTCGGCGGGTTCCGGGCCGCGCTGATCTGCGGGGCCGGGGCCGGCTGCGCGGCGATGCTGGTTCACGATTTCTTTCACTTCAGTCTTCGTATCCCGGCCAATGCGGTACTGTTCGCTGTCTGCCTGGCCCTGTTGCACCCCGCGTCGAGAGGATCGGGGAAAGGATCATCCGATGATTAGGATAATCAATGTGGTGGGCGCCCGGCCGAACTTCATGAAGATGGCGCCGATCCTGGCGGAGATGGATGCGCCGGGGTGCTTCGATCCGATTCTTGTCCACACGGGCCAGCACTACGACGACAACATGTCGGGCGACTTCTTCCGGGACCTGGGCCTTCGAGAACCGGACGTGAACCTGGATGTGGGTTCGGCTTCCCATGCCGTCCAGACGGCGGAGGTCATGCGGCGGATCGAGCCGGTGATCCTGGAGCGGAAGCCGGACGTTGTGCTCGTGGTCGGCGATGTCAACTCCACCCTCGCCGCGGCCCTTGTCAGCGCAAAGCTGCACGTGCCCGTGGCCCATGTGGAGTCCGGGCTTCGGAGCTTCGACCGGGCGATGCCCGAGGAGATCAATCGGATCGTGACCGACGTCCTGTCCGACTATCTCTTTGCCAATGACGGGGATGCGGCGGAAAACCTGGGGCGGGAGGGGATTGCCCCGGAGAAGGTTCACGTCGTCGGTGATGTCATGGTGGACACGCTCCTGATGAACCTCGACCGGGCGCGGACGTCCGGTATCCGCGACCGGCTCGGTCTGGTCGGCGACTACGCCGTTCTCACCCTCCACCGGCCGAGCAATGTGGACGACCCGGCGGCGCTGCGCGAGGTCCTTGGCGCGCTGGCGGACCTCAAGGAGGACCTGACCATCGTCTTTGCCATCCACCCGCGAACGAGAAAACGCATCGCGGAGTTTGGCCTGCAAGACGTGCTGGAGGCATCGGGCGCACTCACGGTGGACCCGTTGGGCTATCTCGACTTTCTCGCCCTGCAGGCGAACGCGCGTGTGATTCTGACGGACTCCGGCGGCATTCAGGAAGAGGCCTTCACGATGGGTGCGCCCTGCGTGACGCTGCGCGACACGACGGAGCGGATGTATACGATCGAGCAGGGGGGGAATGTGCTGGTTGGCCATAACCGGGCAAGGATTGTCGTCGAGGTCCGTCGTGTATTGAAGAAAGGAGCGGAGCGCATCGCGGAGCCGAGAAGGGACCGTGCGGGCGCCGCGAAGAAGATCGTTGAGATACTGGCCCGGCATCCGACGCCATGAGCAGGACCATCTTATTTATCTCGAAGTTCCTCTGGACCACCGGAGAGCGCGCCGGTGTGCAGGTGGTCTACCGTGCGCTTCGGGCCTACCGTGATGCGGGGTATGATGTGCGCCTCTTCGTTCCGACAAACACCCGCCGGACGCCCCGGAAAGTTGTATACGACGGCATGATTGTCGAGAACATCTACGTCGATGTTTGGCCATTCGGCGGCGCCTGCGACTACCTCGGATATCGTCCGCGAGACCTGTCGCCGCCCGTTCTTTCCTCCCTGCTGTGGCGTGCGACGATCTTGATCTTCACCATGAAGGCCGTCGCGCGGGGGGTGCGGATTGCGCGTGGTCGTAACGTTGCGCTTGTGTACGCCTTCAGTGCCTTCGCGTGCCCGGCTGCCTACCTGATATCCTTCCTGACGGGCTTACCGGTGGTTACGCGCCTGATCGGTACCACCCGGTTTTTCGACGCCCTGCAGAGACGCTTCGGCGCGATTGTGCAACACCTGTGGTGGATCGCAATCAAGGGCGCGCGAGATTTGATTATCACGACAAATGACGGTTCGCGTACGAAGGATGCCTGCCTGCGCCTCGGTGTGGAGGAGAAAAGGATTCGGTTTTGGCTCGACGGGATCGAGAAGGGCCCGTTCCGCAAACGCGCGAACCCGGCCCTTCGGAAGAAGCTGGGCATCCCCAAGAGTGCGGCGGTGCTCGGCATGTTCACGCAGCTTATTCGCTATCGTGGCGTTCACCGCGCCATCAATGCCATGGCCGAGGTCGCCAAGCGATCTCCCGATGCACGGCTCCTTATCGTCGGTGACGGCATCGAGCGGTTGCGGCTCGAACGGCAGGTCGCCGCGCTGGGCCTGCGGGATGCCGTCATGTTTCTGGGTCGCGTGCCGTGGGCCGAGGTGGCGGGGCTTATGAAGATCGTGGACATCTGCGTGGCCTGTGGCGACGGGTCGAACCTGCCGAATTCAATTCTCGAAGCGATGGTCTCCGGCCGGTGCGTCGTTATCCGCGATACGGGCGGCATGGGGGAGGTTATACAGAACGGCGAAAACGGCCTGCTGGTTTCCGCCGATGAGGGAAAGGCGCTTGGCCGTGCGCTTGTGGACCTTGTTCGGGACAAGATGCGCCGCCAGAGGCTTGGGCGCAATGCGCGTAAATGGGCGGCGGAAAACATCCCCGACTGGCCGGAGCGCATGGCTCGGGAGATCGAGACGATCGAGCGCGATGTCCTTGCCGAGGTCCCGAATCACGACCGAGGCGCCTTGTGGGCTGCGCTCTTCGGGATGCTCGCCTTGGCTTGGTTTCTGGCGTTCAACATCGCTTACTATTGCGGTCAGATGGGTCTTGTGAGGAGGGCCTGGTCGGCGTGGTTAGGCAATTGAGACAATGAACGCGCTTGTCGGCGCCATCACACTCTTCCTGCTCAACATGATCGCTGTTGGCATCGGCCTGCCGGTGCTGCGGTGGGTGTTGGGACGCGAGGACTTGCGACTGGAGCATCTCCTGGCCTCGCTCGCGGTCGGCATGGGAATTATCGGCACGCTCGTCCTGTTTCTGGGGCTTGTCGGTGGTCTGTATGTGTGGGCGGCGTGGGTGTTCGTGGTTGTGTTGCTGGCCTGCGCACTGCCGGGGCTGAGGCGGGTCGCCGGTGAATGGGGGAGAGGTGTGCAACCGGCAATGCCTCAACTGAGCACTGTGGGCTGGGTGATGCTTTTCTTCATCGCCCTCCATGCGCTCATGAACCTCGCGGTGGCGCTGACCCCCCCGACGGAGGCCGACACGCTCATTTACCATCTATTGCTTCCCAAAAAATATGTCGAGGCGCACCGGATCTACTTCATGGGCGAATCCTACTTTGCGACCATGGGGTATCTGATGGAGTGCCTGTATACGCTGGGCCTGCTTGTGGGGTCCGACCGTCTGCCCGCGCTTCTCCAGTTCGAGTTCGGCCTCCTGACAGCGACCCTGATTGCTCTCTGTGCGCGCCGATGGTTTGGGCTGAGGGACTCGCTCGTTCCCGCGGCCATTTTCTATTGCATGCCCATCACGGCGGTGTCATCGACAAGCGCCATGGTCGAAATGGCCGCCGTCTTCTACAGCCTGTTGGGGGTTTTCTTTGCCATTGAGTTTCTTCAAGGTGGAGACCGGAAGCGGCTCGTAACGGCCGGCATCTGTGTGGGGCTAACGGCTGCGATCAAGCTTCTGGGATTTCTCACATGCGCCGGTCTGCTTGTGGTCGTTTTCGTTGGATCGATGACCATGCTGAAACGAGGGAAAAGGGCGATAGTGGATGCCGCTATCCCTGCGGCAGTCGCCTTGGCCGTGGTATCGCCGTGGCTCCTTCGCAATCTCGTATGGTGCGGCAATCCGTTTTTCCCCGAACTCTACGGCCTCTTCGGGGCGTCGCACTGGAACGATTACTCCCACAGCGTAGTTGCCGAGATCCATCGCGGCTATGCCGGACGGTATGCTGGCCGGCCGTTTTTCGGGCTTTTCACTGCGCTCTGGCGGCTGACCAATTTCACGGAACCGGGGCGGTCAGTGTCGTCCAGCGTTGGTCCGCTGTATGTGGCGCTGCTTCCCTTCTGTGTTTGGGCCGCGGTACGAAGTTGTGTTGCCCGTATGCTCTTTGTGTTTGCTGTCTTGTACTATATAATGTGGTACTATACGGCGCCGTATGTTGACTTGCACCACCTGATGCCGGCGCTGCCCGCGCTGGCGCTGATCGGCGCGGCAGGGCTGTCTGCGTCGTCTCTCTGTCGAGGGCGGTTGAAGATTGTGCCCACAGGTTTCGTCGTCGTCGCCTTGCTGTATAGCTACGCTGTGACGGCGATTTACGCGGCGCAGTTTGCCCCATATGTCTTCGGCAGGACCGGGCGCGACGACCTGCTGCGACGAACAACCTGGTATTATGACGACATCGTTTGGATGAATCGGAATCTCGGGAAGGAAGACAAGGTGGCGATGGCTGTCGCACCGACGTACTACCTGGACATCCCGCACATCCACTTGGCGCCCTATCGCCAGGGGTGGATCGATTTTTCGAAGGTGCACGGCGCGGGCGAGGTGGCGCAGGCGCTGCGACGCAAGGGCGTGACGCACGTTTTCGTGGTGATGAATAGCCTCAGCGATGACATGGTGCGGTCGCTGCCGACGCTGGGTCCGTATGTGGATGCCATGCGCAGGTTCGTGGATTCACCCCATGTGTTTCTGGTCCACATCAATCCCTTCGGGCAAAAGGGGAGCCGAAAGCCCGCGTGGGCTCGTGGGCGGCGGCAGTTGTGGGAGACGCGCGTATATAAATTGGCGCCGGACGGGGGGGAAAGGCCGGCTACCGAGGCGCAATAGATGGAAGAACGGATCATTCCATTCGTAGGCGTGATGTTGCTGCTGGCGCTGGCCCTCTGGCGCAAGCCGGCCATTTTGGTGGCGCTGCTTGCCGTGGGAAGCGAGTATCTCCGGGCCGTGTTTGGGCTGATCGGCATCTCGGACCGAGCCGAGTTCATCCATGTCTTGCTTCCGGCCGCCTTCGGGGCGGCGATCGCGATCCTGCCCATCAAACTCTACACGGAACGTCGGCTCCACCGCGTGGTACTGCGAGAAGTGGTGGCCGTGTCCCTTTGCGCCATGCTCTTCGGTGCGATTGTGGTGCTGGGGATGATGCGCTCCCCGGCCGATGTGCGACTCTATGGACGGAGCAAAGTCCTGAAGTTTCTCCTCGCATGCTTCTTCCAGTTTTTTTTCGTGTTGCTTTTCATCATCGACAGACGTGAGATCCGGCACTGCATGATCTTCATGCTGGGTTGTGCGTTCCTCCAAACCGTCTCGATCTTTCTTGTGCGGGGCAGCGAGGCGTTTCATACATACTTCTACTACGTGGACCCTCCGGACCGGATCGGTCCCATCGTCCTGGTGCAGGGGCTTGAAATGGGGTATCGATTCAGTCTGTACACGGTTATGCTGTACTTGCTCTGTCTCTACTTTCGTTGGCCCCCCGTGCGATTGATGCTTTTTGGGTTGGCCGGTTTTTCCGCATTCCTCTGCTTCATGACCGCCTGCCGGGGGGCGATGCTCTTCGCCGTCATTCTTGTTTTGGGGGTCACAGTGGTCTGGTACCGATTTCGAGTCGTGCCGGTCGTGCTGATCGTGCTGCTGATCGCGCCGCTTGTGTTGGTGTTCCGCAGCCTTGCGCCCGGGCTGCACCAGGAGCGGTGGTCAGAGTTGACCGGGGAGATGGGACTCGGCTCGTCCCGGGCCTACATGGTCGGCTGGGCGCTCCGGGATGCACAGCGGCACCTGTTGCTCGGCGGGGGGGCGGGCGCCGGGGCGCATATGCCCCCGGTCCTGGAGCAGCGGAAGCTGGGGTGGTATTTTTCCGATGGCATCGACCGCGTGTATCCGCACAACGGCCCGGTGGAGGTGTTGCATGAGTTTGGGATTGTCGGCCTGGTTCCGTACCTTCTCTTTTTCGGACTTACGGCATGGAAGGGTCTGCGGACATTGTTTCGCCTGGAACCGCGCTCCGAGGGCTTCCTTCTGTGCCTTTGGTGCCTCACGATGTTCGGGCAGGACTGCATGCGGCTGATGATCAGCGGAGACATCAGCGATTCCTTCCGGGCATGGATATTCGCGGGCATGATCCTGGCATTCGTCAGGGCGAAGACAGTTGAGCAGGAGGAGGCCGCCGAGGCCGAAGAGCCCGGCGAAGACAGCGTGCCGGAAATGGCCCCATCAGGTCCATGACTCACATGGCGCGATCGAGAAGCGAAGACAGGAAAGCGGGGGTCGATTGGTGGGAGACCAATCCACTGGTCTACGACCGCTGGGGTCGCGAACCCATCGAGGCGAAGCCCGGGAGCCGGGAATACTTTTCGGAGATCGACGAGCGCCTCTTCCGTGCGGTTGAGCCGGCAACCGAGAACGGCGGCAGGCCCTTCGGCGCGTGGATTCCATATGACCGTCTGCGGGGCAAACGCGTCCTCGACCTGGGCTGTGGATCGGGTGTGCACGCGGGCCTCTTGGCGGCGAATGGTGCAAGGGTAGCCGCCTGCGATTTAACACAGAGCGCGACGCGCCTGACGAAAACGCGCATGGAGGTTGGCCGCACGGCTGCGGCCGTTGCACGCGCCGATGCTGCGGCCCTGCCGTTCAGCGACGGCGCCTTCGATCTCGTTTGGTCCTGGGGGGTGATCCATCATTCATCGCGGATGGATGGCTGCGTTGCGGAGATTGCTCGCGTCCTCCGCCCCGGCGGCGAGGCGCGGGTTATGGTCTACAACCGTGACTCCATCGGCTACTGGGTGAATATCGTTCTGCTGAAGGGGCTGCTCTTGGGCCGGCTGGCGTACCTGTCGCGAAGGGAACTGGCGGACGAACACAGCGACGGACACATCGCCGCCTTCTTAACAAGGCGGGGCGCGGCGGGATTGTTCCGGCGATGCTTTGATCGGGTTACGGTGCAGGTGTGGGGCCAGCGGAGCGAAGCCCTTCCACTGCCCCGGCGACTGCGGCGGGCGCTTCTTTCCGTGATCCCCGACGCATTGATTCGTGCTGTGGTGCGAAGGCTCGGCGGGTTTCTGTTTGTCATTGCAAGGAAAGGTTGACGGCATAAGCAGGCATGTGCGGTATTTGCGGACGATATAACTTCGACCCGGCTGACAAGGTGGCGGCGTCCACCATCCGCGAGATGCGCGATACGATGGCGCACCGCGGGCCCGACGACGCCGGGGAACGCCTGTCCGGCGCGTTCGGCATGGGCGCGCGGAGGTTGAGCATCATCGACCTGCAGGGCGGCGGCCAGCCGATCTCGAATGAGAGCGGTTTGGTGTGGGCCGTGCTGAACGGGGAAATCTACAACTTCCGCGAGCTCCGTGACGACCTCATGAAGAAGGGGCATGTCTTCCGCACCGATGTGGATACGGAGGTCATCCCCCATGCCTACGAGGAGTACGGAGACGACTGCGTCCGGCGCTTCAACGGCATGTTTGCCATCGCCATCTGGGATGAAGGGCGGCGCCGGCTGCTCGTCTTCCGCGATCGCTTTGGGATCAAACCGGTTTATTATTACACGAATACGAAATGCTTTCTTTTTGCCTCAGAAATCCGGGCCATACTGCACGACCCGCACGTCCCTCGGCGCTTGAACCGCCAAGCCGCCTGGGACTACATGCACATCGGCTGTGTGTGCGCCCCCGACACGATCCTGGAGGGCATCCGCAAGCTCCCGCCGGGGCAGTGCATCGAGGTAAAAGACACATCGGTCCGGACGCGGCGGTGGTGGTCGCTGTCTGATGAGGTGAACCGCGTGAGCGATCCGCGTCCCCCGGAAGAAGCGGTGCGGGAACTGCTGGACGATGCGGTGCGCCTGCGCCTCGTCGCGGATGTTCCGCTGGGTATCTTCCTGAGCGGTGGCGTGGACTCCGCTGCGATCACGGCGGCGGCCGCGTCGGCGAAACGGCGTCCGATTCGCACGTTCACGATCGGGTTTCCCGTGAAGCCGTACGACGAGCGAAGGGCGGCCGCAGCCACCGCGCGATTCTGCGGAGCCGAACACGAGTTCCTGGTGGTCCAGCCCGACGCGATGCACATTCTGGGCGAGGTGGTCGAGCACCTTGAAGAGCCCATGGCCGATCCGGCGGCCATCCCGCTCTATTACCTCTGCAAGATGGCCAAGGGGAAGGTCAAGAGTGTCCTCGTCGGCGACGGAGGCGATGAGCTGTTCGCCGGCTACGCAAGATATTACTGGGACAAGTGGGCTCGCGCCTATCGGTATGTGCCGCGGCTCCTTCGCGAGTGTGTCATCGGCCCGCTGGCATCGTTTCTGCCCGAGACGATGCACTCGGACTGGCGGAACTTCTGCCGCAGGGCGCGGAAATTTGCCGTGACCTCCGGCCTGCCCCTTCCTGAGCGATGCTGTGCGTGGAGCCGGATTCTATCGCCGGATGCGCGTAACGAGTTGCTGACGCGGGCCTTCAGAGGCGATGGCCTGTCGGGTACGGAGCGGATCTATCTTCGCCTCGCCGGCGAATCGCGCACAAGCGATCCCCTCCGGCAGATGCAATACATCGACGTCCACACGATGCTGGGCGAGAAACTGCTCCTGAAGGCGGACAAGATGAGCATGGCGCACTCGATCGAAGTACGGGTGCCGTATCTTGATCACCGCCTGGTTGTCTACGCGCTAAGCCTCCCTGCAAAGCTGAAGGTGCGGGGCGCGCAGATGAAATGGATCCTGAAGCGGTCTCTGGCGAACAGGATCCCCGGCCGGGTGCTGGCCGAAGAGAAGCGCGGGTTCCGCGTTCCGATCTCGGTATGGTTTCAGGGAAAGCTGTCGGATTTCGCCAGCGAGATACTCGCCGAAGAAGAGATGAAGAAGATCGGCCTCTTTGATCCGAAAGCGGTCAGCCGTCTCCTTCGCCTCCACCGCGAGCAGGTGCGCGACGCCGAGATGGCCATCTACGCGCTTATGGTCTTTCGGCTGTGGCACGCGACCTACCTGGAAGGAGCGCGGGTATGAGGATCGTCATCAATGCGGTCTCGGCCAAGATGGGTGGCGCGGCCACGTATCTCCGACACCTCGCCCGTGCGCTCAAGAATTTGCCGGGGGACGACGAATACATCCTGATCGTGCCCGGAGAGGCCCGGACAGAGTGCGCGCAGCTTGTGGGAGGGAGGGCCCTTGTCCTTGGTTCGTGCCGGGCGAACCGAAGCGCGCTCCATCACTTCGTGTGGGAGCAAGTCTATCTGCGCCTGCTCCTCGTGATCCATCGTGTTGACCTGCTTATCAATACGTCGGCCTTCGGCCTGATCTGGCCGCCATGTCCGCAGACCATCATCCTGCGGAATCCCATCGCCTTCTCCCGGCGATATCCCATTCACTTGAAGCGGACGGGGGACGGCCGCCGCGTGCTCGATGTCTTTCTCCGCCGCGAGATGATGCGCATCTCCGGCCACTGTTCCGCGAAGGTCTTCGTGCCGACGGACAGCATGGGTGAACGGGTCCTTCGATGGCTGCCCCAGTTGCGCTCGAAGATCGTGACGAATCATTACGGCGTCGAGGCGCCGCCGGCGAAAAAGGCCCCGCCGTTCCGGGTCAAAGACTTTGACGCCTGCGTGCCGTCGGATGCCGTGGTTCTGCTCTACGTCAGCCACTACGCGCGCCACAAGAACTTCGATACGCTGGTCTCGGCCATCCCACTGATTCAGCATCGACTGAACCGCCCGGTGCGTGTTGTCGTAACGGCCCGAATCGGTGAGGGGGTCCGGTGGTGCGGATGGGACACATCCGTCACGGCGCAGAAGATGCGCGTGCTCGGCGTCGAGGATGCAGTGATACAGCTCGGCACGATACCGCATCCAGACCTGCCGGCGCTTTACCGGTGGTGCGATCTGTTCGTGTTCCCTTCCTACCTGGAATCGTTCGGCCAACCCCTGGCGGAGGCCATGGCCTCCGGTCTGCCCGTTGTGGCCTCGGACGAGCCGGTCTGCCGCGAACTGTGCGGCGACGCCGCGCGGTACTTCGATACCTTTGATCCCCAATCCCTGGCGAGTGCGGTGGCGGATGCCCTGGGAAACTCTGCGCTTGCTAAGTCCATGTGCCGCAAAGGGATGGAACGCGCGGCGCAGTTCTCGTGGGGGCGGCATTTCCAGGAGTTGCTCCGCGAAGCAAAAGCGGTTTCCGGCAGAAAAGTGCGCCGACCCATCGTGGTAGGGAGCGGCGTTTCGGTTCTTCTGATCACATTCAATGAGGACCCGAACATCCGGAAGTGTCTGGAGAGCCTGCGCTGGGCGGATGGAGTGTTCGTGGTGGATTCGTTCAGCACGGATCGCACCGTCGAGATCTGCAGAGAATTCGCGGATGCGAATGTGGTGGTCGCGCAGCACCCGTTCGAAGACTATGCCTCGCAACGGAACTGGGGCCTGAAGAACCTTCCCTTTGACACGGATTGGGTCTTCGCCCTGGACGCCGACGAGGTGGTCCCGCGTGCGCTGGCCGACGAGGTCGTTGAAAAAGTGAAACGCGATGACGGTCGGTGCGCGGGATACCTCGGCCGGGACCGACACATCTTTCTCGGCCGCCCGATCCGCCAGGCCACGCGAAACATTGTGCGGCTGTTCCGTCGCGGGCAGGGCCGGTATGTGCGATCGGTGAATGAGAAGCTGGCCATCGAGGGAAACCTTGGCCAGTTGTCCAACCGTGTGCTTCACGATACGCGCAAGGGGCTTGCCGATTGGGTGGCGAAGAACAACCGCTATACGACGATGGAAGCTGCGGAATACCTTCGCACAAAGCGAGGGGGAGGGGGGAGGGTTTCTGTCAGGGAGGTGCTGACGCGCGCCGATCGCCGCCGCATCGCCCTGAAAAACCTGTTTGTGCGGATGCCCTGTCGTGCGATTCTGAAGTTCTTGTATGTGTTCCTGTGGCGGCGGGGGATTTTCGACGGCGTCCCCGGCCTGATTTACAGCGGCCTTACGGCATGGGTTGAATTTCAAATCGGCATCAAGGTCTTCGAAATGGAACTTCGCGAACGCGAAATCAAGAAGGTGGCGGCGAACAGATGAAGGTCACGTTCCTCGAACCGTCGGCGTTGAAGGGTCGCAAGAATGTGGAGCGGGTGTTCGGCTGTACCTACAGTCACTATCCTTTTCCCAACATCTTCGCGCTGACGTGCGCCGCGGTCGTGAGGGAGAAGGGCCATGATGTGGCCTACCTGGATGCTGCCACAGCCGGCTGGGCGTGCGATCGGTTCGCGGAGTACGTGCGAGGTGATGACAGCTCGGCGTATTGCATCTACGGCGTCAACCTGTCGAAGCGGGATGATCTGGCCGCCTTGCGTTTGATCCGGTCGCGGCGGGGCCCGCGCCCGGCGGTGATCTTTTTCGGCCCCGGGCCGACGTGGGCGGTGGGGGACTACCTTGCGGATGCCCGGTGCTTTGTCGTTCGAGGGGAGCCGGACTATGCGCTGGGCGAGTTGGTCGATGCCATTGCGGACAAAGGGATGTCGCTTGGATCGGTGAAGGGAATTGCCTACACATCGCAGGGAAAGGTTTCCGAAACGGGAGAGCGCCCGCCGATCGAGGACCTCGATGCGCTCCCGCTCCCGGCCCGCGACCTGCTGGATTGTGATCTCTATTTCAACCCGAAACTCGGGACGACGCCGTTCACCGCCATGCTGACCTCGCGGAGCTGCCCGTATCGGTGCATCTACTGCGTGCCGAATTCCTTGAGTTTTGCGCGGGAGCTCGAATACCGCCGGTTTCATCAAAACGAAAAACCACCCGTTCGACTGCGGAGCGCGGCAAGCGTGATCGAAGAGTTCCGGACCCTACATGGTGACGGCTATCGCGCCGTGAGCATCATCGACGACCAGTTCCTTTGGAACCGGGAGCGGACGAAGGCGATCTGCGAAGGCATCCGAGGGCTTCGGATGGACTGGGGCTGCCTTGCGCGGGTGGATCACATTGACGAGGACGTCGTCAGCGCGATGGCCGCCGCCGGGTGCCGGTATGTGGATATCGGGATCGAGTCCTTCGATCAGCGGACGCTCGATTTCGTGAAAAAGGGAACGACAGTCGAGCGGGCTTACCGGGCCGTTGACATTATCAAACGCGCCGGGATTTCCGTGAAAGTGAATATGCTCCTTGGCGCGAGTCCGTTCGAGACGCGGGCGAGCATCCTGCGGAACATGCGGATCGTGCGGGAACTCGCCCCCAGCGCCGTGATGTTCAGTATCGTCAGTCCCTTTCCGGGGACCGACTTCCACCGGATGGCGGTGCGGGAAGGGTGGCTCACCGGCGAGCAATATCGGGCGGTTGACGTGCAGAAGCGTTCGATAGTATCCTATCCAAACATAAAAGCGACGGAACTGGAGGCCCTGGTGCGGCGGGGCAACTGGATGTTCTATCTGATGCCCGGGTTCCTGTTGCGGAACCTGACGCGGGTGAGGTCCCTGCGGGGGTTGCTGCGAGGGGCGAGGAGTCTGGCACGGAAGTTGAGCGGAGCCTGATGTTGCATCTCCTGATCACATGCGTGGGCGCGTTTGCCGCGTCCTTTGCCACGGCCCTACTGATCACGCCGTGGGTGGGCCGAGTGGCCGCGCGCATCGGCGCGGTGGACGAGCCGGGCCCGCGAAAGATCCATACGACGCCCAAGCCGTGCCTCGGGGGCGTCGGGCTCTATCTGGCTTGCCTTGTCCCGGTCGTGGCGTCCTACCTCCTGTATGCATGTGGGAATGGGTTCATGGCGGACGCCATCGGCGAGGATGTGGCACAGCTCTGGGTTATCACGGTCCTGAGCGGGGGCATCCTCCTTCTCGGGGTGTGCGACGACATCAAGGGGCTGGGGGTTGGGCCGAAGCTGATCGTCGAGATCGGCGCAGCGTTGCTGCTGTATTCTGTGCATATTCGATTCAGCTATATTACGAATCCATTCGGGGGGGCGTCCATCGCACTGGGATGGTTTTCGCCGATTGCGACGGTGCTCTGGGTCGTTGGCGTCACAAACGCGATCAACTTTCTTGATGGAGTGGACGGCTTGGCCGCCGGCGTGGCGGCCTTTGTGGGCTTGACGCTCTGTGTGGGTGCGTTGCAGGCAGGGGATGTGTTGTGTGCGATCCTCGCCCTGAGTGCGGCCGGTGCGGCGATTGGATTTCTGCGGTACAACTTCCCGCCCGCCCGGATTTTCATGGGCGATTCCGGCGCGCTGTTCCTCGGGTTCTTCCTCGCAACGATCTCACTCAAGGCATTGCTCAAGGGCACGGCCGCCGTGTCGATTCTCCTCCCCATGGTTGCGCTTGGCGTTCCCATCTGGGACAGTCTGCTTGCCGTCACCCGCCGCGCGATGGACGGTCGATCGATCTTTTCGGCGGACGACGGTCATGTTCACCACCGCCTCCTCAAGCGGGGCCTGAGCCAGCGACAGGTGGCGCTGACGCTTTACGGCGTGACGGTGCTTCTGTGCACCGCCGCCATCGCACTCATGTTTCTGCGGCGTGCGGAGGCGGTTCTCATCCTCGCAATTCTCGGGGCCTTTGGATATGTCACATCGCGATGGCTCGGTACGCAACTGCCCCGATTGCGCATGACGGGCACGTTCGAGGGCAACGTAGTGGATCGGCTCGCCGCCCGGCTTGCCAATACGAAAGACGCCGCCCGGCGGTGGCAGGTTTTCTGTTCGGCGCTCGATGTGATTACTGTTGTGTCGGCCGAGTTCATCCCGTCGGAGCGCGACTTGGATCTGGGGGAGATGAGGGGCAAGGCATGGCGGGTTGAAGGCGCGAAGGCGGCGCCTTTGACCGTCCCTATCCTGGTGGATGGGCGGCGCGTGGGCCGCTTTATGTTGTGTTGGACCGACGAACGGGAGGCGCCGCGAGGGCTCAGAGGCGACATGGCCAAACAGCTTGGCGAGTTGTTTGTGGAGCATTTCGGGTGCGCGGGTGCGGAGGCGGGTCCCATTGAGGACAGCGAGGAGCATGGCGAAGAGCCGGCCTGAGTTTATACCCATCAAGGCGTTGCCGGAACTGGCGGGGGTCCATGTCCTCACGTTCGACATCGAGGACTGGTTTCACTTATGCGAAATCAAGTCTGTCCGGAACAAGACGGACTGGCCCGGGCTGACCTCGCTTGTCGTGCGGGAGACGCTCTCGATCCTTGAACTTCTCGACCGGCATGGCGTGCGCGCCACGTTTTTCATTCTGGGATGGGTTGCAGAACGGCATGCGGAGCTTGTGAGGGAGATTGCCATGCGCGGGCATGAGATCGCAAGCCACGGATATGCCCATGAGCTCGTCTACCGGATGTCACGGGCGGACTTCCGAGATGACCTGCAACGCAGTCTCGATATCTTGTGCGATGTTGCGGGAAACGGGATCAAGGGATATCGCGCGCCGAGTTTCTCAATCACCAACGGCTGTGAATGGGCCTTTGAGGTCATGGCTGAGATGGGGTTGGAGTACGACGCGTCGTTGTTTCCCGCCGCGCGGGGCGAAGGAGGGTATCGGGGATTGGAGAATGCGGGGGCGCACGCTATCCAGATGAGCGGCGGGGAGAGGCTGTTCGAGATTCCCATGTCCGTTGTGCGGGTTGCGGGACTCTCGATTCCGTTTAGCGGCGGGGGATACCTTCGGCTGCTGCCGGGAAACCTGTTGGTCTATCTGTCCCGCCGGCTCGGCCGGCAGGGGATCCCGGCGGTGGTTTATCTCCACCCCCGCGACATGACGCCGCATCAGCCGCGGGTGTCGATGCCCTGGCATCGCCGGTTCAGATCGTACGTTGGATTGGGGAGCGCAAGGGCGAAGCTTGAGCTTCTGCTTCGGGAGCTGCGATTTATTGCCTGTGAGGACTACCTGTGGGGATGTCGCGGGGCGCTATGAAGATTCTCATTCTCACACCGCGATACCCGTTTCCGCCGATTGGCGGCGACAAGCTCCGCATCTGCCATATCTCTCGCTTTCTGGCGAAGCGTGATCACGACCTGACGCTCCTATCGCTGGTGGGAGGGGAGGATGTTGAGGGACGAGGTGAAGAGGTCTTCTCTCGGATCGTAACCTGTGTCCAGACAGAGAGTATGAGCTACGCCAGTAGCCTTGTGGGGTTGTTTTCCCGCGAACCGCTGCAAGTCGCATATTTCTATTCGCGAAAATTTCAGAAGCTCGTCGATGCCGAGCTACGGGGCGGCGCGTACGATGCCGTTCTTTGCCATTTCGTTCGCACCGCTCAGTTTGTCCGGAGGCGAACGGCCATTCCCCGCGTTTGCGAAATGACGGATGCCTTCTCCAAGTACTACGAAGAGGTCATCCGTCGGCGAAGGCGTGGCGTCCGAAATCTCCTCTACCGCGCCATCGAGTTCCGGCGCATGCGACGGTACGAACGGGAGGTGGGTCGAGAGTTTGATCGATGCGTTGTTGTGTCGCATACGGATATGGAGTATATTGCGGCTGGCGATGCTGGGTTGCGTGCGAAACTGGCCGTCATCCCAAATGGTGTGGATTGCGATCGGCTTAGGTTCTATGGTGGGTCGTATGATGACCGCCTGATCGTGTTCATGGGCAACATGCGAACGCTGCGAAACGCCGATGCGTGCATCCACTTCGTAGAGGATATCCTGCCCCGTGTGCGGCGAAAGATGCACGGCGTGCGGTTCAAGATTATCGGGGCCGAGCCGCGTCGCGAGGTGCGACGGCTTGGCGAACGAAATGGCGTTACGGTTACAGGTCGCGTGAACGACATCCAGTCCGAGGCATGCCGGGCCGCAGTGAGTGTCTGTCCCCTTCGATTGGGTGTGGGGGTTCAGAACAAGGTTCTGGAGTCCATGGCGATGGGGGTCCCGGTGGTCAGCTCGCAGGTTGGAGTTGAGGGGTTGGATGTCAGACCGGGACGGGACCTTCTGGTGGGTCGGTCGCCAGATGAATTTGCCGGGCATGTGCTCACCTTGCTGCGTTCGCCAGAGCGGCGGCGGCGCGTGGCAACGGCGGCGCGCAGGCGGGTGGAGGAGGATTATTCCTGGGAGGGGCGACTTGCGGCGTATGAACAGATATTCCAAGACTTGCAATGAAGCGAAACGACCAGACGAAATCTTATAGGAAGGCCTACGACGGGCTTGCCGGCGCGATGCCGGGCCTCGCGGAATGGCGGAACACGGAGGGGCCGACGCTTCGGCAGCGCCTGGACGTGCTCGCCCGCATGGTCGGCGACGGCATGCGGGTCATCGAGTTCGGTTGCGGCACCGGGTCCATGATCGGGCAACTGGCGAAAGTGCGGCGTTTGGGGGAAGGATCGATTGGATACGACCCAGACGCGTCGGCCATCGATCTGGCGTGCGGTACATTCGCAGGCGTGAGATTTGATGTATGTGAAATCGGGGAGCCGCTCCCCGAGGCGGACGGTCGTTTCGATGCCGTCATCTGTTCGGAGGTGCTGGAGCACGTGTTCGACACGCGCCAAGTGCTGTCCGAGTTTCACCGCGTCCTGAAGCCGGATGGACTGCTCTGCGTCACGGTGCCGTATCATGGCTGGCTCAAGGCGATTGCGCTGCTTCTGACGGGCAGGTATTCAAGACACTATCACGATCCCTATTCCCTTCACATCCGGTATTACGACCGCGAATCGCTCACGCGCGCCCTGAGGGACCACGGATTTCGCGTGACCTACTTCAACGGCATCGGCCGTGCGCCGTTTCTGTGGCTATCCATGTTTGTTGCTGCCCGAAAGGCATGAGGAGGAAGACTATGGCGGATGATAGACCGAACATCATTTTGTTTACGACGGATCAGCACCGGGGGGATTACCTCGGCCTGGCGGGGCACCCGGTCGTTGAGACGCCGAACCTCGATTCGTGGATCGGTCAGGGGGCGTACTTTCCGAACGCCTACTCGGAGATTCCCTCGACGACCGGCGCGAGAAAAATTCTGCACACCGGCCGCGGCAACTACGCCTGCGGGATGGTGGGCTACGGCGGGACGGAGTTCCACGACCGGAACACTCTGGCCCAGGTTCTTGCCGACGCCGGCTACCATTGCATCAACGTCGGCTGGCGGAACATGCACCCGCGCCGCAAGCTCTACGGCTTCCATCTCGTTGTTCCCCACGATCTGCGGATCGAGGACGATGAATACTGGCAGTGGCTCGTGCGTGAACTGGGGCCGAGGGCCCATGAGCGCGGTCACGGCATCGATGCGAATGGCTGGATGGCCCGGCCGTGGCACCTGGAGGAGCGCTACCACCCGACGGTCTGGACCACCGACGTCGCACTGGAACAGATCCAGAAACGTGATCCTACCCGGCCGTTCTTCATTTGGATATCGCATCTTCGGCCCCACTCGCCGTACGACCCGCCGCAGTATTTCTGGGACATGTACATCAACCGCGACCTGCCGAAGGTCCCCATCGGCAAGTGGGCGAAGAAGTGGGACATTCCCAACCCCGGCCTCTCGCGAACGACATGGCACGGCCGCCTGACGCCCGAGCAGGACCAGCGCGGCCGCGCGGGATACATGGGCTGCGTCACGCAGATCGACTACGAGCTCGGCCGCCTGATGGAGATGCTCCAGCGCAGCACGGGGACGGTGGAGAACACCGTGTGGCTCTTCACGTCGGACCACGGCGACATGCTCGGCGATCATAACCTGCACCGGAAGTGCTACGCCTATGAGGGCTCGGCGCGCATCCCATTCGTCATCCGCTATCCCAAAGGCTTTGACCTGCCGTGCGGGACGTTCGAGTCCCCGGTCGGCCTGCAGGACGTCATGCCCACGCTGCTTGATGCCGTGGGGGTGGACATCCCGGGTACGGTCACCGGCAGGAGCGTCCTCAACGCGATCCGCGGCAGGAAGTGGCGCGAGTTCATGCACGGGGAGCACTCGCCGTGCTACTCGCCCGACGTGGCCAACCACTACCTGACCGATGGCAAGGAAAAATTCGTCTGGTATCCCAAATCGATGGAGGAACAATTCTTCGACCTGACGAAGAACCGGCTGGAGCGGGAGGACCTGTCGAAGCGGAAGTCGCACAAGAAGCGGGTTGATCTGTGGCGCAAGCGCCTCATCGACATCCTGGCCAAACGCGACGACGGCTTCTCCGACGGCAAGAAGCTCCTGCAGAAGTCGCACTGGTCGCCGCTCGTGGAGAACAACCGCGTTCAAAAGTAGAGGAACAGGCTCACCGCGAGAGTCGCCGTCACTTGACCTTGATGACGACCTTCCCGCAGCCGATGTTCCCTACGGCGTCGATGGCTTTGACGACGATTGTGTTCTCCCCCTTGGGCAAGGGGGCGGTGGTGAAGGTGAAGGGCTCGGTCTGCGTGTCGAAGATTTCATCGATGGGGTAAACCAGGACCCAGTCGCCTGCGTTGACGGAATACGACATCGTGAGGATGTTGCTGAAGCGATCGACGGCCCTGCCCTTCACGATGCACCGGCGATCTTTCTGAAGGTTGGCCTGGGCGACCTGCACAACCGGCCGGGTGTTGTCGATCACGAAGGGCTCGGATAGCTCCTCATCGGTGAGGGCCTTTTCGGGGGGATTGGACGGGGCATCCGACACGGAAACCTTCACCTGGTATTCCCCGTCGGGCACGGTCAAGGTATCCCATTTGTGTTTGAATGGGGACTTTGTCAGGTCCTTCTTGAGGGGCTTCCAAGCGGTCTCGTCGGTTGCCTTGTAGGAGAGATTGCAAGAGATATCGTCTCCGTCGGGGTCCGACGCCTTCCAGGTGACAGTCCGTTGCATCTTGTGCTCGGGGACGCCGTCAGAGGAGTTTTTGTTCGATGCGCTGGATGTGCGGGAGGTTTTGGAGTTTCCCTTGTTTTTGGATGTCTTGGATTTACTTTGCCCGTCGATGGTGAGATCGGAGACCTCGGGCGCATTGTTGATGGGCAGATACGCGAGGGTGACGGAGGACAGCTCCGGTGCGACGTGCCGGTTGCCCGTCTTGAAGGTTGCACGATATTGGATATAACGCCCCGGCGGGCTGGGGATGAGGAACCCCGGCGCCTTGAGGCTTCCATGCTCCTTCGACCAATCGCTCCAGGTGTTATCGGGCTTTTCGCTGTTGCCTGTGCGGGTGGCGATGCTGATGGATGTGCCCTTCGGGGTGGTGATGCTTGTGGAGAGACGGCCCCAGCGAGCCAAGCCTTTGGCGTCACAGACGCGCGACTCGAATGTGCCTTTCCGGGCATAAGCCCCGGCGAAGCGCTGGACCGATCCTGGCGTGCCGGTGGAGAAGGCCAGCCCCTGTTGCAGGGGGAGGATCGAAAGAATGTACTTCTGCTCGTCCGACATGACAATGTCCACCTTCTTGTCGGACTTCAAGGCAACCTTGTAGAGCCGCCCCTTGTCGCCGGTACCGATGTAGAGAAAGTCCTTGTCGACGGCCAGACTGGTGACCATCGACTTCTCAAACTCCACAAAATCGGTTACGCGCCCGTCGGGGGAGATCTTGTAGACCGTATTGGGTCCGATCTTTGGGGGGCGCGTCGGCATGCCGATGGGGGCGCGAGGCACGGAGGAACGACCGGGGACGGCCAGCATGACGGCTTTCTTGTCGGCCTCGGAGTCCAGGGCCTTTTTCCCCGATTTGTCGGCGTTCAAGCCGGATCTTGTGGCCGAGCGTGAACGGATAGGCGGAAACAACGGCCCGCCGGCGTCGGCCGTTCCGGCATACACGTTTCCCATGTGGTCGATGGTCAGGGAGTGAATCTCGTCTTCTTCCGCATCATACACCACGCTCGTGTGACCATCCGGGGATGTTCGGTACACGATCCCGTCCGGCGCGCTCCCGGAATACAGGTTGCCCTTGTCGTCCATCACCATGCAGAGGATATGAGACTGCTTGGAGTCGAACAGGACCTTTCCCTTGCCGTCCATGCCGATCTTCAGAAGGTGTCCGTTGGGGCCGGTGCCGGCGTAGAGATGTTGCTGGTCGGCGCTGAGGGCGAGGCACCAGATATATTCATCCTTGGCATCGTAGAACGTGGCGGCCTTCCCGTCGGGGCTGATCTTGAGGATGATCCCGTGCGGGGATGTGCCCGCGTAGATGTTTCCTTTTTTGTCAATGGCCAGGGCATGAACGTGGAGCTCGGAGGATTTGTGCAGCACGCTGGTCGTGCCGTCGGGGGCAATCCTGTAGATCGTCCCCTGGTTGCCTGTGCCGGCGACGATGTTGCCATTCGGGTCGGGGGCCAGACACCAGACGAACGGCTCCGAGAGCTTCCCTGCGGGGGTGATTGCGTTGGAGGGACGGAGGTGACCCGTTGCGGTGAGGGCTACCTGTTTGAATGTGCCCTTCTCAAAGTCCGAGCGCGACTCATCCTTCCAGAGGACCGTCGTCACGGCAGCAACCTGCACGGCAAGGCCGACGAGCAATGCAAAGGGCAAGGCGATAGCGAGAAGGCGTTTCACTCTTTCTCTCCTATAACAACGCTGGTGCTCTTCATGCCGGTCAGGACCCACGGCGTGGGGGACGTTGCGACCACGGCCCCTCGGGCGAAGTTGCCGCCGGCGCGCGACGCAGAGCCGTTCATTATGGCCAGGAACGAGGATGGCAGCGAGGGCAGCGTCTCGCCCTGCTCCGTGATGCCCATGTCCGGCAGGAGCGCATGCACCACGAGGGTCTTGTTGTTCTTGTGTTCCTCGATGAGGCGGACCACTTGGGAAAAATCGCTCGGGCGGAACGCTCCGGGGCGCAGGCTCTGTGCCAGGAATTCGCCTGTTCTTGCATTGCTGACTATGATGCGCAGAGCATAGCCCTTCTGGAGCGTTTCAGGTATCCTGATCTGCACTGTGCGGAACGTGATGCCCTCGGCTTTGTAGGGGCGGAGCCCGACGACGACGTCGATAGTCTTGCCGGGTATCGCGGCGGCTTGATCCACCCGGGCCGTCTCAATGGAGGCCGTTTCGCGACCCGGGCGAACGGCAACGTCGGCGGTGATGCGCTGGATCGCCGCCTTGCGAAAGTTATTGGTCAGCAGATCTTGTGTCGCCGAACGGACGTCCATAACCCCGGCGAAGAATCCGGAAGGGCCGAAGAATGTGTTCGCGATCCGTACGGGGCCGGGACGACCCTTGATGTGGATGGCTGCGGCGATATCGACCATCATCTCGCCGCTGTCGGCCTCGGTGGTCGAGATCGAGTCGCTGATGGCGATTTGGGTGAGCATTGGCGTCCACATCTTGTTATCAACCATCTCGTAGTTGTATTTGTGGGTCTTCCCGGTGGACGCACTCTTGACCGTTACCTGGCATGGGATCATCCGGGCCTGCTTGCCCATCTCGCCGCCGATGGCGGGCATGTAGTCCCGCGACACCCTCCCCACCACCGCCCGCGATCCGGCAAGCTTGTAGGACCGGTTTTGACGGGCGAGGGTGAGGTGCACATACCCCTCCACCATGGGAAAGTCTACCGAGCCGCCCTGGAACATGGGGTGGCCGAAGGCGAGGATCCGGTCGCCCTGCCGGTAGGTCACCGTCCCGATGGCGGCCATGTCCATGTCGCCCCGGATGAGCTGTACGCCGACGGCCGAGCCGGGCTTGAGGTCAGGGGGAGGGCCGCCGTATTTCGGCGCGCTGCCGCCGCTTTGGACGGGAAAGATACCGAACCGGTCGAAGGTGGGTTGGAGGCCATTGAGCAGCCTCATCGAGACGCCGGAGACCATGAGGGGCGTGGAGATCGGCCTCAGCGCACCTTCGGGTTCTGCGCGCTTTGTCGGGTCGATGGCGGCCGTTTGTGTGTGGTTCGAGCGTTTTCGTTTCAGGACCGTCAACATCTCATGGATCGGGGTGACGCCGGCGATGGGGTCCTTGGCGAAGGTCCAACCGTAGGCCACGGCGCCGATGAGCTTCTCGTTGATGTAAACCGGGCTCCCGCTCATGCCGGCCACGATGCCGGAGTGAGCCAGCGGGCCGCCGGACATGCGGATGAGGATGAGGTCCATCTTGCCCATGGCCTGCTTCATGATACTGACGACCTCGACGTCGAAGCGCTCGATCTTCGTGCCGGAGAAGACAGTGAGGCCGTAGCCCTTCATGCCAGGCTTGATGTCGCGGACGGCCATGAACTCATCGGCGGAAAACACGACGGCGGAAAGGACGAGAAATACCGCAAGAAAGGCGAAGCACTTGGACAATTGAGGCATGAACCTGCTGTCTCCGATTGAGCCTACTCGATAAGATCACTTTACTCTCTTGTCGTCAGCGTGTCAAGATCGAAAGACCGGTTTGCTTTCTCTCCTGTGCCCATGCTATAGTGAGAGCATGAGGACGAACCAGGGCAAACAGGGAAATATCGAGCGCCGTCGCGAGCGCATGCAGGAGCTCCAGCGCATGGTCGACCAGGTCTGCCACCTGATTGTTTTCACGGACTATGCGCACATCGACATCGTGATTGAGGAGCAGAAGGTTCGGGAGAGGTGCGAGGAGCTTTTCCCTGACCGCATGGAGCTGTATGAGATGATCTACGAGAGCCGCTTCGACCGGCTCTGGGAACAGTTTCGCGCCCACGAAGAAGAGGAGGAAGAGTGAAGCTCGCATACCGAACCTGTGCGTTTAAGGATATGGACCTCGCAGACGTCTTGCGCAGAATTGCCGACGCGGGCTACGAGGGGGCAGAGCTATGCCTGGAGGACCGGGACATTCCAGTCGATGTGCTGACCGGCAACAAGATTGCCGAGGTAAAGGATGCGCTGTCCGCCACGGGTCTGGAGCTGTCGAGCGTCAGTCTTCATGCGCCTATCGCCAAGAACGTGGAGGCCTTCGAGCGCGTCAAGAAAGGCATCGCCATCGCCCGGGCGTTCGATTGCGATATTTTTGTCGCCTGCTCCGGCCCGGGCAGGGGAGAAAAAGACGACCGGGCGGCCCTTCAGGGGCGTGTCGCCGAGCTGACGGAGGTCTGCCAGGAGTGCGGCGTGTTCCTGGCCCTCGAACCGGAGCCGGGCTTTGTGCTGGGGAGCAGCCAGGACATGCTGCACCTGATCGAGGACATCGGGTCGGACCACCTACGCGTGAACCTGGACATCGGGCATGCATTCATCACGGATGACGATGTTTGCGAAAGCATACGGCAGCTTTCGTCCGCCATCGTCCACACCCACTTCGAGGACATTGCGCCCGACAAGACGCACAAACACCTGATCCCCGGCGAGGGCGCAATCGACTTCAGGGCGATTATCGACGCCCTCCGCGAGATCGGCTATGGGGGGTGGCTGACCGTCGACCTCTTCAATATCGATCCCGCCGTTGCCGCACGGCCCGCGTTGGATGTGCTGCGGGGCGCACTGAGGGAGTGAGTCAAAGCAACCTGCCCCGCTTGATCGCGTCGGGGCCCATCTTTTTGCGGATCTCGTCCACCGTCTTGTCCAGCCGTTTGCTCTTGGCCCGGGACTCCTGGTCGAAGAGCGAAAGCTGAACACCGCCTCGCAAGAGACCCGATGCCGTCACGCCGATGAGCCGGAGGGGCTTGTTTTCCAAGGGGACCTTCTGCTGGAGGATGGCGCATGCGGTCCGGTAAATCTCCGATGTGCCGTCGGTCGGTTCGGCGAGGGTCATGCGGCGGGTGATGGTCTTGAAGTCGGGGTAGCGGGCCTTGATCGTGATGGTTCGGCCCTGGCACCCTTCGGTGCGCAGGCGCTCGCCCACATCCTCGCTCAGGTCGAGGAGCGTGGCCAGCAGGGCGTCCAGGTCGCCGATGTCCGTCTCGAAGGTGATCTCGCTTCCGATGGACTTGGCCTCGGCATCGGGGACGACGACGCGGCTGTCGATGCCCCGGCAGAGGTTGAGCAGCGCCTCCGCCCACTTGCCGAAGCGGGGCTGCAGGGCATCCACGGAGACTCTGCGCAGGTCGCCGATCGTGCGCACCCCCATCTCGTGAAGAGCGGCCTCAGCGGCCTTGCCCACGCCCCAGATGCGGCTGATGGGGAGGGGGGCGATGAAGTCGAGCTTCTCCGCCTCCCGGATGACCACGAAGCCGTTCGGCTTCTCCAGGTCCGAGGCCAGCTTGGCCAAGAACTTGTTCGGCGCGATGCCGACTGAGGCGGTGAGCTGGGTTTCCGCCCGGATGCGGTCTTTGATCTCTCTGCCGATGGTTTCCGGCGAGCCGAAGAGGCGGACGCTGCCCGCCACGTCGAGGAAGGCTTCATCGAGGCTGAGGGGTTCTATAAGGGGGGTGTAGGAATGGAGGATGCGGCGGATTTTCCGTGATTCCTGGACATACTGACCCATGCGGACGGGCAGGAACACACCGCGCGGGCACAGGCGTTTTGCCACGGAGATGGGCATGGCCGAACGAACGCCGAACTTCCGGGCCTCATACGACGCCGCCGAGACGACGCCTCGGCCCTCAGGGTGGCCCCCGACGATCACCGGTTTGTCGCGAATATCCGGGCTGTCCCGTTGCTCCACGGAGGCGTAGAAGGCGTCCATATCGACGTGAAGGATGGTTTCTGCTTTTTCGGGCGGCATGGGTGGCTTCCTGTAGATCCGATTGTATACCGAGCGGAGGGATATTTCAATAAATCGAGTTGACAGATTTTTTGGGATGTGTTAGACTAATACACTGTTCAATAGCCTGTTGCGTGCGTACACAGTGAAGCCGATGGCTCTCCATGAGGTTGTACCGTGGCGATTTCGCACCTGACGCGTAAGACAACGAAACGCCTTGGCGAGCTGCTGATCGACGCCGGCTTGATTAGCAAAGAGCAGTTGGATCAAGCTCTTGCGGAGTACAAGCAAACCGGCGGCAAACTGGGGGAGCTTTTGGTTGCGAAGGGGTATGTCACCGAGCACGACGTGGCCGTTGCCATTGCATCGCAGTTCAACGTGCCGTACATTGACGCCGCCACATACAATGTCGACAGCGAGATCGTAAAGCTCTTTCCTATCGAGTATATGCGTGAGCATAACTTTGCCCCGCTGGACAAATTCGGCGCGATTCTCCTTATTGCGGTTGCGTCACCGCTGTCCTCCGTTGCGTTCGGGCAGATCGAAAAAGACTCCGGTTGCAGCCTTCAGTTTCTCGTGACGAGCAGCTCCTCCCTGGAGCAGCTCTATGTGAAGGTGCAGGAAATCCAGGAGAAGGAAGGTGTGCAGCCCGGCGCTGAAAATGCCGATGTGCAGGCTCACGAAATATCCGACCGGGCCGAAGCTGAGGCTGCCGCCCTGTTCGGCGGCGGGGGCGGAGGCGATGGCAAAGGCGCGGGAAGCGACGAAGAATGGTCCTCTCTCCTGGAGACCGTGGCCGACGCCGACTTCCTCAAGGACCTCGAACAGAGCATGGAGCAACTCGAGTTCCAGCCTGGCGAGCCGGATGACGACGAAGAGTAGTCCCTCCATTTAATTCCCCAAGGAACCCTCGCCCGTCCGTGCGGTCTGTACTGCGTCAGGGGGCGTCGGTCTTTTCGGCGAAGGGTTTTGCCACACGGTCATGCACGGTGATCAAAAGCCCCGAAGCCGCGTAAAAAGCGAAACCGCCCATGAGGGAGTAGGGCTTGAAGAGAATCATGAGAAAGATGACAGCCACTATCTGTACGAAGTAGTCGAAAGGCCATTGGCCCTTGAAGAGCCAGTTGAGCACGTGAACATAGCGGACGTTGCTGATCATAAGGGCGGATACGGCAAGTCCGACGAGGGGCAGCACGCGAAGGATCCAGACGAGCTCATATCCTACATCCGACGCAAGCCGGTAGTGCAGCGCCACCAGCGAGGCCACCAGTCCCGCCGCCGCCGGGCTGGGCAGCCCTTTGAAGTAATTGTGCTCCTCTTCATCCAGGCCGGTTTCCACGTTGAACCGGGCGAGCCGCAGTGCGGCGCAGGTGGCAAAAGCGGAGCCGATCACCCATGCCGCGTAGGGCGGGAATCCCTTCTCGATGCTCATGCGGATCATCAGAAACGCCGGCGCCACGCCAAAGGTGACCATGTCGGCAAGAGAGTCCAATTGCGCCCCAAAGTCCGTGGCCGCGCGTGCAATGCGCGCCAACTTGCCGTCGAGGGCATCGAAGACCATGGCGAGGAGGATGAGCCACGCCGCAATCCGGAAACGCTGGTCGGCGGCCTCGGCGATGGAGGTGAAGCCGCAGAACATATTTCCCAGTGTCAAGAGGCACGGCAGAACAGCGATTCGTTTCATGTGACGGTCCCCATGATGGTGATGCCGGCCAACACCTTGTCGCCGATCTTGGTGGTGATTACGACCCCTTCTTTCTTGGGCACGTAGAGCTCCGTCCGGGAGCCGAACTTAATCATGCCGATCTTCTGCCCGCGTTGGATAACATCTTCCACCTTGCAGTCGCACACGATGCGTCTGGCGATGACGCCCGCGATCTGGCGGACCACGACCTTGCCGATCACGGGGTTGTCGCATACGATGCCGATCACATTGTTCTCGTTGTCGCGCGTGGCGTGGGGGTGGAACGCGGCCTTGAAGTCCCCCTCCTCGTAGCGCAGGAAGTCCACCTTCCCCGTGACGGGTGAGCGGTTGATGTGCACATTGAAGACGGACAGGAAAATGCCGACCTTATACGCCGGCCCTTTGATGAATTCATCCTCGACGACCTCGGAGATATCCATCACCTTTCCGTCGGCGGGGGCCAGCAGAGCGTTAGCGACATCCGGCACAATGCGCTTGGGATCGCGAAAAAAATAGGCCACAAACGCAAGAAGAAGGATGGGCGCAGGGAGGAGATAAGGCGCAAAGGCCAGGCAGAGACCGACCGCAACGAGGGCTATGACGCCGAACGCCAGGAGGTCCTTACGACCGTATTCGGCAAAAGGAAATTTCATAGCTATATATGACCGCCGCAGAGCTCCAAAGCTCGGCCCGGGGATTTATTCGTTTGCAGAGTCGGGAATCAAGATTGACACAAACTTAACACGATTTTAGGCCTCTGTCAACAGAAAATACCAGAGGAGTTTCCCCATCGCCTCCGCGTTGCCCTCGCTCTACGCAGAGGAAACCGAAGACGTCATGGCACCTACAAAAGCGAGCCCGAAGCGAACTTCTGTAGGCCAGGAGGA
>JAADGH010000116.1 GCA_013152475.1 Planctomycetota bacterium
GTTCCGGGGCTCTGCCTCGGAACGGCTCATCGGTCAGGCCCCGCCTGACTCGTTTCGTTGCCAAGAGGCGGAGCCAAGGAAAACAGCCGTCGGTACCGTTAGCCCGCGGGCAGGCGGAACAGCTCCGCCGCGTTGGTGAAGCCGATGGCGGCGAGGGTTTCGTCCGTCGCTCCCTCGTTCCTGAGCAGGTCGATCATGGACGCCACGCGGGGGGGATAGGGGTTCTTCTTGTCTGACTCCATGGCGAAGAGCGTCCCATACGACGGAAACGGCGGACCGACGCGGTTGGTCCAGTCCGTTCCCGCGAGAAGGCGCGTGGGGGGGACCCGCGCCAGCGCACTGCGCAGGCCGGGGGAGTTGAAGTCGCGAATCTCCATCCAGAAGTTGTCGGGCCACGTTCCGTACCTGGCCTCGACCCTGTCGAGGTATTCATCCACCACCGGAGGATCGTCCTTCTCCCCGCCCACGGCATGGGCCAGAATATATTTCGCTTCGGGCACGCGATCCACCGCCTTGAGCAGATCGTCGAGCTGCTCCGTGCCGAAGCTCGACGGGCCGGTCTTGCTGTTGGATGTGGACACATGCACCTGCACCGGCACGTCGTATTCCACGGCCTTCCGAAGCAACGCCTCGACTTCATCCGAGTCCATCACATAGTCCATCATGTATTGCAGCATCTCACCGAGCTGCACGAACCCCCACTCCCCGAAGCAGCGGTCCATCACCGCCAGGGAGGCATCCGGAAAGTGCGGGTTGACGAGGCAGCTTCCGTAGAGCCGCCCCGGCGCGCCATCGGCGAGAGCGCGGATAAACTCCGCCGCCTCCCCGACGCCGTCCGGTCCCTCTTTGACGATGCGGTTCCAGTTCGCATCGGGGCTGATCACCCAGCGCAGGTCGGCCCCGTCGCGGTCGAGCACGTCGATCAGGTCGTCGAGCAGCCGTTCATGTGTTCGTCCGTCCTTTCCCCTGTCGCTCACATGGACATGCGTGTCGATCCACTTCGGTACCGTCATTTTCCATCACTCCTTCGGTGTGGGAACCGCGAAGTCACGAACGAGTATCTGCCCGGACCGGTCCACCGTCACGGCCGCATCCCCGTCCGGCGTCATGCGCCACCCCGCCCCCGGTGCGTCCGCCGGCCCCAGCGTCACGGATGTTGCGCCCCCGTAGCTCACGGCGTAGTCGGTCCCGCTGAACCAGCAGCGCACCCAGCCCTTGGCCAGCAGGGGGAAGATGTATCCCGCCTGTTCATTGGCCCGGCCCATCTTCTTCAGCAAAAGTTCCACCACGGGAACCAGCTTCCATGGCTTCGGGCTGACCAGGCAGCCGCCGCGCTTCAATGTGTTTACGATGACATACCGCCCGTCCGGGGTCCACAGGGGAGGCAGGTCCAGCGCGTCGTTTCCAAACGCTTTTGCGAAATGTTCCGTCAGGTCCTCCGTCTTGCCCGTGGCCGGATCGAGCAAGAGCGCTTCGCACGGCCCCGCGCCGCCGATCACCTGACTGACACAGACGGCCGCCGACTCATCGGGCTTCCAGGACACCCCCACGGTGTAGCTGTTCTGCGCCCCGAAGGCTGTTATGGTCTTGGTGGACGCATCGAAGAGCCGCAGATCGGCGCCGTGGCGCTGGTTGCGGAAGATGACGTAGCGCCCCCTCGGCGACCAGCGCTCGATGCCCCAAAACGATCCGCCATCATAGGTGGCGGAATAGAGGGTGATCGCGCCGACGCCTTTGAGGTCCTGCGCCTTCCGCAGGTAGAGTGTGCGGTCCGTCTTGTCGCCGGCGAAGCCGCGGGGGTTTGAGTGGGCTGCGTAGGCGACTTGGTCGTCCCCTGTCCAGACAAGACTGGTGATGACCTGATCCGGCGTATCGAGGTCCCAGCGTCTGTCCGACGCGACCTCAACGATCATCAGCCGCTCCGGTGTGACGACCGCCATGCGCTTCGAGTCGGGCGAGAACACAACATTCACCAGGGACTCCGCAGCCACGGTACGGTATTTCTTGCCTGCGTCGATCATCAGCAGGGATTGCTGCTTGGTGGGATATGCCAGGGCGCACCACCGGAGATACACCTTTGTCTCGACCGTAGGCATCTCGGGGGGCAGAGGCAGGTCCTTGCGCTCGACCCACTGGTAGGCGACGAACTTGCCATCCGGCGAGAGCCACATTCGACCCGGGTTGCAGGCGGCGGGGAGGACTCGTGTGAACAGCCTGGTCTTGACGATCAGAACGCCTCCCCCCACAGCGATGCCGATGAAAATCAGCGCGACGAGAACCAAACGTCCCAGGCAGCCGGCGGTGTCTCTTGACAAGGGGTGTTGTGAATCGTTTTCCATCCGCTCCACCTTTCAAGCCAACTCGACAGATTAGGGTACGCCCTCGGCGTGAAAAAGGCAACCGCAAAGTTTGTCGCCGGTTGAATATGCGGGGGTGGCGTGCTATCGTGGTGCGACTGTCTTGTTTTGTTAGGTCCATGGAGGAAAGAGAATGCCAGGCACCGAGCCCTTCTGGGGAGAGATCCATACCCACACGGCCCTGAGCGACGGCAACGGAAGCCCGGAGGATAATTTCGAGATTGCGAAGTCCCACCTCGACTTCTGGGCCATGGCCGATCATGCTTATGACAAGATCGTTTTTGATCTCGACTACCGAGAGCGCAAGCCCGATCACGAAATACTCCATGAGGAGTGGGGACGCATCCAGAATCTCTGCCGGGAATACGAGAAGCCCGGCGCGTTCGTGCCGTTCCTGGCCTACGAGTGGACGAACTTCCGCTTCGGCCACCACAATGTCTACTACCTCGACTACGACCAGCCCCTCCGCATGCCCGCGACGCTGCCGGAGCTATACGACGCCCTGCGGGATGTCGAGGCCCTGGCCATCCCCCATCACACGGCCTACCCCGTCGGCGTCTGCGGGAAAAACTGGGACTACCATGACGACGACCTGTCCCCCTTCGTTGAAATCTACTCGCTGCACGGGTCGTCCGAGGAGCCGGGGAAGATCGATCCCATCCTGACTTACGGGAGCTGGATGGGGCCGGGGGCGACGGGCGGCAGCGTGCAGGAAGGGCTTGCCCGCGGCTACCGGCTCGGCATCATGGCATCGAGCGACTCCCACGGCGACCACCCCGGCGCGTACGACAACGGCCTCATCGCCGCCTACGCCGACAACCTCTCCCGCGCCTCGCTATGGGAAGCGATGAAGAGCCGGCGCATCTACGGCGTGACCGGCGACCGCATCACACTCGACTTCTCCATCAACGGCCGGCCCATGGGGAGCGCCCTCCCCTTTGCGGACAAGAGAGAGATCAACGCATCCGTTGTCGCATGGGACAAGATCGACCGGATCGACATCATCAAGAACAACAAAATCATCCACAGCTTCGCCGAGCCGACGGGAAATGCTGCGCCACAGGACAAGCTGCGCTTTCGCTTCATGTTGGAGTGGGGGTGGGACAACAAGGACGACCGCGAATGGGACGGCGCTCTGAAACTGACAGGCGGCAGAATCCTCCGCGCGGCGCCGTGCTTCCGGGGGAGTGTGGCCCATCGCGCGGGGCGAGGCATCACCGCGATCAGCGACTCCGAATGCACATGGAAGTCGATGACCGAAAAGGTCAAGTCGCCGATGTACTTCCGACGCTTCGCCGATGCAATCACGTTCGAGGTGGAATGCCGCCGGGACGACGGACTGGACTTCGCCCTGGCATGTGGGGGCATCGAGCGCAAGGTCACGGTTGCTCCCGAGGAGATTCTCGCCGGGGCCGCGGTGAACTACTTGGAGGATATCCCATCCGTTGACAACGGCTCCTACTGGCGCTCGATGGAGAGCCGGGCGAAGTTCAAGATCCATCAGGGCTGGCTGACGGACCAACTGACGGTGGATGTGGGCATCGAGGATGATGCCGGCGAGCCGGGGCCGCAGGACGACTTCTACTACGTCCGCGTCATCCAGCGCAACCGCCAGCGGGCGTGGTCGTCGCCGATTTGGGTGGAGAGGAAACCATGAGCAAGCAGGACATCGTCACCGTTCCGGCACAGGACGTTCCCGTAAGTGGTGAGTACGATGTGGTTGTGTGCGGAGGCGGACCGGCCGGCATCGGCGCGGCGATCGGCGCGGCGCGCGAGGGGGTGCAGACGCTGCTCATCGAGGCGCTGTCGTCGGTCGGCGGCATGGCCACGGGCGCGTTCGTGGGCGCGTGGATGGACTCGCCCGGCGGGCCGGTGTTCGATGAACTGCTGAAACGCATGCTCGACATAGGGGCGGCGGAGAATCGCTACGATCCGGTGCGCCACCACAAGCCCGGACGATACGGCTTCCACTGCGAGACGCACAAACCCGTGGCGCTGAAGATGGTGAAGGAGTCCGGCGCGGATGTCCTCCTCTGCACGATGGCCGAGGGCGCATGGATGAACGACGGGCAAGTGGCAGGCGTGTTCATCGCCAACAAGGGCGGCCGGTCGCTGGTCAAGGCCAAGACGGTCATCGACTGCACCGCCGACGGGGAGATCGCTGCGAGCGCCGGAGCGGAGTTCATGCAGGGCGATCCCGAGGATGGCCGAATTCAACACGTGAACTTCCACTACAGGATCGAGGGGGTGGACTCCAAACGGTTCCAGCAGGAGAAGCCGTCGGACGAAGAACTCATCAAGCTCTTCAAAAACGCGCTCGCGGACGGCCGCCTCCACGCGCCGCCGGGCGTGCGCCGTCCCCTGCCGGACAGCTTCCCCTTCCACGAGCCGGAGGGAGAGCTGTGCCTGACCGGATGGGAGATCGAGAAGGTGGACCCCTCCGACCCCCAGGTCCTGAGCGACACCCTCGTCGAGTGCCAGTTGATCGCCTTCGATCTGGTGCAGCTCTGCCGGGCGCACCTGCCGGGGTATGAAGACGCACGGGTCGGTCGCTTCCCCGCACTGCTGGGCACGCGGGAGTCGCGGCGGATCGTGGGGGAATACGTGCTGACCCGCGATGATGTCCTCGCCGCGCGGAAGTTCGAGGACGGCATCGCCAAGGCGTGTTTCTTCATGGACCTGCACGACTCGCCCCCGGGCGTCAGCATCCCCTTTGAGGTGGAGTACATCGTGGCGAACCGGCCGGACTACGGCGACTGGTATGAGATTCCGTATCGGTGCCTCGTACCGAAGGGGGTCAAGGGGCTGCTGGTGGCGGGGCGCTGCGTCTCTTGCGACCGATCGGCGCAGGGATCGCTGCGCGTCATGCCGACGTGCATGTTCACCGGTGAGGCGGCGGGTATCGCCGGGGCCGTGGCTGTAGGAAAAAGCGTCTTGCCCCATCAGGTCGATGGGCGAGACGTGGGGGGAAAACTGGGTCTGTGAGGCATCAGGCATAATTGCGCTTGCATCTACCAGCGCCTTGAAATAAAATGCGCGTCCGTTGGAGAACGTTGTGTCTTCCTGCGGCGGGAAGCAAAGCACGCATCAGGACCTTGGTCACGGAGGAGCATAGCTATGCCCAAAGTAAGAGACGCCATGGTGGGGAACCCGATTTCTGTCGCGCTCGACACGCCGACCTATGAGGCCATGCGGATTCTGGTAGAGCAAAATATCACGGGCCTGCCCGTGGTGGGGGGGGACGGGTCCATCCAGGGGATCGTCACTGAAAAGGACATGTTGAGCCTGCTCTTCGGTTCCCACGAGGACCCCGGGCCGGTCGAGGGGATCATGACGCGTGATGTCGTCTGCTTCGACGCGGACGATGAGCTGGTGGATGTGTGCAAGTGCCTCGACAACAACAATTTCAGACGGGTGCCCATTCTCGAAAACGGCAAGCTGGCCGGGATCGTCAGCCGCAAGGACATCATCAAATTTATTCTGAGGCTCCGCAAGAAAGACAAGCCATCAGAGTGAAGGTATGACGGTCCCAACACTCCCACCGGCAGAAACATGCGGCTGCACCGTCGGGACCATCCCTCTCCGCGATGGGCTTCTCTTTTTCAAAAACCGCGACCTGGCAGCGGAGTATCACGTTTGCAACCTGACCGCCTTTGTCTCCACCCCTGGGTCTCGCGTGCTGAAGGGCGTCGATCTGGTCAAAAAGGAGCTGAACGGTGTATCCATCGGCGTGAACCGGCGCAAGGTCTGCGTGGCGAACACGCACGTCGCCTCGACGCCGGATGTCCCGTATGACGTGCTGTGCGAGTGGCTGGTGGCAAAGGTGCGCAGGAAGAGCGACGTGCGCCGGGTCGTCCGGGATTTCACAAATACGAATGTCGTTCAGGGCGGACGGATCCTGGTGGCGTCGCCGAGATGGACGGTCCTCGTGGAGGTCCTCGGCCGGGAACATGCCATCGAGGAGGTCGAAGGGCCTTTCGTGATCACGAATCACTTTACGATGATCCAACACCAGAAGCAAAAGGCGCCGGGCGGGAGCTCTCTGACCCGCCTGGAGACGGCAACAAACATGGCGAGGGAAGCGACTGACATTCGGTCGATCAAGGCCATGTTGCGGTCGCACGTGCCGGAGAAGGGCGGCCTGTCGATCTGCAACCACGCGCCGGGGGCGGGAACGGAAAGCAGCCACATCATCCACATTCAGGGAAGCTACATCGCCTGGTCGTCGCTGTCGGGGTATCCCTGCGAGAACGACTACCAGACGGTGCAACTGTTCATGGAATGAAGGGGAGTCGATTCTCTTCATGGGTCGCGTGACGAACCCCAAAGGCTGAGAGACTATCGAACAATGCTGCAGGCCAGATTCTCGTACCGGGTCGCCCTCGCCTATGAGCCGGGCGTGACGCGCCGCGATCCCAGCCCGGTGATCCGCGTCGGGCTGCTTTACTATGTGTGGTACTCCAAGGCCACGGTCGATGAATCGGGGTACTTCGCCACCCTCTGGTACGCAACCTCGCCCGATGGAATCCACTGGACCGAGCAAGGCGAGGCACTGGGCACAGGCGGCAAGGGACAATGGGACGAGCACGCGGTCTTCACGCCGACGATCCTCGTGGCCAAACAGCGATACTACATCTTCTACACGGCCGTACCCGAGCCGTTCACCAATGACGATGGCGGACCGAACGCAACGCCGACGGCCATCGGCGTGGCATGCGCCGACTCGCCCGATGGTCCGTGGGCGAAGTTCCACGGCAACCCCGTCCTCCGGCCGGGTCCGCCGGGACACTTCGACAGCCACCGCGTCGATGATGGCTGCCTGATCGTGCGCGACGGCAAGTACCGGCTCTACTACAAGGGACGCGAGAAGGGCCTGCCCCCCGCAGAGACCAAGATGGGCCTGGCCGTCGCGACGCATCCCACCGGGCCTTATGTGAAGTCGAACCTGAATCCGATCGTCCCCAGCGGACACGAGGTCTGCGTCTGGCCGCACGGCCTCGGCGTGGCGGCGATGATTTCCTCCTGTGGACCGGAGGCGAACACGATCCAGTACAGCCCGGACGGCCTCCACTTTACGCGGCAGGCCTCTATCACTCCGCCCAGGGCCCCCGGCCCGTACCGCGCCGACCACTACCGGAGCGGCTACGGTCCCGGCATCACATGGGGCATCTCGCAGGATACATCGTCGGAGGATCGCCCGTTTCTCGTTCGTTTTGATTGTGACCTGCGTGCATGATTACCAAATGCGCCGTAGAACAAGCCGTCTCGGCCTGCTTTTCCTGGCACGCCGCTCGGTGGGGTGGTATAATGAAAATGCGAAAACGATTTGGAGCGGGCGAGGTGGTCGCTGGTTGGGGGTTCGCCCCCGGCTGGAGGAAAGTCCGAGCACCGCAGGACAGGGCGGTGGGTAACGCCCACCATCCGCAAGGATAGGGAAAGTGCCACAGAAAATATACCGCCCCGCTTCGGCGGGGTAAGGGTGAAAAGGTGAGGTAAGAGCTCACCGCGGGGGTGGTGACATCCCCGGCATGGTAAACCCCGCCCGGTGAAAGGCCAAATAGGGACGGATCGTCCGCCTCGGCGGGCGAACGAGCCGCCGGTCCGGCTCGTCACAACGTCCGGGTAGGTCGTTCGAGGCGTCCGGCAACGGGCGTCCCAGAGAAATGATCACCCACGACAGGACTCGGCTTATTGCCCGCTCCAATTCATTTTTGATTTACGATTGCGGATTTCGGATTTGCCAAACACGTGTGCCACGCTCAAACTCGTTTGGGCGTGTCGAGAGAACTCATGTTGCACGAGGGAGCCGACCTTTGGAGTGCGCAAGCCATGCTTGCGCCTTATTGGGTGGGAGCCACACTCCAAATCCTCGCGGCATGAGTATTCTTGATACCCCTAAACTGTTTGGGCGTGTCTTCGTCTGCCGAAGGGCTCATACCTGATCCGGGAGGGACCCATGAAGAGAACGTTCTCGCAAGCCTTGATTGTGACACTCCTGCTGACCCCGGCCGTATTCACTCAAGAGGCCCTCAACCTCGTCCAGGACGGCCAGCCCCGGGCGGTCATCGTGGTCCCGAAGGAACCCAACCACGGAGAGACAAAGGCGGCGGAGGAACTGCAGACCTACTTCAAAAAGGCATCGGGGGCGGAACTACCGATCCAGTCGGAGGGCAATGGGGCCAAAGGCGCGAAGATCATCCTTGGCCGCGCCTGCAAGGACCTGAAGAACAAGCCGACGGGCGATGGTTTCACCATCGAGACGCACGGCGACGCCATTTGCATCGCCGGGGGCAATGAGCGCGGCACCCTCTACGGCGCGTATGCCTTCCTCGAAGACCAGCTCGGCATCCGATGGTTCATGCCGGGGGAGATCGGCGAAGTTGTCCCGGAGACAAAGACGATCACCATCCCCACACTGAGCAAACACGAGCAGCCCGATTTCGAGTATCGCTGGATCGGTCGGGGCAATGACTGGGTCGCTCGGAATCGGAGCAATGTGGGCATACCGCAAATAGGAATCAACATCTTTCGGTCCGCGCACACCTTCCGCACGTTCCTCGATCCCCGGAAATATCGCGACGAACATCCCGAATGGTACGCCCTCATTGGTGGCAGGCGATACAAACGCCTGTCCCACAACAATCAGATATGCACGAGCAACCCCGACGCGGTCAACGAAGTCATCAAGAACATGCGGGAGTTCCTCGACAAGAACCCGGACGTGAATGTCGTCACCCTCTTCCCCAACGACGGAAACGGCTTTTGCGAATGCGAAAACTGCAAGGCCCTCGATGAGCCGGAATGGGCCACCGTCGAGGAGATCAACCAGTACGGCCGGGCGACGGGGTTCCGCGGCTACGGAACGCTCTCGCGAAGGCTCATGATCTTCAACAACACCGTCGCCGAGGCCCTGCACAAGACGCACCCGAACGTGATGGTCAAGGTGGGGGCGTATAGCTGCTACACCAGTCCGCCGAAGGACAAATCGCTGAAGTACGCCCCGAACATCATCGTGCAAATCTGCCATAGCTGGTGTCACAACCACGCCATCACCGACCCCAACTGCCCGATCAACGCCGACTTCCGGAAAGCCATCGAGGGATGGTCGAAGATCACACCGGGCGGCGTCATGCTCTATGAATACTACTACAAGTGCGCCCAGTGCGAGCTGCCCTTCCCCATTATACATGCCATGCGGCGCGACTACCCCTACTTCAAGAAGATCGGCGTAAAGGGCGTGTATACCCAATATTCCACCAACTGGGGCACACTCACGCTGCCGTACTACATCCCGACGAGGCTGCTGTGGAACGCCGACGCGGATGTGGACAAGCTCCTCGATGATTTCTACACCAAGTTTTATGGAGCCGCTTCGGCGCCAATGAAAAAATACTACGAACGGCTGGAGAAGGCGGCCATCGACTCGGGCCTGCATTTTTCTCCCCCCTATTATCGCTTCCCCGAAGTCTTCACCGGCGAGTGTCTGAAAGACTGCCAGCAGTACCTCGACGAAGCCAAACCGCTTGCCGATACCGACAAGATCCGGCAGCGCATCGCCATCGTGCAGACCTCGCTCGATTACACGAAGCTCGTGATGGATTACGTCAACTCCGTCCGGGCGGTGGATAAAAAGATAGGGAACTACCGATGGCGGCTGGACATCAAGCCGGAGTTTTTCGCCGAGGCTCGAGAGAAGGCGAAGGTCATCCGGAAGTTCATGGCCCGCCCCGAGTGCAAGAATGTAATCAGGCGGAAGGGAAATTATGTGGACCGTCTCCTGAACCCCGAGTTTACATTCCAGGACCGCTGGGACCGAACGGACGCGGAGCAACTGAAGCACCGGTCAGGCATCGGCCTGACGAAACGCGCCTGGCTCGAGACGGCCCCGAAGCACGAGCTGGCTGAGATTCCAAAGACTTTCAGCCTATGGATTTATGGCAATGACTTCGACGCGGACGAAAAGGAATCCGAGCACGAGCTGTTCTTCCTGGGCAAGGGCGGCAAGCGCATTTCCATCGGCCCATTGCCACCAAAGGGACAGGCCTGCGACCGCAAGACGGCATGTGTCGTCTACGACAATCTGAATTGGCCCGACGACCGGCGCGACGCGCTTCGCTTGGAAATCGTGAACCGGCCCGGGCACTGGTCCGGCTCAACATTCCTCGCCGCGTATGTCATGCCGCCCGGTCTGGGTGTATCGCATGAGAAAGCCACCAAGATCATACAGGACCATCCCGACTGGCCCCGCCGCCGCGCCATCGGCTTCACCGAACTCGGCTTCCGCGGCATGGCGAACCCCGAAGGCGCGCCATTGCACATCGACGTCGAGTTGGTCGGGTCGCCAAAGGATACGGCGCCCCCACCCGAGTAACCCCCAACGGTGCAATCTCATCAAACAATGTCCCGTTGGTCGACGAGATCGCTTCGCCCCTTTCGCTATCGCGGAAACGACTCCTCGCGATGACAGCGTTTACACTCCCCCGAATATTCCCTTGCGTCCTTCGCCGGGCAGATGGTAGAGTGCTTCGCCTGACACATTGGGCTGCACCCTGCTGATGAACCGGAGGCATGGATCACACTATGATCGTATGGGGATTGAATATCATCGACCTGATGATCATGGTGCTCTACTTCGTGGGCATCATCGCCTTCGGTCTCTGGGTATCTCGGCGTGTAAAGACGGAGGAAGACTACTTCATCGGCGGCCGCAGGTTCGGCAAATCGGTCCTCATCTTCCACTGGCTCTGCACGGGAACCCACACGGACAATCCCGTCCAGGTCTCCGGCGCATGCTACCGCGTCGGGCTGGGCGGCATCTGGTATCAGTGGATGTGGCTGTTCCTCACCCCCTTCTACTGGCTCATTGCCCCCATCACTCGACGACTCCGCTACATCACCACGGGCGACTTCTTCCGCGACCGCTACTCCCCCGGCCTCGAACGGCTCTACGCCGTCATCGGTATCAGCTTCTACATCATGACCATCGCCCTGGTCATGCTCGGCGCAGGCAATGCCATCTCCGGGGCCACCGGCGGCAAGATGTCGCTCGATCTGGCCATCGCGATTCTCTCGGTCATCTCGGTGATCTACGTCATGACCGGCGGATTGGTGGCCGCCGCATACACGGACATCATCCAGGGCATCCTCATCATCGTGCTCTCCATCATGCTCGTGCCCTTCGCCATCCACAAGGCCGGGGGCCTGGCCGCCGTGGGGGTGAAGCTGTCGGAGAAGGCCGACATGCTCAGCATCGTGGCGCCGGCGGGAGCCAAGGAAGGAACGCTGTTCTTCGTGGCCATGATGTCCCTGGTCTGTCTCGTCGGGATCGTCGTTCAGCCCCATACACTGACGGCTACGGGAAGCGGCAAGACGGAGCTGGAGGCGCGGATGGGCATGTGCTACGGCAACTTCATCAAGCGCTTCCTCACCATCGCCTGGGCGCTGGTGGGCGTGATCGGCTTCGCCCTGTATGCGGGAGAGTTAACGGACAAGACATCGGACCAGGTCTGGGGGCGCTGCATTCGCGATCTCCTTCCCACGGGCTTCCGCGGCCTGATGCTCGCCGCCATGCTCGCCGGTGTGACGGCATGTGAGACCTACATGGTCGTTGGGTCCGCCATCTTCACACGGAACTTCTACGAGCACATCCTCCCCAACCGGAAAGACCGACACTATCTGTGGGTCGGGCGTTTCGCATCCTTCGGCATGCTTCTAACAGGCATCATGGTAGCGCTCGTGGCCGACTGGTACTCCGAAGCGGGGCGCTCCGCCCTATCGACCGTCCTGAAGATGTCCATGGAGATCATCGCCTTCATGGGCGCGGCCTTCTGGGTCGGCATTACCTGGCGTAAGGCAAACTCATGGGGCGTGTGGGCCGGAACACTTGGCGCGCTCGCGGCCTGGGCCATCGCCCTCTTTGGTCTTGGATGGGAGACCCCCGCGCGTGTGGCGCTGTTCGTCCCCGTCGAGTTCGGCCTGCTCATCCTGGTGAGCCTGCTCACGAAGCGGCCGGATGAAAAGCGCCTCGACAAGTTCTACGCACAACTCCACTGCAGCGTGGCCGATGAGAAAGGCGAGGAACTGACCCTCGACCCGGACCGCCCCAAGCTGATCAACCATCCCGACTTCGAGATCCCGAAGCTGACGGCCCTCGACCTCATCGGCTTCGCCATCGCCTGGGGCATCGTGGCCGGGCTGATCTTCCTCCTCATGGGCCTGGCGGCGATGATCGGTTGAGCCAAAGGGCCCGCCATGCGCAGCCGCCAAGACCTCTTTCCTCTGCTCCGCATGTGACCCACTGCCAAACATCCTTGACTGCCTTCGTGACTTGCGATACAATCAGGTATTCTATAACTATCAGAGATAAAAGAGACTTACGACATGCCAGAGGACGAACGCATGCAAAAGCTCAAGGCGATCCTCCGCGATCTCGGCAGCGTCCTGGTGGCCTTCTCCGGCGGGGTGGACAGCAGCCTGCTGGCGAAGGTGGCCCATGATGTGCTCGGGGACCGGATGTGGGCGGTGACCGCCACGTCGCCGACGTGCCCGGCTTTCGAGCGGGAGGACGCCGAGGCCTTCTGCCGGAAATACGGCATCCCCCATCGCGTGGTCGAGACGCAGGAGCTCGCGCTCGAAGGCTTCCGGGCCAATCCCCCCGAGCGATGCTATTACTGCAAGAAGGAACGTTTCAGCCGGCTGGTCGAGATGGCGGAGGGACTGGGGCTCCGACACGTTGTCGATGGGTCGAATGTGGACGATACGGGGGATTTCCGCCCGGGCATGCGGGCGATCGATGAACTGGGCGTCTACAGCCCCCTGAAGGAGGCAGGCCTGTGGAAGCAGGACGTGCGGGATTTATCGAAGGGGCTCGGCCTGCCCACGTGGGATCGGCCGGCCTACGCCTGCCTGGCGACGCGCGTGCCCTACGGAATCCCGCTGACGCCGGCGGTGCTGAGCATGGTGGAGCGGGCGGAAGAGGCGCTGCGGGTGCATGGCTTCCGGCAGTTTCGCGTGCGGCACCATGAGTCAATCGCGCGCATCGAGCTGCCGCCCGGGGACTTCGACCGCTTCATGGCCCCGGCTGTTCGGGGGGATGTGGTGGCGCGGCTGAAGGAGATCGGCTATCTGTACGTTACCCTCGACCTGCAAGGCTACCGCATGGGAAGCATGAACGAACCCCTTACCGAGGACGACAGGACATAGCTGCCGGCCCTCACGTCGATATGAAGCATGGGTAAGTCGACCCCACAACCAGGCAGGGTCCCCCGGCAGCGCTGGCGCCGGCGCCTTGTCGCTGCGGCGCTGCTGCTCCTGTTTCTGTTTGCCTGTCTCCTCTGCCTGCTTTTCTTCCGGCCGGGATGGGTCTTCTCGGAGGACTGGGTCCGGGAGCGCATTGTCACGACGCTCCGCGAGAAGGCGGATCGCGATGTCGAGATCGGTCACATCGAGCTGCCCCGGCTCGGCCGTGTGAAGATGCAGGACGTGGTCCTGAAGAGCCGCGAGGGACGTCTGCCGATGATGCAGGCGAAGAGCTTTACGCTCTATGTGAAGATCCTTCCCCTCTTCCGCGGACAGGTGGTCATCAAACGGCTGCGGCTCCGCGACCCGAGCTTCTGTATCAGCACGACCGACCTGGACAATATGCACGTCGGCGGCCGCTCGCCCCGGCCCGAGGAAATCATGGCCCACCTGGCCGTGGAGGACCTGACGATCCGCAACGCCGATGCCGTGATCCTGGACGACGACGGCCGGCCCGCCTTTTCGATATTCAATTTCAACATGACGGCGCGGGGGGCGCAGCGCCAGCCGCTGGACTACACCATGGATTTCCACGTCGAGGCGGAGGGCATCGCGGGAAAGGTGCACGCCACCGGGCGGCTGACCGCCTTTCGCGAGGCCGGGCATGCGCTGAACATCCGGGAGTTGGTTTTCCAGTCGATCCCGGTCCGGGCCGTCCTCGCCGGCAAGGTGACCTCGGAAAACCGTCGGATCAACCTTGCGATCGGCATGGATGCCGAGGGCGACCTCGGCGCACTGCGGAGGTTCCTCGCGGACGTTGCCATCCCGATCCCGAGCGATCTGGAGATCAAAGGCAACTCGAAAATGCGGCTCAATCTCTCCGGCCCGCTCTCCGACCTGACCGTCGAGGGCGCAATCGATGTGCCGGATGAGGCGGTGACCTACAGGGGAAAGCGCCTCATGCGATGGGAGGGCAAAGACGACCTGACGTACAGCCTGCGCCGCCACAAAAATGAGGTCGAGTTGAGAAGCGTCAAGATCCGGTCCTCTCTGGGCGAGACAATTGTAACGGGCAATGTGCAAGACCCGGACCACAATCCAACCGTCGATCTGCGGGTCAACACGACGGCGAATGTCACAGAGATCTCCAAGGCCGTCCCCAAGACATTGGACGTCAGCGCGACGGGGGAATTGTCGTCGCGGCTGCATATCTCCGGTCCCGCGACGGACCTCAAGATCGCAGGGGAGATGGATCTCGCCGCAGTGGAGCTGAGAACGGGCGGGAATGTCCTAAAAAAGAAGGGCGAGAAGAGCTCTCTTGCGGTGGACCTGGCCCTGCGCGGCAGCGTCCTGGAGATCGGAGGAAAAACGGAGCTCAAGACGCCGGTGGGGACGCTTCGACCGGAGGGATCGATCCGGTCGCCCATGGAGACCCCCATCCTCAACCTGAAGGTGTCCAGCGACATGGATGCCGCGGCCCTCTGGGCGAGGGTCCCGAAGGTGCACCGCCGGGCGCTGTCGAGGTGGGCCGCCACAGGCGCCGCCACGATGGAGGCCGACATCGAGGGCACGCCGTCGGACCTCAACCTGTCGGGCACATTCGACCTGGATAGGGTTGTCGTAAGCCACGATGGCAGCCCCATCCGGCGGCTCGACACCCCCTTGCAGGCATACTTCGACCTCCGGCTCACCGAGGCGGAGGCCACCGTGAACAGCATCACGATCTCGACCGATTCGGTGTCGGCGCGCGTGCAGGGCAAGATCAAGAATCTACATACCGAACCGACGGCGGCCCTCGAGTTCGACGTCCGGGGCGATCTGGACAAGCTCGTCCCGGCCGCCCGGGCCCACGGTCTGAAGCTGCTGCCGGAGACGGTTTCCCTGAGCGGGCCGATTCGCATCACCGGCTCCGCGACGGATCAGCCCGACGGCACGTTGCGCGTGCACAGCAGTCTCCATATCGCCGATTCCGAGTGGCGGCATCACGGCATTGTGATCAAGCCCCGTCGCTACGAACCGGAGGTCCGTCTGGACTGCTCCATCCAACAGGGCCGATTCACCGTCGAGCGTTTCCTGTATCACTCCGATGCGGTCGAGATATCGGGGTCCGGCGGGTTCCGGGACGGCAGCCGCCTTGCCATGGAGATGAAGTCGACCGCGCACCTGGAGCGACTCCAATCGCTGATCGAGGCGGAGCTCAGCCATGCCGTCTCAACAATGGACACGAAGGGCCTGCCGAAGGAGACGGCGGCGCTCGTAAGGAGTCTGCCCGGGGACGTGCGGGTCTCCGGAGAGGTGACCACAACGTTCCGTTTTTCCGCCGATCTGGATGACATCGAGGCCGGCGGCGCCGTGGACACGGCCGACGTCCGGATAGACTATCGGCAGGTCCCGGTGAAGAAACGGGAAAAGCGATCACGCTTGGCCTTCAATGTGCAGGCGGAGTACGGCAACCCCGTGCGCATCGGCCTCCACCTCGAATCGGACGTTGGCAAGACGGACGTGAACGGAAGGATTGTGGCCGGCGAAACGCCCGAGCTCGACCTGCTTGTCAAGTCGCAGCTCGACCTGGGCCGCTGGCTCGCGTCCCTGCCGATCGAGGAGATTCGGTCCGACGCTGCGTTGAGGGGCGTGCTGGACCGGAAAGGCATCGACCTCCAACTCCTCCGGGACAACCTCCGCACCTCCGGGACGGCGAAAGCGGAGTTCAACGTGACCGGCCCCCCATACAGCCCGCGCGCCGCCGGCGGGATCGATGTGGATGACGTCGCCTTCTCTGTGGTGACCCGCAAGGGCAAGACGCTCCTCCGCAAGGCCGCCGGCGTACACGCCAAGGCCGGCATGCATATGGGGTTCTGGGGGGACGAGTTCGTGATCCAGTCGGTTCAACTGGAGTACGGCGACGACACCTATGCGGCCGAGGGCGACATCGCCATATCGAAGGGCAAACTCGTCGCCAGGAAACTCCTCCTTCGAGCCAATGACCAGCGGGCCGAGGCGGAGCTTGACGTGAGGGTCTCGGAATCGGGTATGGACATCCACCGTCTCGCGATCCGGCATGAGAAAGACCTCTGGGACCTTTCAGGCAGAATCGAGTACACGGAGGATCTCATCGCCGCCGATGGCTTCTGCTTTCGCCTGAATGACAGCAAGGCGTTGGTCGACTTCAAGGTGAAAAACTACGCGGACCCGAATCCTGAGATAACGCTGCTTATTCTCTCCCCGCGCTTCGATATGCGCCCCATCATCCCCCACGTCGTTCTGTCTCCCATCAAGCCCCCCGCCCAGGCCGAACGGCCGAACGTTACGCTGACACTGGTCCCTGAGAAGATGCCCGAGCGGCTGGCAAGCTTCCTGCGGAAGGCAACGATCCGGGGCAAGATTGTGATCGGCGACCTCTTCTTAGACGTGGACGATCAGCAGGACAGAACCCCCGCCATTCGGCACTACCGCTTGAGGAACGTTGCGTCGCACGCGCGGCTCCGCGGCGGCGTCTTTACGGTGACGCTGAAGGGCATCCTCAACGAGGGGATGGTCGATTTCGAGTGGAGCGTGGACCTGAACCCGGACCTGCCGGCAAACACCATAAGCTACTGGGCCGACCGCATCCAGGCCAACGATAACCTGCGGCCCCTGATGAATTATACGTTCAACAACCTCTACGTCAACGGCGAGCTGGGGTTCGACGGGCGAGCCTCCTGGCAGGGCCTGAGCAGCCACAACGTGATCCGCAGCATGCAGGGCAAGACCAGGATGTACATCAACGACGGCTTCCTGCTCGGCAAGGCGGCGCCGGAGTATATGATGAAGCTCTTCCCCTGGCTCAACCTGCACCAGGCCACGTGGAACTTCAAACGCGGGGAGATCATCTCCGTTACCGAGGGGCACATCTGCATCAACACCATGCGCTTCCGCTATCCCGGCTCCACCTACCTGACCGGGCAGACCAACAACATCACCAAGGAGATCCGCTACGTCTTCGGCGTGGACCTGGTGGACAGCTTCGGGCTGGGCGAGTCCACGGGGGTCATCCCGGACCGTATAGAGAGCAAGTCATCCATCGACATCTGCCGTTACGTGGGCACGCTCGACAAGCAGAACGTCGAATGGTTCAAGTTGCGCGGAGACGAGATCATGTCGCTCCTCAAAAAACTGCTCCAGGCGAAGTCCTTTGCCACGCTGTTCAGCCCCAAGAAAACACCGCTGGAGAAGGCCGAGCACATCGAGGGCCGGGCCGTCGGGATCATCACCGCCCCGGCACGGGCGGGGCGATCGCTCATTCAGACGCCCCTGCGCGTGCGCGAGCGGCGCGAAATCAGGGAAATCGACCACATGAAGGACTGAAAGGGACGAATTCCGACCCTTTGGCCCTTGCCATGCAACGGATCATGAGGGATAATAGAGGATCCGGGTCCCAAACTCGCGGAGACGCCATGAAACGCTCTACGACCACGATCGTCGCGCTCCTCGCCGTCGGGCTGCTCGTCACCCCGGTCCTGGCCGATGTGGTCCACCTCAAGGACGGCCGCAAGTTCGAGGGCGAAGTGACGGAAGAGGGGGGCCGCATCATCATCCGGATCGGCAGCATCAAGACCGCCGTCGACAAAGACCAAGTGGCCCGGATCGAGAGGAGGCCCACGCCGCGGAACGAGTACAAGGAACGGCTCGGCAAGCTCCCCGCAGGCGATCCCGAGGCGCTCTATGACCTGGGAATGTGGTGCCTGGACAAGAAGCTCCCCACGCAGGCCAACGACTGCTTTCAGAAGGTCCTCACGCTCAATCCCGGACACCGGGAAGCGCACAGGCGACTGGGCCACGTCATGCGGGACGGCATCTGGGTGTCGCCATGCCCCGAATGCGGCGGATCGGGCAAGGATAAGTGCCCTGTCTGCAAGGGCCTGGGAAATACACGCGTGACATGCACGGAGTGTGTCAAGGGCAAGAAGACCTGCGAGGCCTGCGGCGGGCGCGGGTTCCTCATCTGCGCACAGTGCCGGGGCATGGGCGGGTTCACCTGCGAGGCCTGCCGAGGCACGGGCGGCTTCTGGGGCAACGAATGGGTCTGGGTCGGCGGCGCATACGTGAACCAGCCGGTATGGCACGGCTGCCCGGCCTGCGACGGAAAGGGAACGATCGACTGCCCGAACTGCGTCCGCGGCCGCCTCGACTGCAAGCAATGCAAGAACGGCAGATACAAGTGCCCAAGCTGCGACGGGCACGGCTACACCCGCCCGGCCTGCGCCAATTGCCAGGGCCAGAAGAAGGTGGACTGCGCTCAATGCAAGGGGACGGGAACCATTCCGGTCTTTCCCCCAAAGTCCCCGCCGAAGGCGCCGCCGCCGCCCCTGCCCCGCCGGGCGAACGAGGCGCCGGCCATCAAGGAGTAGGCTGCGGCGTCGCGTTTTTTGTTGACTTCGCCGTTCACAATATGGATAATCCCTCCCACCAAAGACCGTTCGTCTTCACGTAGTCGACGTTTTCACCTTTGCTGGAGATAGAGAAGATGCCCGATCTCAAGACCGCGATCATGCTGGGCAACCTGAAGATGGACCCCTACGAGGGGATGAAGGTCGTCGCCGATATGGGTGTGCCCGCCATCCACCTGAGCGCCTCCGGACCCTTCGCCCCGGACAAGCTGGACGCGGCAGGGCGGAAGAAGCTGGTTTCTCACCTGGAATCCTTGGGCCTCGAAATCTCCGCCATCTCGGCCTGGGGGGGAAATGTGGACCTCGGCGAGGCGGACAAACAGGCGGAAAACGTGGCGGCAGGCAGGAAGCTCCTCGAGCTCAGCAGGGACCTCGGCCCGGCCATCTGGCAGGCCCATGTGGGCATCATGCCGCATGAGACATCCGATCCCGCATGGCAAATATTCGTGGACTCCTTCAAGCAACTGGCCGAGCACGGCGAGAAGGTGGGGGCCTGCCTCGCCATCGAGACCGGCCCCGAGCCCCCGGCGGTGCTGAAGCGCCTGATCGAGACGGTGGGCAGCGAGGCAATCCGCGTGAACTACGACCCGGCCAATCTTATCCTCTGGCCGGCGCGATACATGAAAGACGCCGGGGAGCCGTACGACAAAGAGAAAGCCACGCGCGAGTATCAGCCCACGGAAGGGGTCAAGATCCTGGGCGAGTACATCGTCCACACCCACGCAAAAGATGCTCTGGTGCGCGAAGACGGCCAGCGCCAGGAAGTTCCTCTGGGCACAGGCTGGGTCGAGTGGCCGCGATACATCGAGTTGTTGAGCGAAGCGGGCTATGACGGTTACTTCGCCATCGAGCGCGAGACGGGCGAGGACCCGGTCGGGGACATCCGCAGGGCGGTGGAGTTTCTGAGAGGCCTGTAGGAACGAAAACAGAGAGACTGTTGTGATCTGCAACAAGGAGGGCGCTTATGCCTGAGGGAAAAGCAAGAGACATCGTCGAAGTCGAAAAACCACAACTCTACGAAAACATCTTCCCCTACGACACGGTCCCGCGGATCTCCTTCGATGGCAAGATCTATGAAGAGGTGGATGGCCAGGTCATCGAGTTCGAGCCGAAGGAGGTGGCCGAGCGCGACATTCGCATCAGCGACACCACCTTCCGCGACGGCCAGCAGGCGCGCCCCCCGTACACCCCCGACCAGATCCAGGCGCTGTATGAGCTCCTGTCCAAGCTGAGCGGGCCGAACGGCGTTATTCTTCACACGGAGTTTTTCCTCTACAGCGACAAAGACCGAGAGGCCGTGGAGAAGTGCCAGGATCTCGGGCTGGAGTACCCCAAGATCACGGGCTGGATCCGCGCCGATGAGGGCGACTTCGAGCTGGTCAGGAAGATGGGGCTCGAGGAAACCGGTGTCCTGACGTCCTGCTCGGATTACCACATCTTCTACAAGCTCCGCAAGAACCGGCGCAAGATTCTCGATCAGTACCTCGGCATCGTCAAGACGGCCCTCGACTCCGGCGTGCGGGTCAGGTGTCATCTCGAGGACGTCACTCGCGCGGACATCGACGGTTTCGTCGTGCCGTTCATTCAACAGCTCATGGAGCTGGGCGACGAGGTGCCGAAGAACCTGAAACCCAAGGTCCGGCTCTGCGACACCATGGGCTTCGGGGTCTCCTATCCCGGCGCCATGCTCCCCCGCAGCATTCCCAAGTTGATCTACAAGATACGGCACGAGGCCGGCGTCCCCTCCCACCGCATCGAATGGCACGGGCACAACGACTTCCACAAGGTCCACATCAACGGCGCTACCGCCTGGGTCTACGGATGCGACGTGGTCAATGCCACACTGATGGGCTACGGCGAGCGAACCGGCAACCCGCCGCTCGAAGGCGCCGTGATGGAGTACATCGCCCTGAAGGGCACCGCCAACGGCATGGACACGACAGTGATCACCGAGATCGCCGAGTACTTCCAGGAGGTTATCGACGCCCATATCCCCAGCAACTATCCCTTCGTCGGGAACGACTTCAACCTGACCCGCGCCGGAATTCATGCCGACGGCCTGACCCGGGACGAGCGGATCTACAACATCTTCGACACCGCGAAGCTCCTCGGCGTCCCGCCACGCGTCGCCATCACCGACAAGTCCGGCGTCGACGGGGTGTGCCTATGGGTCAACAACTTCCTCGGCCTCCACGGTAACGAGCGCATCGGCAAGACGAAGGTGCACAGGATCGCCCGGTGGGTCATGGACCAGTACGACGTTCACCACCGCATCACAGCGGTCTCCGAGCGCGAGATGGAGGAGCAGGTCAAGCAGCACCTGCCGGAGCACTACGAGAAGATGAAGCGGTAGGCCGCATCAAGGAAAGAGCGTGAGCAGGAGTTCATAGTCCCCCTCGCTGATGTCGAGGAACTTGACCCCGCTCTCGAATGTGCCGTCCCTCAGCTCGCGGCAGTGGATCACCTCGCCGAGGGCATAGATCGCCCGTTCATTGCGGATATGAATGTCGAGCATCAAGAGGTCGCCCACCTGGAGCGCGTCAGAGGTCTTGAGCGCGACCCCATGTGTCGCTACATTCAGGCTGATGGCCACGCGCCGCTTTGCCAGCGTCTCCTTCTTGTCGTTGACCAGTGTGTAGCCGATGCTGTGGATCGAATCATGCCGGTCCATCCTCCTCGGCCCAGGCTCCGCCCGGCTCTTGCGGCCGCGCGCATCAGGCTCATGCAGCTTGTCCAGGATGTCCTCGGCCGAGTCCAGGAAGTCCGGCCTCGGGGGGCGGTTGTCGTCCTTATCCATCGCCGGCGACCTCGTGCAGCAGCTTCACACACCTGTCCCGAACGATCTCCCCCGCCTCCGGCCCCACCTTGCTCGACCGGGCATCGAGCACTTCATATCCCCCCTCCTCAAACGCAACGCGCGTCGGGACATACCCGACATAGTCGTTGGCCAGCTCCACCACATACGTCCGCTCGAAGGGCGACCGCTCCTTGATCTCTCGCCCGATCTCGACGAACAACTCCCCCGGCGTCGCGGCAAAGGCCGTGTCGTTGATGGCCAGGACCTGCACCGACGTCTCCACCGACGTGTCGCCCGCCTCGTGCAGTTTCTGCCACTCTTCCGTGAAGACATCCTCCCCCTCCGGCCAGTCGCGCCGGATGGCTTCGGTGCGGCAGCGCGAGAAGTCCCGTAGCGGCAACTCCACGCTGACCTTTTTTGCCCGAAGGGCCACGTCCGAGGTGGTCTCGATCTTCGGGATCACCCGCAGAATCTCATCCGACAGCGCCCGGGCGATGGGGTCGGGCTTGCCGACGGGATTGATGTTGCCACATGCCCCCGGCGTGTACGAGGTCATGCCGCCGATCTCCCCCTCGACGATCTTTGCCACCCTTGACGGGTAGGACCCATCGATCAACGCCCGGTCGTCGTGACAATTCGCATGAAGCGTGTAGTTGAAGATGACCGACACGGCGTTCCCCTCCATGTCCCGCGTCAACATGACGCCGAGCTCCGGGTCGATTTCGCCGACCGGCCCCACGACCTCGTCGGGGTCCAGCTTCATCCACGTGTTCCGCACATGCCCTGCCTTGAGCTTCACCCGCCGGTAGTGGCTGGACGTCTCCTCCTTTCCGGAGGCCGAGCCGACCTGCGCCGCCACAAGATTCTGCTGTGCAATGGCCGCCGAATCGGCGATGTAGCGCGACAGGATCGCAAGGTATTCCTGGTCGCGATCCTCTTCCTTGCCGAAGACAGGGCTCGTATATGGCCCGGCATGGGTGTGCGATGCCGTGACCATCACATTCTCCGGCGGGATGCCCGTTCGTTCCTCGATGAGGGCCGTTGCCTTATCGACGTAATCCCTCCCGAGAACGCACAGGTCAACGGCGATGAGGCAGATCGCTGTTTCACCATTGTCAAACACCGTCGCCTTCGCGTAGAGGTTTGTCTGGATGCCCGTGGACTTCCTCGCCCGAAGCCCACCCGCCAGGCTCACCCCGATGGGTGGCGTGATGTCAATGACTCCCGTGCCGACTTTGAGCGTGCCTGCCATGTCGTCTCCTACAGATACAGCCGCAGATGCTCAAGCGCCTGCTTGTAGTTGCTCGGGTTCACATACTCGATCACCAGCGGGATGTCCGGGCAGTACTGCCTGCACAGCGCCACGAACTTCGCATAGTCCAGGTCGCCCTCTCCCGCAGGGACGCCGGGGGTGATGTGCAGCTTCCGGTCCTTGGCGTGCAGTGCCTTGACGTAGGGGACCAGGGCATTGAACATCTCGTCGAGGGAGTTGTGCGGCAGCAGGTTGGCCGGGTCGAGCTGGACGCGAACACGCGGGTGGTTGATCTCCTCGATAAAATCGCACACGCCCTTGGCGGTCGCCAGAAGGTCATGGAAGAACGGCTCAAAGACGATCGTAACGCCGTACTTCTCCGCCTGCTCGATCAGCTTCTTCGTCGATTCGACAAGCCGGGGGTATGCCTCATCGGCGAGGCTCGCGCCAAGGTCATTCTGCACCTTGCCGCATTCGGTGGCGAGCATGGAGATGCCCATGTCCGTCGCCACGCGCATCATCTCGGTGAAGTAGTTGATGTTCTCCTGCCGCTCGTCATCGTCCGGCTCGATGAGGTTCGTGTAAACGCCGATGGACGGGATGTCGATGCCCTTGCTCCGGTAGGCGTCGGCGATGCGCTTGCACTCGTCCGTCGTCAGGCCGGTGACGTCGGCGCGCTTGTTGTAGGCAAAATACTTCGAGTCTTTCTGCGCGAGAAAGAGCTGAACGCAATCCAAATTCTCCTCGGCGGCCAGCGCCGCCATTTCCTCATTGGTCAAATCACCGAACCCGAGTGTGGCCAAGCCGATCTTCATTTCGATCCCTTTCTCAGATGTCTCTATTCCGAACCACATATCCCGATCCCGCCCCGGCACAAGCAGCGTATTATATCAAAAACGGGCGCCAATTCTACCCCCAAGGCAGATATTCCCTGCCTCTTGTCTTGACACAACAGATTTCTCTGGTAAGCTTATTGCATCCTAAGTCGAAGAAGGAAAAAGGGATGGACGCGCTCGAAACGCGCCGCAGCATCCGAAAATACAAACCCGACATCCCCAGCGACGACGAGATTCGCGAAGTCGTCCGCGCGGCGACGCATGCGCCCTCGGCCTGCAACCTGCAAGTGGCCGAGTTCATCTACGTCAGTGATCCGGAGATCATGCAGCAGCTCGCCAAGGTCGCCACCGGAAAGGTGACGTGGGCCCCAGCGTGCCTGATCGGAATCTACGACTCCCGCTTCGTCCGCGAACGATCGGCCCACCTGCAGAGCCTGTCCGCCGCCGTGGAGAACATGCTCCTCAAGGCGACCGAGATCGGCCTCGGCACGTGCTGGATGGCGGGTTTCGTCGGGGACGATAAAATCCGCCGAGTCCTCTCGATCCCGGCCCACTTCGAAATCGCGTGCATCGTCTTGATCGGGTACCCCGATGAGGAACCGCCCCGGCCCTACAAGTCGCCGGTCGAGCAGATTCTTCATTTTAACAAATACGAAAGACAGCGCCCCCACCTGAACCTGAGCATTGACCCAAAGCACTGGGCGCCCGAGGAGGTGGCGGAGTACCGCCGCCGCATCTTCTCCGTCTACAACAAGCGCGCCGAGCTGGGAATCCTCAGCGACACCCAGTTCGACCGGCTCTGGCGCGAAATCGAGACGCTCCTGACGCCCGTCATGCCGCGAGAGGGACATATCTGCGAGGTCCATGCCTGGGACCTGCGGCCCGTGGAGCGACTCGTCCAGGCCCTGCCGGCCGGGGTCGGGCGCGTGACCGTCGCCGATTCCATCGAGGAGAACCTGCGTGTCGCGAAGGAACTCTTTCCAGACTGCGCAACCGCTGCCATCGGTCCCGACTACACGTTCGACCTCGACGACGACTCCATCGACCTGGCCCTCCTGATCAACAAACTCGAATTCGACCCACGACCCGGGCCGCTCCTGGAGAAGCTCGCCCCAAAGATCAAGAAGGGCGGCAAAGTGCTCGTGGCGGCCCTCGGTCGCGGCTCGTTGTACCACCGTCTGATCGGTCTGCGCTTCGCGCTGGTCCGCATCCGCGATGTGTATGAGCACAACCCCTTCTACAAAATCGGGCCATTCTCTTTTGTTCGCGAACGCGAACTCGGCGACCTGCTCACCCATCACGGCCTGCGCCCGATCGAGGTCCGCTCCTGCGACGTCGGCCTGTACCGGGAGGAGACCCAGGCCCCCCGGCGCGGCCGGTTCTTCGGAATCATGAAATTTTTTGTCGAGCTCGTCCCGGTCAAGAGCAAAGAGTGCATCCTGATCCTGGCGGAGAAGTCATGATCACCCGGGAGCAGACCCAGGCCCACATCGAGCGCATCGTCCACCTGGCCATGACCGAGTACGCCGGCGCGAACGGCCTCGTCTACAACTCCTTCGACTCCCGCACCGGCGCCAAGGACACCACCAGCCTCGTTCGAGACCTGGGCGACTACGCGCAATACGTCGCCTGGGCGGGCAAGCTCCTCGACCGGCCGGAGTGGATCGACTGGGCCGTGGAGCAGGTGGACCTCGCCAGGCGTTTTGGCGCCAACTGGCGCGGCCTCATCGATTCCCACATCGACACAAGCAGAACAAAACCTCGCAAGCTCCACCCCTGGCATCCCCTCTTTCCCGCATGGCATGACGATCTGCTCCTCGGCCTCGTCGAGATACTTCGCATCACCGGGAACGAGAGCGTTCGCAACACAATCCTCGACATGGTCAATGGCCTCCGCGACACGGCCCTTCGGCCCGATGGGTGCCTTGCAGCGGCCGTTGTCCCCTTCGCAAGAATGAAAGCCAAAGTGGCCGACCCGCGCTACTGCGGTCTGATCGCGGAGGAGTTCGTCGAGGTCGCCGAGCTGACCGGACGCGACGAGCTGCTCGACGACGCCGAGCGGATGATCGACTACTGGATCGCAAGTCCGTTCTTTCAGAAGTTCGGCCTTATCCCGGACAACGACCACATCACGCCAACTGGCGTTCGCTATGCTGTTGAGCCTCTCTGCCTCATCGAGTCGGTCCCGGGCGCGGGCCTGCCCGCTGTCCTGATGGGCTGCCTGCCGAGGCCGTTGCGCTGGATGGAAAACGAGGCCCTGCTGTTGCCGCTCAAGTATCTCAAGCGCGGGCGATGGAAGCGCCTCGTCGCGCCGACGTCCACCGTCATGAAATCGAACACGCTCCTCATGTTCGGCCTGCTCGAGTTGCTGCGCAAGCGGCCCTCGGATCGCCTCCGCGATGCGTTCATGAAATGGTTCGACAGCGTCCAGGAGAAGCTGGCCTGCCCCGACGGCGGCTACTTCACGCGATACAACGCCTTCACCGGAACGGAGGGCGAGACGGTCTGCCTGGGGCAGAACTTCGCGATCACGGAAGTTTTTATCGAGGGGTACGTGGTTCTGAAGGAGCAGCGCCTCCTCGACGCCGCCGTGAAGTCCGCCGACTTCTGGCTCACCCAGCAATTTGCCGAGACCGGTCTGCTTCGCGAGTATCCCTTCACCGGCTGGGATGGCGCGGTCCTCGACTCGAACACCGACATGGCCGTGAACTACCTCAAACTCGCCGAGATTACCGGGGAGGAAACCTACCGCGACGCCGCATTCGCAATTGCAAACGGCATCAACACCCACCTCTGGACCGACCAGGGCCTCTACACCCAATGCGACGGCGCAACCGGCGAGCGCACCCAATCCGAGACGGACTACGTCATCAAGATCAAGTGGAACCTCCTCCACCTGAAGCTCCTGCTCCTGATCTGCGAGACACTTGCAGGCCGCAAGCTCTTGGGGAACAGCACATTATGGAAGCTCGCGCGGGACAGATAAGAGGGCCGCACCCAAGACCCAGTTTTCTCTTGACGCATGGGAAGGCGTCCGCTACCCTCTAAATTATCGGATCGCTCCACTTGCGGAATAGGGAAGAACGATCTCCGGGGAACGTGAGTCGTTGCATTTCGCACCGTCCCACACAGGGATCGTAACCCTCTCGTTCGGCCCAGTGATCAGGAGACCCCCAGATGAAGAAGGCTTCGGCCATCCGTGCAGTGATCTATGCCTTTACCCTTGGCGCCGTTTTCGGGGCCGTCTGGTATTCGCACGGGCTGTTCCCGCTTCCTCAACTGTCGCGCTGGAAAGCCCATTATGGTTCCCTCCGTCAACCCGAGCGAACGCTCCCCCGTTCCGGTCGCTGGACCGAGGCAAGACAGCCCTCGGCTCAGGGACGGCTTTCGGAAAAACAGAAGCGCGAAATCCAACGGCTCCACTCGATCGGATACCTCGCCGGATCAAAGCCTGCCCCGCCCCGTCAGGGCGTCACCGTCTACGACCCGCAGCGCGCCTACGCAGGATACAACCTCGTGGTCTCCGGGCATGCCCCCGAGGCAATCCTAATGGACATGTCCGGCAGGGAGCTACACAAGTGGGCTTGCGACGTCCACCGCGCATGGCCGGATTTCAAGATCGAAAAGCACGTGGGCGCCAACGAAACACAGCTTCACACCTTCTGGCGGCGGGCGCACCTGATGCCAAACGGCGACCTCTTTGCCATCTTCGAAGGCATAGGACTGATTCGACTTGACAAGGATTCGAACATAATCTGGAGCCTGCGGAACGGCGCTCATCACGATCTGTATGTGGCGCGGGACGGACGCATATACGTCCTGACAAGGAAAGCTCATATCAACCCCGACTACAACAAAACGGAGCCGATCTTGGAGGACTTCATTACCGTGCTCAGCCCGGACGGCAAGCCACTGAAAGAGATCTCGATACTCCGGGCGCTGGAGAACTCTCCGCACGCTCCTCTCCTCGGAAGGCTGCACCGGTCGGGAGATATCATGCACACCAACACCATCGAACTCATAGAGGACTGGAAGACGACGCAGGACCTTCCCTGGAAGCAGGGAGAAGTCCTGATATCTATCTGGCTCTTGGATATGGTCTGCGTCGTGGACCTCGAACAGGAGACGATCGTTTGGGCGGAATCTGATCTATGGCGCCGACAACATCAGCCGACCCTCTTGGGGCATGGCAACCTCCTTGTGCTGGACAACCACGCAACGGCGAAGACGTCGGCCGTTGTCGAGGTCGATCCCGTGTCGAGGAAGGTCCTCTGGTCCTATCGTGGCGACAAGGACCATCCCTTCTGGACGGACACCTGCGGCTCCTGCCAGAGACTGCCGAACGGGAACACCCTGATCACGGAATCCGATCCCGGCAGGGCATTCGAAGTGACGCCCGATAAAACGATTGTCTGGGAATACGTCAATCCTCACCGGGCCGGCGACAGCCACGAGCTGATAGCGACCTTGTTCGACGTGGTGAGACTGCCTCCTGACTTCCCCACGGACTGGCGGCCCTCGCCTCGGGGCGGGCAGTAACTTCCCCTACACCGAAACGCCACACCCAGCTCCTCCGGATGCAACCTATTAGGGGACAGGGAATTATGGGAGCTCGCACGGGGAAAATCTGGCCGTGGCCTGCCTCTTTTCACATCTTGTTTGTACATAAACAGAGGCAATAATTGATCATACAAACACGCCCAATCTCGGGCTCATCCCCAATGTCCTCGATAATGGCAACTTCAAAAGAATCCGAAACTCCATTGCACATCTGGATGTCGATCTGTCAAGCGGTCGGGTACTGTGTCGAGGCAATAAGTACGAACTCGATTTCGATATCATCGAATTATCGAGTCTGTCCAGCTTGTTGATGGTATCAGCTATACTCCTCTCGCACAACATACCCATGCAGACGACGACGTAAGAGTGCCGCGCTTGATGGGGTACGTTCCGTCAACTGTGGTCCTTGGAAATAGTCCCTTGGGATTATCTCCCCTCCTCCACCGTCACCCCCACCGACTCCGCCGCCTCGCTGATCTGGCGCCATGTCTCGTCATCGATGTCGATGCCGTTGGCGCGGCGCTTCTCCAGCTCGCGGAACTCGGGCTCGCCGGGGAGGAGGACCTCGGTGAAGCCGGGAATGAGCGGGGAGCTTTTGACGTAGGTGACGAGGTCGGCGACCTCCTGGTCGAAGTCCTCGGGCGTGGTGAAGTTGTCGATCTTGATGACGATGGCCACCATCGCGTTGCCGATGGGCTGGTTGGCCTCCCGGCTGCATCCCGCACCGCTCAGCGCGCCGCAGAGGATGTCGATAACGAAACTCAGGCCGTATCCCTTGTGCGCCACGATGCCCCCCATCGGCAGGATCGCACCGGGCGGGTCCGCGTAGAAGTCGTTTGGGTCGGTGCTCGGGGTCCCCTCGTGATCCACGATCCATCCCTCCGGGACACGCTCGCCCTTGTTCCGCTTGACGCGCAGCTTCCCCTCGGCGACGACGCTCGATGTGATGTCAAGGAGGACCGGAGGCGCACCGCGTCGCGGGATCGCCACGGAGATCGGGTTCGGCGACAGCCGCTTCGCCCGGCCGCCGTACACCGCCATGACCTGCCCGCCGCCGTGGTTGTTCACCATGGCGATGCCGATCATGCCGGCGTCGGAGGCCATCACCGGATACTCGCCCAACCGGCCCACGTGATTGCAGTTGCGCGTGGTCACGCAACTGATGCTCGTCGCTTCGGCCTTCTCCACGGCCAGGGCCATCGTCCGCTTCGCGCCGACGGGGCCGAACCCCCAGCCGCAATCGAGAACCGCCGTGGCAGGGGTCTGCCGAACGACTCGAATCTCCGCGCCGGGCTTGACCTTCCCGTCTCGCAGGCTCCGCACATATTGCGAGATGCGGATGACGCCGTGGGAGTCGTGTCCGACGAGGTTGGAGTTGACGAGGACATCAGCAACCAGATCCGCCTCGTCCGTCGGGCAGCCGGCGGCCTGGAATATCCGCGATGCGATTGCCCGCAGCTTGTCTTCGGAAAATGTCGGCATGATTGACCCGTGTGGCTACTTGAGTTTCTGCTTGAGGACCTTGCCCGTGGGATTGCGGGGGAGCTCGTCCATAAACTGGACGATCTGCGGCATCTCGTAGCTGGCAAGCTTGTCCTTGCAGTGGCGCTTGATGTCCAGCTCCGTCGCCTCCGCGCCCGGCTGCAGCACCACCACCGCCTTTACCACCTCGCCGAGATACGACCGAACGCCCTTCGCCTCCACACCCACAACGGCGACTTCGAGAACGTCGGGGTGCGAGAGAACAACGTTTTCGACCTCGTTCACGTAAACGTTCTCGCCGCCGACGATGATCATCTCCTTCTTTCGGCCCTTCAGGTAGACATAGCCCTGCTCATCCACCATCGCGTAGTCGCCCGTGCGAAACCACTTGCCGTCGATGATCGACTCGTCGAGCAGGCCAGGCCGCTTCCAGTAGTCGTCGATGACATTCTCTTTTGCGAAACACAGCTCGCCAATCGTCCCGGGAGGGACCGGCTTGCCGTCGTCATCCACAATGAGCTGCCGCACCTGGGGCAGGACCTTGCCGATGGAGTCGGCCCGCTCCAGCGCGTCCCGGCTGGGCAGGACGTGGGTCATGGAAATCGTCTCCGTCAGGCCGAAGAAGTTGTGCAGCGCCACATTCGGGAGCTTTTCGCGAAGGCGAACGATGGTCTGCGGCGGCATGGGCGAGCCCGCGTAGGCGATGAGCCGCAGGCTGCCCAGGTCGAACTTGTCCACGTTCTTCATCGTGGTGAGGAAGTAGAACAGCGTCGGCACGCCGATGAACGTCGTGATGCGGTGCTTCTGGATCAGCTCCACGAGCTCCTTCACGTCCGGCTTCGGCGCGATGACGACCGTGCTGCCCTGATAGGCATTGCTGGGCAGCATGCTGTAGAGGGCCGTGGCGTGGAACATGGGCACGACCAGCAGGTGAACGTCCTCATGGCGGAAGCTGTGCGTCATGATGGCGTTCTTCAGGTTGAAGAGCAGGTTGCCATGCTTCATGATCGCGCCCTTCGGCCGGCCCGTCGTGCCGGAGGTGTGCATGATGATGGCCATGTCGCCCTCTGTGATCTCGGTCGCATCAGCCGGCTCGCCTTCGCCGATGAGTTCGTCAAACGCGACGGTGTCTTCGCCGGAGAAGCCGATGGCGATGACGGTCTTGATGCCCGGCGCTTCTCCGAACGCCTCCTGCACCGGCTCCCAGACATCGGCATGGGCGAAGACGACCTCGCCCTCCGTGCTCGTGAGCACATAGGCGATGTCATCCGGGCTGAGGCGGGTGTTGACCGGAACGACAACCGCTCCGAGCTTCATGATGGCCCAGTACGCGATGACGTATTCGATGCAGTTGGGCAGCGCGGTCGCGATACGATCGCCTTTCTTTACACCGAAGCGGCGCTGGAGGTGTCCGCTGAGGCAGCTTGACATGCGGTCGATTTCCGCGAATGTGTATTCTTTTTCCCGGCAGATGAAGGCCGTCTTGTTCGGAAACTTCTCCAGGTTTTCGTTCCACACGTCGATGATGCTGTGCTGCGGGGTTCCGCTCATAGCTTTCCTCCGAGGGTCAAGGATGGATCGCATTCTATCCACCCGCCGTTTCATGTCAAGCGAAAAGGGCATTGACTTTTTGGGCGAATGGGGTAAACTCTCGCTCAACGTACGCATGTTGATTTCCGCAACTGCTCTGGAGGAAACTGAAGTGGCGAAGCTGGCAATCTGCGGTGGCAAGAAGGTGGTCAACAAGACCCTCTGCAAGGACTGGCCCGAACGCGGGCTGCCCGAGATCAAGGCCGTGACCGAAGTGGCCAAGAGCGGCGTCTGGTGGCGCGGCGGCCACTCGGACGAACGGCCGAGCAAGGTCTTCCTGTTCGAGAACGCCTGGGCCAAGTACCAGAACGCGAAGCATTGCGTGGCCCTGACGAACGGCACGCAGGCCATCGAGTGCGCGCTGAAGGCGGCGGGCATCGGCCGCGGCGACGAGGTGCTTGTCCCCGCGCTCACCTTCGTGGCCAGCGCAACGGCGATCGCCCTGGTGAATGCCACGCCGGTGTTCGTGGACGTGGACCCGAAGACGTTCAACATCGACCCGAAGGCTATGGAAGCGGCCATCACGAGGAAGACGCGCGGCGCGGTCGTGGTCCACAACGGCGGGTATCCCTGCGACATGGACCGGATCATGAGAATCGCGAAAAAACGTAAGATCACGATCGTCGAGGACTGCGCGCATGCCCACGCCTCTCAATGGAAGGGCAAAGGCGTCGGCGCCATCGGCGACCTGGGCACCTTCAGTTTCCAAATGGGCAAGACGCTGACCTGCGGCGAAGGTGGAGCAGTCATCACCGACAATGAAGAGCTTGCCGAGAAGGCCTTTTCCTTCCACCACATCGGCCGCATGAAGGACCGGCCCTTCTATGAGTTCCATCGCGTGGCGTCCAACCTGCGCATGACGGAGTGGCAGGGGGCGATCCTGCTCGCCCAGCTGAAGCGTCTGACGAAGCAGACCGCGATCCGCGAGCGTAACACCAAGTTCCTCGCCAAGGGCATGGAAAAGATCGACGGCGTGGACGCGATCAAGCGCGATAAGCGCGTGACGCGCTGGGGGTTCTACTACTGGAACTTCCTTTACGACCAGAAGAAGTTCGACGGCATCCACCGCGACCTGTTCATCCGGGCGATGAACGCGGAGGGCGTGCCCGTCGGTGTGGGCGCGCACGGCCGGCCGATCTACGACAACCCGGTTTTCGAAAACATGAAACTCAAGAAGCCGAAGTGCCCCGTGGCCGAGCACCTGCACGCGAACGTAGCCCTCAGCATAAGCCACCGCTACTTCCTCGGACCCGTCAGCGACATGAAGCTGATCCTGAAGGCGATGCAGAAGGTCCGAGCGAACACGGACGAGCTGAAGAGGATGGCAAAGTAGGGGCGAACAGGAATCTCACAAGAAGTTATTTGCACAATCACGAAGTGCATTGTATACTGGTTTGCTCAACTAACGTACGGTAGATACTCGAAGCACAATCCCGAGAGCAGAGCGGAGGCAACGAATGGCGACATGGGCAAGATATGTGGACGGCACTGAAGTATCCGATTCGGTCTTCAAGATCCTCGCGAAATTTGCACCCGAGGGAACGCTGGATGTCTTTGCGTCGGACCAGCACACCTCCTACCTGAAACTGATCAGCAGCTTCCACAAGCGCATCGGCAAGAAGAAGGAAGCCACCGATGCCGACGTTCGCACCGTCTGCCGCCATTTTGCGCGCGGACTTCAGGGCCTGCCGACAGCCGCGCTGTTCAACTCGCTCGCCTACCTGAGCCCGGGCTTCCGCAGCATGCTCGGCAGGAAGGTGATGCTCATCGGCCGTCTGGAAGACACCAGTTCCGACCCCATCGACGGGGGACGTGGACAACTGGCCAAGCTGTATGTCGAGCCCGAGGATGTTGTCGATAAGGTCGATGCCTTCAAGACGCTTGTGAAACTCAACCCCGACCACAAAGAGAGCTGGAAGATCAACAAGGCGTGGCTGACGGACGTCTACGAGAGATGCCGGAAGCTGGGCAAGCCGCTCTTCAGCGAGACGCTCATGTTCCAGCGTCCCGGCGAGTCGAAGGCCGGCCTGGGCCGCCGCCTGCCGAGTGGCCTCGTCAAGATGGCGAAGGAGTTCGGCTCGCTCGGCGACTTCTACAAGACGCAGGTCCCGTTCCTGTGGACCACCGGAAAAGATGACAAACAGTACGAACTAGTTTGCACGCCGGACGAGGTGCGGAAGTGCGCCAAGGAAATGGCGAAGGCCGTGCCGCGTCCGATGCTCCTCTTGAGCGCGGCGGTCGATTTCGAGCAGTATGCCGCACAGTATGCCTTGGTGTCCGATTGCTTTGCCGGCCCGATGTGTGGTCGCGCGTATTTCAAGGAAGCGTTCAGCGATCCGAAGGCGAAGACGCTCGCCTCGCTGGAAGGCGCATTCACACGGATTGCGCTGCCGCGCATCAAGCAGATCATGGGCCTGGCGGAGATGCTGAGCCCGCCGTGGTGGCACAAATTCAAATCGATGTCGAAGCAGGCGAAAAAGGCCATCAAGCCGGACACAAAAAAGGCTATCGGCATCAAGGCCGACTACGGCTACTGATCGACCGATAAGAAGACGGCATACAACGCGCGGCGCGCCTCTCGATAGGGGACGCCGCGCATCCTTTTGAGGGTTCTGCAAATGGCGAGAAAGACACCGCCCTTCCGACAGATTCGCAAACGCGATGCATCGGTCGTCCCGTTCGATGCGAAGCGGATCGAGTCCGCCATCGGCAAGGCCCTGTTGTCCACCAACTCGGGCGATGATCGCCTCGCCGCCGAGCTGACCACGTCGGTGCTCACCCTCGCCGCCACACGGATCGAGGACAAGGTCCCAACGGTGGAGCAAATCCAGGACATCGTGGAAGAGGTGCTGATGCACCGCGGTCTGGCCAGCGCCGCCCGCGCCTACATCCTCTACCGGCACGAACACAGCCAGCGCCGGGAGGCCAAGCGGCTCATCGGCGTCCGCGACGAACTCAAGCTTACCGTCAACGCCATCAAGGTGCTCGAGCGGCGCTACCTCCGACGCGACGACCAGGGCCGCATCTGTGAGACCCCGGAGCAGATGTTCCAGCGTGTCGCCCGGGCCGTGGCCGAACCCGAGGCAAGCTATACCTCCCGTGCAGAGGCCCGCCGGTGGGAGAAGGAATTCCTCGGCGCGATGGCCCGTCTCGACTTCCTGCCCAACTCCCCGACGCTGATGAACGCCGGCACCCCCATGGGCCAGCTCTCGGCCTGCTTCGTCCTGCCCGTGGACGACTCGATACAGAGCATCTTCCAGGCCCTGTCGCAGATGGCGCAGATCCATCAGACCGGCGGCGGCACCGGCTTTTCCTTCTCGCGCCTGCGCCCGCGCAACGATGTCGTCGGCTCGACACACGGCGTCGCGTCGGGACCGGTGTCATTCATGCGCGTCTTCGACACGGCTACGGAGGTCATCAAACAGGGCGGACGTCGGCGCGGGGCGAACATGGGCGCCCTTCGTGTGGACCACCCCGATATCTTCGAGTTCATCGAATCCAAAGTCGGCGCCAGGAACCTCCGCAACTTCAACATCTCCGTCGCGGCAACCGATGCCTTCATGAAGGCCGTGGAGAGCGACCGCCAATATCGGCTCGTCAGCCCGCGGACGGGCAAACCGGTAGAGACCATCTCCGCCCGCACCGTCTTCGATCTCATCTGCGCCAGCGCATGGAAAAGCGGCGACCCAGGGATGCTCTTCATCGACCAGATCAATCGCCGCAACCCCACACCAAAGCTGGGAAAAATCGAGGCCACCAACCCCTGCGGCGAGCTGCCGCTCCTTCCCTACGAAAGCTGCAATCTGGGATCGATCAACCTGGCGCACATGATGACCGACGGCGCCATCGACTGGAACAAGCTGAGGCGCACGGTCGAGATCGGCGTCCGCTTTCTCGACAACGTGATCGACGCCAATCGCTACATCATCCCCGATGTGAAAGAGATCACCAGGGCCAACCGGAAGACCGGCCTTGGTGTGATGGGCTTTGCGGACCTGCTGGTCGCGCTTGGCGTCCCTTACGACTCCACCGAGGCGCTGGGGCTGGCCGAGCGGATCATGCGCGCCGTGTCACGGGAGGCCCGGCGGGTGTCCGCGGCGCTCGCCGAGGAGCGCGGGGAGTTCCCGAACTGGAAGCTCAGCCGCTACGCAAGACGTGGGACGAAGCTGCGAAACGCGACCGTGACGACCGTCGCCCCCACCGGAACGATCAGCATTCTCGCCGGCTGCTCCAGCGGCATCGAGCCGATCTTCGCGCTTTCGTTTGTGCGGAATGTCATGGAGGGCGCCCGGCTGCTGGAGGTCCATCCCACCTTCGAGCGCATCGCGAGAGAACGCGGTTTCTACAGCTCGGACCTGATGGCCGAGATCGCCCGGCGCGGATCGCTCCGGGGAATCAAGGGTGTGCCGAAGGACGTTGGGCGCGTCTTCGTCACCGCCTTCGACATCCCGCCCAGGTATCACATCCACATGCAGGCGGCGTTCCAGAGGCACTGCGACAACTCGGTGTCGAAGACCGTGAACCTGCCCAAAGACGCAACGGTGGATGATGTGAAGAAAATCTTCCGGCTGGCCTACGAGTTGAAGTGCAAGGGCGTCACGGTCTATCGCTACGGCAGCCGCACCGGGCAGGTGCTCCAGTTCCCCGGCGCGGAGAAAGTGCCCGAGGGCCTGCGCGAACCGACCAGCGTCGATTCGGAATACTCCGGCGGCTGCCCCAGCCCAAAGTGCACGTACTGAGAAGCCATCCGATCACCGATCTGTCTGTAGCCGCACCCTTTACGGGTGCGGTCTTCGCACACGCACGAAGCCTGCGACCACGGCTTCTCCAGCTTCGCAGACTTGCATCCCCTCTCCACCCGCGGAGAACTTCCGTCGTCCTTCTGTCATCTCGCCTTTCTCCTTCCTGCATAACACTCTCCCATGTTACACTATCAGAGACAGACGCTCACTAATTCTTCAGGCGATTTGCCCCAGTTGGTGAGAAACAGTACACCCCAGCCCCTTTAACACACCGGCCCCAGCGATTCTCGCCGGGGCCATCTCTCACCCGTCACGAGAAGCATACCACACAAAACGGCACTTGCCAAATCGGAATGTTAGGCGCTGTCTGTACCTGTATCTCAAGGGGCGCAGACCAAGATCTTCTTGACACAGCCCGGAGCGGCCGGTATGTTTCATACAGGTGATCCGATTTCTCCATTTCTCCAATGGGGGGAAGTTGCTGTGGCTTCTCTACTTGCTCGACAATGGCTTCATACAACAGTCAGAATTGAGAATCAATGGGGGGATGGCGGAACCGGGTTCTTGGTATCTCGCCCGATATCCGAGAAGGAAGGGTTGGTCTTTCTTGTAACCAACAAGCACGTGATCCACGAGGAATCGGTTCGGCGAAATTCGGCCTCTCACATCACCTGCTATTTCAATAGCCAAGATACCGACAACACGCTCAAGGCATGTCCTGTCAAGCGGGAATTGTCTGACGCTGATGGTACGAAGCGGTACCGTGAACACAGTGACGCGGACACTGACGTACTTGCCGTCAACGTCACTCCGATCCTTCTTTCTAACCCCGGTCTCAAGTTCACGCACGTTGGCGATGATGCTTTTGCCGACAGTGCAAAACGGACGGAACTTGACATTACTGCAGGGGACGAGATAGCCACGCTTGGGTACCCATTGGGTTTCCGACAGGGCGATACAAGCTTGCCGTTGCTACGACAAGGAATACTTGCGACTGAGATAGGCTGTCCTGTCTGTGATGTTGTTGAGAATCCTGATGGTAGCCCCCGAGAGAGAATGCGGAGGGCGTTTCTTGTTGATGGGGCGACGGTTCCCGGCTCAAGCGGCAGTCCCGTTGTTCTGAAGCCTGTATTTGGTCGACTCGTGCGAGACAAGATAGAAGGCAAGCTTGCGCCCCCTCTTCTGCTTGGGATTGTGGCCGAGACGAGGTATGCCCCGATTGTAGTAGGAAAGGAAGTTAAGCCGGGGTTCGCAAATCTTGGCCTGGCCTTTGACGTGGAAACAATCCGGGAGACGATTGACCTCTTCTTCTCTTGACGCGGCCCGGAGCGGTCGGTATCTTTCTGACGGACAATCCGGTTTCTTCACATCTCGGAAAGAGGGAAGCAACATGGCGAAACCAACCTGCTAGCAATGCGGCGGGGCCATGAAAAAGGCGACGCTGAGTAGCGGCAACTGCCGTGACCTTTTCTTTGCCCTGATTCTCGTAGCGGTCGGCATCCCGCTCTGCTTTACCGGCATCGAAATCGTCGTCGGCATTCCTTTGATCCTGTTTGGGCTATTCACGGAAGGGAAACGGAAGAAAATGTGGCGCTGCAAATCCTGTGGTTACGTTTTTGAGCGGGCGTAATCCCTGGATTCCCGCTTTCGCGGGAATGACGCAAGGAGGGACGAGGGCCAAATGGATCAATGAAATGCGGTGCTCAGTACCGCTTCTCGATCGGCCGCTCGATCACGGTGGTGGTGTCGGCATCGAGGGCTTCGGTGAGAAGGGCTTCCAGCTCCGCATCGTCGGACGCTCGGCATCCGCGCAGACCGAAGGCCTCGGCCAACGCGGGGAAGTCCGGGTTCTCCAGGTCCACCGCAATGAAGCGCTTCCCCCATCGCCTGTCCTGCCCGCTCTTGATGGAGGTCAGGCAGTTGTCGTTCACCACAATGGCCACGACATGAATCCCGAACTGCGCCGCCGTGGCCAGTTCCTGGAATGTCATCACGAAGCCTCCGTCGCCGATGACCGAAACGACCGGCCGGTCGGGACAGGCCGCCTTCGCGCCCAGCGCCGCAGGCAGACCATAACCGAGCGTGCAATAGCTGTTCGAGGCGAAATACTGCCGAGGCCCGGTCACCCTGAACGCGCGCCTCAGCCGATACGCTGTCATGTTTACGTCGCCAACCAGAATCGAATCCTCGGGCAGGACCCGACGGAGAACCGTAATGATCGGATACTCCTTCTCGACCTCCCGCTCGGCCCGAAGCGCCTCGATGCGATCGCCCCAGGCGGTGCAGACCTCTTCCTTCGTCAATGCCTCGATAAGCATCTCGACCGCCGGGGCCACATCGGCGGCGATGCCGACCTCGACGGGATAGTCGGCGCCGATAGCGGATGCGTCCGTCTCGATGTGAATCAGCCTCGGGAGCTCCAGGTTCCAGCCCGCCGTGTCGAAATGGCCAAAGCGACACCCCAAGACCAGAGCGAGATCGGCTTCCTTGATCGCCTCGCGGGAGCA
>JAADGH010000055.1 GCA_013152475.1 Planctomycetota bacterium
GTGATGCTCACCCACGCGCTCACGCCGGCCCACAGGTCGGGATACTTGGCCGCCATCATGTGCGCCATGTGCCCGCCCCCGGACCCGCCGGTGAGGTAGATCCGTTTCTTGTCCACATTGAAGTTTGCAATCATGTAATTCACCGAATCGATCACATCGTGCTGGGCCGGGATCGAGGCGCAGGCCTCGGGGGCCTTCGGGTTTTTCGGCAGGTTCGGCCCACGAAAATTCGGGAGCACGAGAAGCCAGCCGCGCTCCAGCGCCGGCGGACCCATGGCCGCGGCCTGCTGCGTGTAGTCGGCGCTCCAACTGTGCAGGCCGACCAGGAGAGCGGCAGGGGCTTCGAGCCATCATAGCCCTTCGGAACCTGGATGATGTTCGGCTGGTCCGTTCCATCGACGGACGACCGGATCGTGATCTCGACGGGTTTTCCGTTTTCCATTGCCACAGAAGACTCCTCGGCGAGCAGAAGTGCGAAAAGCAGAACGCCCGGGGCGATTCGGCGACGCACGCCCTCTCCTTCCTTCATTTGCGTGATGACCTGTGGAACAGGGGAGCGATTCTATCAGAACGCGTGGCCGCGATCAATCAACAAGAAAATGAAAAGCTGACATGACTTGTGTGCTTTGCTACAATGCCACCCTGCCGAACGCACAACACGAGTTCACGAAAGGGAAAACCATGATGAACGTCGGCCTGATCGGTCTGGATGGACACCAGGGCGCGGTCCTCAACGGCATCGTCAAGAGCGACGAGCTCCGCCTCGCCGCCGTGGCCAGCGAGCGCCAGGACGCCCTCGACGGCATGAGAAAGACCAAGGCGGGGGACGAGGAGACGGGCTTCTACGCCAACTGGGAGGAGCTGCTCGACAAGGAGACGCTCGACATCCTCGCCATCTGCTCCACCAACGAGCAGCACGCCGCCCAAATCCAGGCCGGCGCAGAGCGGGGCCTGCACCTCTGCAGCGAGAAGCCCCTGACGACCACGCTCGACGACCTGGCCGAAACCCGAGCCGCCGTCGAGAAGGCCGGCGTCAAGCTGACCATGCTCCTCACCATGCGTTTCACGCCGCCGTACCTCTGCGTGAAGCGGATCGTCGAGAGCGGCGTCCTCGGCGAGGTCTGCCTCGCGACGGCGCAGAAGTCCTACAAGCTCGGCGCCCGGCCGGAGTGGCAGCGCTGCCGCATGAGCTTCGGCGGGACCATCCCCTTCGTCGGCATTCACGGCATGGACCTTATCCGCTGGACCAGCGGCCGGGAGTTCGTCGAGTGCATGGCCTATCACGCCAACACCGGCCACCCCGACATCCGCGACATGGAGGACCAGGCCAGCGTGCTCCTGAAGCTGGACAACGGCGGGTCGGCGACCATGCGCATCGACTACTGCCGCCCCTCCACCGCCGACACCCACGGCGACGACCGCCTGCGCCTGGCGGGGAGCCAGGGCGTGGTCGAGGTCATGTCCGGCGAAGTGACGCTCATCACCGAGGCCGACGGGCCGACCCAACCGGAGATGCCGCCGGAACAGGACCTGTTCCTCGACTTCGTCGCCTCGATCAAGGGCGAGAAGGAGCACCTGATCCCGGCGGAGGATTGCTTCCGCATGACCGAGGTTGTCCTCAGGGCCCGTGACGCCGCCGACGGAGGGAGGATCGTAAGGCTGTGAGGAGGGAACCGGCCCCCACGATCACGAACACGAGGAGCAGCGCCGCCATATACGCCGCCTCCACGCCGAGGGCCATGTAGGGGAAGCCAGCCGACGGCGTCGAGACCAGGAGCGCCAGCCTCGCGCCGACGGCGCACACAACCGGCAGGAGGCACGCGCTGATGACCGATGCAACCGGCACGGGCGGTTCCACATCCATGATGATCCGGACCAGCACCGCCGCCGGGAGGAGCTGGCGCGCAGCGATCACCAGGGCCGTCGATCCGAGGGCCTCCGTCATGGCCGTCTGCATGATGTATCCGTCGGTCAGCTCGGTGGTCTTCAGGACGAACCCGTTCCCGGCGATGAGGTAGAGCGCCCAGATCACCACGGCCACAATCACCGCCCGCGTCGCCGCCGGCCGCCCCCGCCCCGCCGCCCATGCGGCAAGCAGCATCGGAAACGCCGACACGTGCGCGGCGTGGTTGATGCTGCCCGATGTCCCCAGATAGAACAGGGCCACCCAGAGCGCCCACCAGGCGTGGCGGCAGGCGGCGTCCCGGCGCGTGATCCACCCCACCGGAAGCATGAACAGGATGAAGAGCATCGCCTTCGGCTCGACCGGCAACGGCAGCGCGATCAGGACGATAAACGGCGCAAACACCGAGGCGCCGCGCAGGAGCGCCTTCCCCCTATCTGATGTCCCGCGTGTCCGCCGCCATGCCACAATAAAGGCCATAAGCGCTACCGCAATGCCGGGCAACCAGCGATGGAAGACCAGGGCCCCCAGTATGTCGCTCCGATACGCCGCGCTGCGGAAGGCGATGCCGAAGCCGATCGAGGCGAAGATGCCCAGCCAGGCGATTCCTCCTCCGGCCCCCCATGCAACGAGGGGGATGAGGAAGACAGTCCAGTGCAGCATGTCATACGGCGCTCGGCAGGCGAACACATTCGCAAAAATCAAACTTGCCGCCAGCAGCACGGCCCCCTCGCGGCGATTGGCCGTCCATTGTCCTCTTCTCCGTCGAAACAGCCTCGGCACGAGGGCGCACGCGGCAAAGAGCGCCAGCACATGGGGCGCATGGCCCCGGATAAAGCCCCCGAGGAACGGGCAGCATCCGTGGACGAAATCCCACAGCCCCGTCTGACACACCACAAGGATGAGCGCGAAAAGACCGAACATTTCCGCACCCATGATCAGCACACGGCGCAGCGGAAACGGGCCGGAGACCGCCGCGAGGGCCATGAACATGAGTGAAACGACCACCAGCAAACCGATCAGGACCCCGGCAAAGAGGGATCCCTTCCTGGCCAAAGACGCGTCGCGCCTCTCCCGGATCTGATCCAGGCTTCGCATCCCCCCGTCGCCGAATCGTCGCGATAGCGAATCCAGAATCGCTCGCTCCCGGGCCGGCGGCATATCGAGAAGGTCCAGCGCCGGCACGGCGGGGGTGGGATAGAGCGGCCGCACCCCGGCCAGGAGCGACAGCGTCGGCGCCCAGTCGATCTGTGCGACGCGGCGCGGCCCGCCCCTGCGCACACGGGGCCCGACCAGGACGAAGGGCGCGTCCATCACAATGGGGCTCGCGTCCACGTGAAACCCCTCGTCGTCCATGCCATGCTCGGACGTGATGAAGACCACGTCCCTGTCCGTCGTCAGCTCGACCAGCCGGCGGATGCAGTCGTCGATGGCCTTGGCCATCGGCCGGTAGTGGGGCGACCGGGGGGTCTCGAGGTGGCCCAGGCTATCGAGGGAGTAGAAGGGGACGACGGCGATGTCCCATTTCTCTTTCGTGAGCGCTCGATGCGCCTGCCCGAAGACGAACCGGGCGCTTTCCCGATATTCGCGAAAGGGAAATGTCTTCGGCTCGAATATCGAGGCGTCGGCAGAGGCCCCATAGATGCCCCGCAGGAACGCGTCGAGGATCAGGACCCGCTTGCCCTGTTCGTGCGCCCGCCGGAAGAGATTGTCGCGCGTGGCCGCGGGCGCGCGGCACTCCTGCAGAATGGACAGCGGGCCGTCCAGCGCCCCGCTGAAGAGGGCGTGGTCCCCGGCGATGGAAACCGGAACGGACACCACCTCCGATACCCCCCACGCCCCCCGCTCCCGCAGGCCCGACACGAACGGCATGGCATTGCTGAAGGCAAAATCCGTCCGGAGGGAATCGACGAGGACGATGAGCATGCGGCCCGGTGCGGGGGCAGTGGGGCGTGTTGCGTCGGCCGGATGGATCGGCGCGCCGCCGACGCGAAACCGCACGGAAAGCGCCACGGCCACGGCCCCGCAGACGCACAGAATCGCACAGACGAAAAACACGACGTGCTTTCTGCGCGCAATGGCTTCCGGCATCACTCGATTGAGATCATTCCGTTCTTGTGGTACCAAGTAACGTATGGCAAGAAACCGGCGCCGCGCCTTCCGCGATAGCGCCTACTCACACCCCGCGATAATTCGGCGAAGGTTCGCAACGCCCCGGGCCACGCCCTCGTGGATATCGCCCCCTCCCGGCGTCTCGAGGGCGATGACGCCCTGGTAGCCCGCGTCATGGAGGACCTGGACGCACTCCTTCACCCGCCCATCGCCCTCGCCCACGACGCAGGGCTTGACAAACTCGCCCGGGCGGACCTCGCGCCAGTCCTCGCTCGGCTGATCCTTGCGGATGTGGTAGTCCTTCTGGTGGGCATGCTTCACATGCGGGGCCAGCTTTCGCGTGTTCTCCACATGGTCCTCGCCGAAGACGATCCGGAAATTCGTCGGGTCGATGTTTACGCCAAAGTTCGGCCGATCAACAAGACGGATCATCTCGGCCACGTGCCGGTAGCCGCCGAACATCCGCCCGTGGTTTTCCGCGCCCACATCCACCCCCGCCTTCGCCGCGGCGTCGGCCACTTCCCGCATCCCCTCGGCGATGCGGGGGAGGAAGTCATCCAGATTTCCCTTTTCGACGACCTCCTTCGGCAGCGACGTGCACGGATCGAGGCGGATCGCCGGCGCGCCGAGAATCTGCGCCGTCTCGATGCGCCGGATGCAGCGGTCGATGCACTCGCGCCGGGCCGCGTCGTCGGGCGTGCCGAAGTTGCTGTCGAGGGTGTAGCACGACGCCTTCAGGCCCACGTCGTCGAGGAGCTTCCGGGCCTCCCTGGCCTGTTCGTTCTCGTCCTTCTCCGGGTCGAAAAATCGCGTCAGCGGCTCGAAGTATTCCGACTCGGTCTCCTTGCCGACGAACTCGATCACGCCATGCAGCGTGGCCTCGCCGCCGGTCAGCAGTTTGTTGAAGCAGTAGCAGCTCACGCCCGCGTTCACGGACAGCTCCTTCTTCATGAATGGATCAAACGACCGCAGGCTACCACCAACGAGAGCGGAGGTCAAGCACAATCATCCGGCGAGTAGGCGCATCGCGCAAGCGTCCCCAGTGGCGCGGTGGAGGCGAGGCCCGTCGCTTCATTCCGAACGGCAAAAAACGCCAAGTTTCCGCAGCTTGCGGAGGAGGGACGCTTTCTCTTTCGGCGTCTTGAGCTCCAGGATCGTATCGGTGATGGCGGCGACGTGCTTTCCGCCGCACGACTTGACCCGGGAGGCGGTCTCCGGGTCGGGACAATAAATGAGAATCGACGCTCCCATGGCGACCTGCCGGCATTGGGCGAACCATCCCCTGATCTCGCGCGCCACGTTCTTGGGGATGTCCCGGGAAGAGGCGTCCTGCAGCGTCCGAAGGGCGTCGTCGGCCGTGAGTCCCGCAGCGGCGGCGGCAAGAATAGACTGCTTCGTGATCTTGAACAACGTGCCGACGCGCTTTCCTTGTCGTTTGGCAAGGCGACCGATCTCGGCTTCCTTGACCGGCGATGGGGACAGAAAGACCACGTCGAAATTCGGCTGGATCACCACCTCACCCTCGGTCGTGTCCTCATAGGCAAAATCGTCGGCCCGGCCGAGAAAAGTGAGGCCCACGTCGGTCAGCGCAAAGCAGACGCGGTCCTGCTTGAGGAGGCCGATCTGCGCGCCGCCAAGGGGGACAAGACGCAGCAGGAGAAACTCGTTCAGTGTGCCCGACCATATCTGCTCGGACTCGTGGGCCGGGGGCGCATCCCAAGGCGAGTAGAACCCGAAGCTGGGTTGTTTCCCCTTCTCCTCCTGCTGCAGAAAAGGATTGTCCTGCCGCGCCTGGTATTCAAAGAACTGGGCCGCGTCGTAGAATTTTCCTTCTCGGATATCGGCGAACGCCTTTTCCACGGCGGAGCGAAGGGCAGCGGGAGACAAAATCCCCCCATAGGATGCGTTGAAGGGAACAAACTCCATCCGATTGGAGGTCGCAAAACGAAATCCTTTGTGTTCCGGATCTTTCCGCTTGAGAAAACCAAGCAGCTTTTTCAGACGTTGCTTTCCGTTCAGGGCGAGCCACTCTCGGCCCTTTGGCGTTGCCTCCAGACAAACCCTCTTGCGGTCGGGATGGTTGAATGTGACATATTCAGTTGCCTTCAGAAAATAGACGGCCCAAGCAACGCGTCCCACCGCACTGTAGCCCAGTTGTTCGTCCGCCCACTCCGGGAGGGAGATAAGGCGTTCGGCCAGGGCCTTTTCGGTCTTCACGAACAATTTGTAGTCGTTGGCCCGAACACGCAGCGGCTCGCTCACACATTCGCTGAGGATGGTGGTCATGTCGTCCATGAGAAATGCGGAGCAGAACGATTCCTTCGGGCGAACCGTCTTCGGGGCCTGCGCCGGGGGACGGTGAAGCCAATGGGTGATGCCGGGCCAGATGCCGAGCATCGGTTCGAGGTCCTCCTGTCGGAGCGCCACATAGAAGAGCAGATGCCGCAGGCCGGCAGGGATCACGGCGGCCCACAGCGCGGAGTCGATGCCGCTGAACTCCTTGCCGAGGTCCCGGAACTCCACCGGGCCCGGCAGCTCCATGAGGCGTCGAAGAACGGTCTTTGTGGCCTTTGCGGTCTTCGCGGCCCTCGGTGAGATGAAGCCGTGTCTTGATGTGCCAAACACACTACCGCACGATTCCCATTCCTCTATCTCGGCATCCTCAAGGCCCAGGAACCGTTCCAGCCACTCCGCCGACATGGCGCGCAGGGCAACGCGGCGGTCATCAACGTAACGGGAATGGACATTCCAGAGAAAGTCCTGACGCTCGTTTCGATTGAAGTGGTCCCAGATGTACTGCGTCAGCACGTCCGAGCCTGGGTTATCGAAGACCGGATACCGATGCATGGCCCGCATGACCCGGGCAAAAGGCCGATAGGGTTTCGGCAGCGTCACACCGGGCCGGGTCTTCAGGGGCCTTAGGAAGCCGGCGTTGATGAGCGGATCAAGGGATTGTCCATGCCTGGCTGAGGTAATCGCCTGGCCGGTCTTGACCTCTTCCACAAAGACCCGCCGCGCTTCGAGCGGCAGCTTCCCCCAGATGGGCAGCGTATCCAGAAACTCTCGCCAGTCGATGTTGAAGATCTTCACGGCAGCTCCAACGGTCCCTCGGGATGTTCCACGTCACGGATTCGATAGTCGTAGCCCTGCTCGCAGAGGAACAGCTGGCGTTTCAGGGCAAAATCCTGCTCCACGGTGTCGCGGGTGACAAGACTGTAGAAGTGCGCCTGGTTCTCCCCCGGCTTGGGGCGAAGGATCCGCCCGAGGCGCTGCGCCTCCTCCTGGCGCGACCCGAACGTGCCGGAGACCTGGATCGCCACCGACGCGTCGGGCAGGTCCACGGCGAAGTTCGCCACCTTCGAGACCGCCAGCACGCGCACGCGCCCCTCTTTGAAGTCGGCGAAGAGCTTGTCTCGCTTCTTCTGCGCCGTGGCGCCCGTGATAACCGGCGTGCCAAGGTGTTTGGCGATGCCCTTCACCTGGTCCACATACATGCCGATGACGAGGGTCGGCTCGTCCGGATGAAGCCGGAGGAGGGCCTGCACCATGCCGGGCTTCAGGGGGTTCTCCGACGCGACACGGAACTTCTGCCGCGCATCGGACACCGCGTAGTGCATACGGTGATCCTCCGGCATGGGCAGCCGGACCTCGGTGCAGATCGCCTTCGCGATCCATCCCTGGTCCTCCAGCACCTTCCACGGCACGTCCGCCTTCTTCGGGCCGATGAGGGCGAAGACATCGTCCTCCCGCCCGTCCTCGCGCACCAGCGTGGCGGTCAGGCCCAGCCGCCTTCGCGCCTGCAGTGTGGCGGTGACCTGAAAGACCGGCGCGGGCAGGAGGTGCACCTCGTCGTAGATGATCAGCCCCCAGTTGCTCTGGTCGAAGAGCGCCAGATGGGGGAACGCCGCGTCCTTGTGTCTGCGCCAAGTCATGATGTTGTAGGTGGCAAGGGTGACGGGGCGCACTTCCTTGGCCAGGCCGCTGTACTCGCCGATCTGGTCCTCGCGCAGCGTCGTCTTGTCCAGAAGCTCGGCCCTCCACTGGCGCGACGCGGTCACGCTCGTGGTGAGGATCAGCGTGGAGGACTGCACCGCCTCCATGCAGGCCATCCCCACGATGGTCTTCCCCGCCCCGCACGGAAGGACGATCACGCCCGACCCGCCCCGGTCCGACCCGCCGGCATGGAAGGCCCTGGCCGCCTCGCGCTGGTACTGTCGCAGTGAGAACGCCTCGCCCGTTGTCGTAAGGGCGCGCAGCCGGATGTCCAACCCCTCGCCTTCGACATAACCGGCCACGTCCTCGACCGGGAAGCCGATCTTGACCAGCGCCTGCTTGAGCGCCCCGCGCGATGCGGGGTCGATGCGGAACGAAACAGGCGAGAGCCGTTCGCCGAGAAGTGGAATCACGGACTTGCTGTGCGCGATCTCCTCCGCCAGGGGCGGATCATCCGCCGAGAGAATCAACCCCGTCTCATCGCGCAGGAGCCGCAGTCGCCCGTAGCGGGAGGCATAGTCCCGCACCTCGACGGCCACATGCTCGGGCACGGGATATTTGGAAAACTCGTGCAGGACACCATTGATTTCCTCGGGGTTCACGCCCGCGGCGCAGGCGTTCCAGATCGACAGGGGCGTAACGCGATAGGTGTGGATGTGCTCCGGCGACTTGACCAGCTCGGCGAACTGCACCAGCCGGTCCCGCGCCTCCTCGTAGCGTGGGCTGTCCACCTCCACGAGGATCGTGTGGTCGCCCTGGACAATCAGCGGGTTGCGGGGATCGTGTTCCGTCATTGCCACAGCACGTATCCCATCTTCCTCAGCGCCCCGCAGAACGAGCGCTCGGTCCTCTTGGGAACGGCCAGACACCGCTCCCCGGCGAGCCGTCGGCACTTCCGCGTTCGTGAGTTGTGTACGATCAGACCGGCCACGGCCTCGATCTCAACTGACAAGGAGCAACCATTCCTCGATCATCGTCTCAACGTCCATATCCAGGAGGATAAAACAACAGGGGACGCATGACAAGAGCAAAGATTTTTACCGCATTGAGGTGCGCTGGGAAAGCTGAGGATAGTCACTGAACGCATGGAGCCAGGAACGTGGAGAGCGCGACAATCTCATACACGCGCCGAGCAGACAGATGGGAAGGACGCCGGGCGTTCCTCTGTTGTCGAGAACCCACCCGAAGATCCTGCGATGGCATCTGTCATTTTGCACACGGGCGCCACGCCCAAGCGAAGCTTGAGCGTGTCTTTCCGCAACAGGAACGATGCAGGGGACCAGACGATGGGCCCCCGATATCCGGGGCGAAGGCGCTTTCGGTCGGATAGGCCCCAAGCCGGTATCCTCTCACTCCTCGTCCAGGATGCCGGGGCCGTAGGGGGCCAGGCGAAGGATCGGATAGTGGGAGTTGAACAGTGAGTGATCGCCGGTGTCCCGGATGCGCCGCCAGATCTCCTTCATCATATATCGCACCTGATCCTGATGCGCGGGGTTCCGCGCCAGGTTCTTCATCTCGTAGGGATCGTCCTCCAGATTGTAGAGCTCGTCGAAGTCAAACCCGTTCAGGGCGTACTTCCACGGCCCGTCCCAGAGGATGCGCTGGGTCAGCAGGTACCGCCCGCCGAAGTACTCCGCGAAACCCCGGCTGAACTTGCCTGACTCCCCATCCGGATCGGCGAGGACCGATGCAAAGGACTTGGAGTCGGACGACTCGAACGCCTCCGCGCCTGTCAGCTCCAGCAGCGTGGGGCAGACGTCGTGCAGGCCGACCAGTGCGTTGGACACCTTGCCCCTCGCGACGCCCGGGCCGCAGAAGACGAGGGGGATGTGATACACCTCCTGCGCCGCCGTCAGGTTCTTGCAGTAGAGGCCGTGCGCGCCGAGCAGCTCGCCGTGGTCGGAGGAGACGATGACGAGGGTATTGTCCAGTTGCCCGGCGTCCTCAACGACCCTGACGAGGCGGCCGTACATCCGGTCGATTTCGGTGATGGAGGCGTAGTAGCAGGTCGCGGCCTCGCGCTTCTCCCGGTCGGTCAGGTCCTTCCAGATGAGGGCCGCCTTTTTGTAGAGGTTCGGACGCCCCTCCAGGTCGTCGTGGATGTTGGGTTGGAGGGGGATGGAGCCCACGTCGTACTGGTCGAACGCCTCTTTCCCCGCGACGAACGGATCGTGCGGTTCGGAGATGCTGTAGAAGCAGCACCACGGTTTCGTGTCCTTGATGGCGTCCCTCAGGAAATCTTCCGCCAGACTCGCGGCCACGCCCAGGCCCCGCACCTCGGGCGGCACGTTATGGACGCCGTAGAAAATGCCCTGCTTGTAGCCGGGCGGCGCGTCGTAGTATCGCTCCAGGGAGTACTTCTGCTCGACGGGATTCTCCGCCCGCAGTTGCTTTGTCCGTTCCTTGTAGGCGTTGCTTTGGGGGAGGATGTATTCCTTCCAGCCGAATCGCTCCAGCTCCTCCGTGCGCTCGACCATCCAGCGCGTGAAGAAGCCGGTGCGGTAGCCGGCGTTGGCCAGACGCTGGGCCCACTGGGGGGTTTCCTCGCGGAAGCAGCCCTGGTCGTCATCGACGTTGTGCCGGACCCAGAGCATGCCGTGGTTGTGGGGGAGCAGGCCGGTCATGAAACTGGCCTGCGAGGGAGAGGTGATCGCGCAGGCGGTGTAGGAGCGCGAGAAGCGTGTGCCGTTGGCGATGAGCCGGTCGATGTTCGGGGTGATGCAGGGGTTGTCCGGTTCCAGCGCCTTGCCCTGCATCTGATCGGCGAAGAGGATTAGGATGTTCGGTTTCTGTGGCATGGGAACCCCTTTCTGTTTCATACCGGGCGCCCCTATCGCCGCCACGTGGCCGGCGAGAACAGGATCAGCACGCTGAACAGCTCCAGCCGGCCCAGCAACATGCAAAAGATCAGGACCCATTTCCCCAGGGTGGGGATATGGCTGTAGTTCTGGATCGCGCCGACCTTTGCGAGGCCGGGGCCGATGTTGTTGAGCGTGGCCACCACGGAGGTGACGGCGGTGACCACGTCGAGCCCCATCAGGGCCATGACGATCGATGCGCCGACGAGGCTGAGCATGAACAGCACAAAAAAGGCGAGGATGCTCGACATGATGGACTCGTCCGTCACCTCGTCGCCGATCTTGATGGGGATCACTGCGCTGGGCTTGGTCACCTTTCGTATCTCCCGGAGGCCGGCCTTGATGAGGAGCATGATCCGGCGCACCTTCATCCCGCCGCCGGTCGATCCGGCGCAGCCCCCGACAAACATCATGGCCACGAGCAACAGGCCGCAGAACGTCGGCCAGACATCAAAATTCGACGTGCAGTAGCCCGTCGTCGTGGTGGCGGCCAGGACCTGAAATAATGCCTGCCGGACGCGCGCGCCCAGGGACGTGAGCCGGGCGGCTTCCTCAGTAAGATTGTCCGCCGAGTAGAGGTTGCCGGGGTTGTGCAGGGGGCTCACACTGAGCGAGATCGTGATCAGGACCGTGGCCAGGACGAGCAGGCCGACGAAGAACTGAAATTCCTTATTGCGAAGCATCATCATAGGGCGGCCGTGGAGGACGTGCCAGTGGAGGACGAAGCTGCACCCGGCAAAGAACATGAAGATCATGATGACCACGTCCACATACACGCTGTGGTAATAGGCGATGCTCGCGTTCTTGGTGGAGAACCCGCCCGTGGCCATCGTGCCGAAGGTGTGGCAGAGGGCGTCGTAGAGGGGCATCTTCGGCCAGAGGAGCAGCGTTTCGGCCACGGAGAAGAGGATGTAGATCCCCCAGAGCAGCTTTGCCGTCTGGGCGACGCGGGGGGTGATCTTCTCCGCCGTGACGCCCGGCACCTCGGCCTTGAACATCTGGTAGCCGCCCACGCCGAGCGCCGGAAGAATGGCGACGGTGAGCAGGACGATCCCCATGCCGCCGAGCCAGTGCGTCATGCTGCGCCAGAAGAGGAGGCCGGGGGCGATCTCCCCGAGCGACTCGATGGCGTTGGGCAACGTCTTGGTGCGGGTGAGGATCGTCGCCCCCGTGGTCGAGAAGCCGCTCATGGTCTCGAAGTAGCAGTCCGTGAAGCTCCCGAACAGCCCCGAGAAGGCGAAGGGAAGTGAGCCGAAGAAGGCCACGGTGATCCAGCCGAGAGACACGACGGCGAACCCCTCGCGCACGCCGACAGCTTCGTCCTGTTTCTTGAAGCGCTTGACCATCCCGACACCGGCCAGTGCGCTCAGGGCAATCGCGGCGAGAAACGAGAGGACCGGGCGGGTGAGGGCGTATCGCGCACAATGGAACTCAATGGCGAGGGGGATGACCATGAAGGCGCCGATGAGGAGGATCAGCCGGCCTAAGACGTTTGCCAGGGCGGTCTTGTTCATGGGTCAGGAATCCGGAGAGAAAAGCCGTTCCACCTCGCGCGTTGCTTCGGGCAGTGAGAAGATGACCAGGCGGTCCCCCGGCAGGAGGACGCTCTCCCCGTCGGGGACGATCCATGCGCCGTCGCGGATGATGGCGCCGAGGATGGCGCCTTTGGGGAAAATGCGTTCATGGAGCGCCCTGCCGATGACCTCGTCGTTGTTGTGCATCTCCGCCACCAGCTCGATGACCTCGGCCTCCGTGCCGGCCAGCTTGACAACGGAAAGGACGTGTCCGCGCCGGATGGCCTGCAGGATGACCCCGGCGGTGATCAGGCGCGGGTTGATGACGATATCCATCCCGATGGACTGCAGCACCGGCACGTAGTCGGCCTCGTTGCACAGAATAATGTCCTCTCTGACGCCGAGCTTTCGCGCGAGCAGCGCGGCAAGGAAGTTGCTCTGGTCGTCGTGAGAGAGCGCGAGGAAAAAGTCGGCCGCGCCCACGCCGGCTTCCGTCAGGATATCCATGTCCGTCGCTTCGCCGTGGAGCACAAGCGTCTCGTCGAGCTGGCGTGCGGCGGCCTCGGCAGCCTGGGCGTCGGGCTCGATGAGGACGATTTTCCCGATCCTGCTCTCCAGGGCCTCGGCAACGGCGACCGCGGTCGGGCCCGTTCCGTAGATCACCACCTTATCGGCGGGCTCGACGTGAGGATTCAGGCGGCGGGCGAACCGGGCAATGCTTTCCCCCTCCCCCACAACATAGATCTTGTCTCCGACATGAATCTCGTCCTTGCCCTCGGGGATAATCATGCCGTCTCCCCTCGCCAGCGCGACGACCAGCGGGAAGGGCCTGTCGGGCGAGGGGCGGAGGTCGCGAATGCACCTTCCGGCAATCTGGGCATGGGGAGGCACTTCGAAGCCGCGCATCTCCACCTTCCCGTCGGCAAACTCGGCCACCTCGAGGGTCCCGGGGATTTCGGTAAGCCTGACGATTTTCTCGACGGTGATTTCGTCGGGGTTGATGGCCTGGTCCACGTGGAGGTCGGCAAGGGATATTTTGCCCTTCTCGCCGGCGATTTCCGGGTTCCGAATCCGGGCGATTTTCTTTTCCACATCGTACTGCGCGGCGAGAAGGCAGACGATCATGTTGACCTCGTCCACATCGGTCACCGCGATGACCATCTGGCAGGAGTCGATGCCGGCGGATTCCAGGACTTCAGGGCTGGTGCAATTGCCCGTGACGGCAAGGACGTCGAGCCGTTCGGACAGTTTCGCCGCGACATCCGCTCTCCGCTCCACAATGGCGACGTCGTGGCCCTCCTGGGAGAGCTGCTTGGCGAGACTGGTACCCACCGCGCCGGCGCCCGCGATGAGGATCCTCACTTCTTCTTCTCCTCTTTCGTTTCCGTTTTCGGGGGAGGGGCAGGCGGTGGAGGGGTTCGGAACTTGAGGATTCGGGCCTTGGTCTGCTCGCCACCGAGGGCTGGCCCCGCGGCTTCCAGCTCGGCAATGAGCTTGTCCAAGCCGGCCTGGCCGATCTGCTTGCCGTGCGTCTCGATCAACTCCGCAATCCGGGCCCACCACTCGCCGGCATGCTCCGGGTCCACCTTCGCGCCCGCCGCCGATTCCCGGATGGCCGAGGCGAAGTCCCCGTCGTTGATCAGGCATGTCACATATTCTTTCAGGAGCGCGGCATCCTTCGGGTTCTGCTGGCAGAGTGCGGCATAGTGCTGCCGGGCGGTATTCCACTGACGGAGCCTGCCGAGTGACGCGACCAGCATTCTCCGAACGATTTCCACTTGCTTCTTGCGCGCCGAGTCGGCCCCGTACTTCGCCACCAGCTTGCCGAAGGCCTTGGCGGCGCGGTTGTCGTCCTTTCTGTCGTAGAACAGTCTGCCCACCTTGAGCAGGGCGTCGAAGTCTTCGCCGGCCACGGCGAGCAGGGCCTCCGCGGCCTGAGCGGCCACCTTGGGGTCTTTGTCGCTCAGCGCGCCGGCGAGGGGGGGCTCGGCTTTCCGGCTGCCGATCATGCCCAGGCTCGTGGCGGCGGACAGGCGCACGTTCGCGCTGGAATCCTGCGAGAGCACATTGCTCAGGGGCGCGATGGCCGCTTCGGCCTTGAGCTGGCCCAGGGCAATGGCGGCAAACCAGCGGGCGCGCTCGTCCTTGTCACGAAGCACAGGGACTAATGCCTTGACCGCCAGGGGATCGCCGAGCTTCCCCAGGGAGCCCGCCGCCGCTTCTCGTACCTTCGTTCGGTTCTTGCCCCCGGCGAGAACGCCCATAAGAGGCTTGACGGCCGACTTGTCCCCGATCTCCCCCAGGGCGGAGGCCGCGGCGCTCGCCACCTCGATATTCGAATCGTTGAGGGTCGCGATCAGGGGCTTCACTCCCTCCTTGCAGCCGAGCCGTCCCAGGGAGGATGCCGCCGCCGCGCGGACCGTCTCGCTCCGATCCCGAAGCGCTTTGATCAGCGGATTGCCCGCCTTCTTGTCGCCGATGTCCCCCAAAGCGGCGGCCGCCGTTCGCCGGATTTCGGCCTCCGGGTCCGACAGGGCCCCCACGAGGGCCGGCACCCGCGCCGGAACATCGAGCTTCACCAGCTCGGCGACCGCGTACAGCCGGACCTTTGCGGAGGGGTTTTTGAGCGCCTCGATCAGGGGCTTCGGGTCTTTCTTGTCCGGTCGTCCGTCGAGGGCCTTGATCGTCTGCTCGGCGAGCCGCGCGCGGACCTCGCGGGCCTCCTTGCGAAGGCTGCTCACGGCCTGGTCGCGGGAGCGGATTCCATGCTCCAGCCATTCTTCGCGGGAGCGGACTCGATTCTCCTTCCACCAGTCCTGCCACGCCTTCGGGTCGGCGCCGACGGACGGGTTCTGGGTGATGTCGACCAGGCTGTGGAGCGCGGCCTTGCGGAGCTTGGGGCTTTTCGCATTCAGGCACGCAATCAGCGGCTCCACGGCATGTTTGCTGTGCGTTTGTCCGAGGGCGGTCGCCGCGGCGATGCGTGCGCGCTCGGGATTGCTGTTCCGGCTCAGGAAGCCGCACAGCGCCTGGACGGCGCGCGGTGTGCCGATGTGGGCCAGGGCCCAACTGGCCGCAGCCGCGACCGGGGCATTTTTGTTGGCGAGGGCTGCCTCCATCGCGTTGAGGGCCGATTCATTTCGGTCGAAGCCGTACGCCTTGATCACGGCGGCCTGCCTTCGCGCCGGCGCATCGGCCTTTAGGGCCTCCTCCAGGGCCGCCTTCGCCTTCGGATGGCCGCAGCGCAGAAGCGACAACGCGGCAAGGCCCTGCACCTGGGGGTCGGGTGAATCAAGCAGGTCCACCCAATCCAACACAAGGCGTTCCGTCTGGGCTGCGCTCTTCCGAGACGGCGGTCCTTTCTTTGGCGAAGGAGACGAAGAGGGGGCGCTTTCCTGCTGCGAGGGTGTGTCTATTTCCTGACAGCCGGCGACTGCCAGCAGGGTGCACGTCAGGGCGGCCAAACACCACTTCATAACGTTGGCGCTCCAATTGAGAGAACGACGGAACAATTCTTCCCGCGTCAGCGCTATTATAGCACATGCCTTTCGGGGGCGCAATCGAATCCTTTTCCGGCGCCAGGTTCTCTTTTCCCCACGCAATGCGTGAAACAAATTCTTGTGAAGGCGCGATTTCTGTGGTAATATATGTTACGGCTACAATGCGCCAGTGAAACGCTTCGCGGGAAAGGCAACGGGAGATGTCCGAGCAGATCGTGGGTCGAACGCACTTCGCCGGCCTGTTCGAGTTGATCCAGGTCTGCGCGATCCACAGGCGCGACGTGGCCCTCACGATTACGCAAAAGGGGAAAACCGCCCGAATTCTCATGCAGCAGGGCGAGCTCCGGGACGCCATGTGTCCCTCGCTTCGCGGGGAGGACGCGATCTACGCGGTCTTTGCTTGGGTGGACAGCTTCTTCGAGCTTGCGCCCCTGGCCGGGCCTGTGGAGCACACGATCACCGGTTCGAACACGGACATCGTTATGAAGGCCGCGGAGCAGACCGCTGCCGTCGCGCCCCCGCCTGTCGGCCCGGGAGATCGGATCGCCGGCTCCCTGGAAGTCCTGTCCCCCACCGAGCTGCTTCAGCTCTTCGAGATCAACTGCCGCAACGCCCTCCTGACCCTCCGGAACCGGAGAGAGACCGGCAGTGTGCACCTGCGCGATGGCCGGGCCATCCATGCAACTGTCGGCGAGAGGGAAGGCGACCGGGCCGTCCTTGACCTCTTGACATGGGGGCAGGGCGACTTTGTCGTGCAGTTCAGCAAGGAATCCGCCCCCGAGACGGTCTTGGATTCCATCTCCGGCCTCGTCCTGGAGGGGTCGCGACGAGTCGATCTGCTGGATCGCTTTGCCGATGAGGAGCAACGAACCTGGGAGGAAGTCGCGGTCCAGACGCTCAGACAGTTGGAGGAGGGGCAGCTCGATATGATGGAGCGGGTCATGCTTGCCCATTCCTATCAACCCCCCGGGGCGCGAATGGCGGTGGCCGATCTGCTCGAGCTGGCGCGACATTCCGACGAGGTCGTGCGGCGCGAGGCGCTCGAGAGCATCGTTGCCCTTCCGCCGGCCGTCCTGCGGGCGCTCCTGGAGGACAAAAACACGCCGAACGCCGTGCGTTACAGAATCTCACCGGAAATGCTCCAGGGATAGACCCACCGGCTGCACGATGCGCTTCCCTGGCGTGCAGTGTGTATTGAAAATCAGGCCAGGTTGTGCTACAAATACCATAGAGGCCCTCTGGAGCGGCGCCAGCCGTGTTTCGCTCGGCGCACCGGGTTTGCAAGGGAAGCGGAATGTGACCGACCTCAATCTGTGCATTACCAGCACATGCAACTGCAATTGCAGCTTCTGCTGCGCAGGCCCATTCCGGGACGGGCCCGAGCAGAAGATGAGCGTCGAGGACGTTGCCCGCATCGCCAGCTTCGCGAGCCTGTCTCAATTGCGGGGGCCGCGGGTAACCCTTTCCGGCGGCGAACCGACCCTCCACCCCCAGCTTGTCGAGATTGCCGGGGTGGTCCGCAGAGCAAGTCCCACGGCCAACATTCGTCTGCTGACGAATCTCACCTGCGGCCAGGACGTCCTGTCCCGCCTGGACCCGCTGAACATCGGTTGCGTGGTGAATGTGGGGGGGTATCCGGGATACTCGACCGATCTGCAAAAGACCGTGCGCGCCAACCTCGCTTTCCTGCGCGAGAGCAGGACCTTTCGATGGCTTTGGCTTGCCGTGACGATTGTCGAGGCGGACCAGGACGTCGAGTTCCTGTATGAAATGCTGCGCGGCGACCGGCCTCAATCCATCGAAGCCCTGCGCCTGGCCATCTCCGTTCCCGGCCAGAGCTTCGCAAACCGATTCCCGCCGGAGTCCTCTTTCCGCCTCGGCGAGAAGTACCTGGAGGTCGTCGAGCAGTGCCATCGGATCCGCCCTCTCTTCACCTATGTGAATGAGTGTTTCATGGATATGTGTATGATGTCGGAGGACGTCTATGCCAAACTGGATCCCGTGGTGAGGAACCTGCGCCAGTACTGCGCCGGCGCGTTCGACATCCTGCCGGACTTTTCCATGCCGTGGTGTTTCGCCTTCGCCGGCGTGCCGGAGATGAGCATTGCGAACCTCTTCGACTATCGAAACCTGGCCGAGGCCCGCGCGGCGCTCCAGGCCAAGGCGGGAGAAATGCTGCGGCAGCTTGACCGCCAGTGCGACACCCGCCGCTGCACGAGCGTAAGCTGCCCCGGCCCGTGCCCCGCAACGCTGTACTACCGCAAATACATCAAGGGGGACCTGCCGGGACAGGGCGGCCGCGAATGATCCTCTGCATCACCAATCAATGCAACCGAGACTGCGACTACTGCTTCGAGGGCGGCTTCAAGCAGGGCCCCCGGCGGATGATGAGCGTTGAGGACGTGCGCAGGATCTGCGAGTTCGCTCACTTCGCCCGCATACCGATGGCCCCCGTGAACATCATGGGCGGCGAACCCACACGGCACCCGCAGGTGATCGACATCCTCCGGCTGCTCCGGCAACTCAATCCCACGGCGGACATTTGCCTCCTCACAAATCTTCTCTGCGATCCGCCCCTCCTCCAGCCGTTGGCAGGGCTGCACCTGCGCTGCCTGGCGAATGTGGGCGGCTATCCCGGCTACTCCGCTGAGGAACGCGAACGGCTCCACCGCAATCTCATCCTCCTGCGGAACGACCGAGTGTTCCGAAGCGTCAGCCTGGCCGTGACCATCACGCGGCCGGATGAGGACTTCGAGTTTTTGTACGAGATACTGAGACAGGACAAGCCGCCCTCCACCATCGGCGGCATTCGTATCGGAATCTCGTGCCCCGGCCTGGACTTCGCAAATCAGTTCCCGGAGGACTTCTCGCCGGACCTGGGCGAGAAGTACCTGGAGATCGTGGTGGAGTGCCACCGCATCCGCCCGCTGCTTGCCTTCCGCAACGAGTGCCCGGTTAATCTGTGCATGATGTCCGAGGCGACGGTCGCCAGGCTGACCCCGGCCGTCGAGCACCTCACCGGCCCCTGCCAGGGAAACCCCGACATCCTCCCCGGCTTCTCGACCCACTGGTGTTTCGCCTTCGAAGGCGTCCCCGAGATGCGAATCGAGAGCCTCTTCGCCTATCGCAATATGGCCGAGGTCCACGCCGCCCTCCGCGCCAAACGGCGCGAGCTCGAATCGGGTCTTGACCCCCAGTGCGATGCGGGACAATGCAAGATTGTCCGGTGTCCCGGGCCGTGCCCGGCGATCAGATACTATCGACAATACGTGCGTCCCAAGAGATGAAGGAAAGGATGGAACACATGCCCACGCTCCACGCCGGCGCCGCACAGCTCGACATCACCCCGCTGCTCGGCATCAGTATGCCCACGTTCTTCAATCCGCACACGGCCATCGACATCCACGACCCCCTGCACGCGAAGGCGCTGGCGCTCAGCGCCGGAGACACGATCCTCGCCATGGTCTGCCTCGACCTGCTCTGCCTGCCGCAGGACGATATAGACGCCGCGCGAAGCATGGCGAAGGAGCAGTGCGGCATACCCGAGGACCACATTCTCATCAGCACCACCCACTCCCACTCCGTCCCCGGCCCCGCGAACCGGTTCACCCTCGAACAGAAGCCGAGGGCCTATCACATGTGGCTGCGCAAGCGCATCGCCGATGCCGTGACCATGGCCCACAAGCGCCTCCAGCCGGCCCGGCTCGGCAGCGGCGCCGGTTCGATGCCCCAGCACGTGCACAACCGGCGCTATCTCATGAAGGGGGGGCCGGCGCAGATGAACCCGCCGCGCCAGAGCCCCGACATCATCGGCCCCGCCGGCCCGACCGACCCGGCCGTCACGACCATCGCCGTGATGGACGAAGAGGATCACCCCATCGCCTTCGTCGGGAACTATGCCCTGCACTACGTCGGCGGCACACGCGGCGGCGAGATCTCCGCTGACTACTACGGCGCGGTGGGCCGACACCTCAATCGCATTCGCGCGGCCGAGTTCCCCGTCCTCTGGAACAACGGCTGCTCGGGCGATATCAACAACGTCGACGTTATGGCCCCGAAGCAGGAGCGGAGGCCCTACGAGCAAATCGACCTCGTCGCGCGCGACGCCGCGACGGAGGCGTCACGTGTCTGGGATGGTATGAATTTCACGGACGAGGCCGACATTGCCGTGCTCGTGGACCGGTTCGACATCCCCCTCCGCCGGCCGAGCGATGCGGAGATGGCCGAGGCGAAAAAAAAGCAGGCGAACAAGGAAGGCATACCGTTCCGCGAATGGGTTCTCGCCGAGGAGATGATCCTCGCGAGCCAGATGCCCTCGCCCGAGCAGACGGAGGTGCAGGCGATTCGGATCAACGACATGGCCGTCGTCGCCCTGTCCGGCGAGATCTTCTGTCAGCTCGGTCTGGACCTGAAGGCCCGGTCGCCCTTCGAGCGGACCATGATCGTCAGTCTGGCCAACGGCTATATCGGCTACATCCCCGTGCCGGAGGCCTTCGACCAAGGCAGCTACGAGACCTGGCTCGTCCGCACCAGCCGCTGCGCACCCGAGGTCGGGCCGATGCTGGTGGACCGGGCGGATGCGCTGCTTCAGCGATTGGTACTCTGACACAATTACGAAATATCTGGCTTCAGGGAGAAGGCGATGAGTGAGACACCGGCGATCCTGGGCGGGCCGAAGGCGGTTCAGCACGACCTGCCCGTCTGGCCGGCCGTTACCGAAGAGATCATCGACGCCGTGGTCGCGGCATTGCGCGGGGGCAAGATGTCGGAGACCCGCGACGAGGGATACAACGCTCAGCTCGAGGAGGCGTTCAGGGAATACCACGGCTGCGAGTACGCCATCGCGGTGAACTCCGGCACGGCCGCTCTGGATGCGGCTCTCTTCGCCGCGGGTGTCGAGCCGGGCGACGAAGTCATCACCGCGCCCCTCTGTCCCGGCTACGTCATCACGCCGATCCTGCACCTGAACGCCATCCCGGTCTTTGCCGACGTGGATCCCCGGACCGGCTGCATCGCACCCGACGAAATCGAGAAGCACGTCACGAAATCCACGAAGGCCGTCATGGTCGTCCACCTGGCCGGACACCCGGCCGACATGGACCCGATCATGGCCGTCGCCGCGCAACATGGCATGAAGGTCATCGAGGACTGCGCCCACAGCCAGGGCTCCCTCTATAAGGGCAGGAAGGCCGGCGTCCTGGGCCACATCTCCGCCTTCAGTCTGCAGTCGGTCAAGAACATGCCCTGCGGCGAGGGGGGGATCATTCTTACAGGCGACCGCGAGATGTACGAGCGGGCGACGCTCCTCGCGCACCACCCCGCGCGCCTGAAGCAGTGCCTGGAGATGGAGGAGTACCGGCGCTACTGCGACACCGGCCTCGGATGGAACTACCGCATGCACCTGCTCTCGGCCGCCATCGGCGTGGTCCAGATGAAGAGCTTCGACGAGGCGATGGCGCTGCGCAGGAAGAATGCCGACCGCATCAACGAGGCCGCCGAGACCCTCCCCGGCCTTCGGGCCACCTACGTCGCGCCCGACTGCGTGCATACATACTATCAGCAGATGCTGACCTGCGACGCGGCCGAGCTGGCGGGCCTGCCCCTGGACGGTTTCCTCGCTGCCCTCCGCGCCGAGGGCGTGCCCTGCAGCAGGATCGGCCCGCCCGTGCACGAGTTTGGGATCCTTCAGGACAGGCGATTCTACGGCAAGGGGTGCCCCTGGACCTGCCCGCACGCGCAGGGCGAGAGATCGTACACCGACCTCACCTTCCCGAACATCGACCGCCTCCGCGCCTCGGGATTCGTGATCGGATCAGCCGGCGGTTTCGTCACCGATGACACATGCCTCATCGGCGAGGTCATCGAAGCGCTTCACAAAATCGCCGCCCACGCCGACGCAATCCGCGAGGCCCGGGCGGGCGGCACACCCGTGAGCACTTAAGTCGTTCCTGTTGCGGAAAGACACGCTCAAATGTAACCATTTAGCCAGGTGTGGCGACCCGATATTCGGCCTCTCGTCATTCCCGCGTACGCGGGAATGACAACACTCCATCTCGTTCCCGGGCTCTGCCTGGGAACGCACGGTCCGGCAGGCTCTGCCTGCCTCCCTTACGCGCATTCCCCGCGCAACTGAAGACACGCCCAAATAAATTTGAGCGTGGCACATGCGGTTCCAACGTCCGAAAGACGTGACATGGGCCAACGGGCCTGTTCGCAATAATAAATCCGGGTCAGGCCTTCCCGGGGATGGGCACGACGTCGTCCGGCGGGGCCTTCACCTTGCCCGTCTCGAAGTCCTCGGGCGTGGGCTTCAAGGCCAGGTCGGACTTCATCATTTCGTCCCACTTCACCAGTTGCCCCGTGTAGGCCGAGATGCGGCCCATGACGGCCGTGAGCGACGACTCGGCGATCTGCCGCGCCTCGTTCAGGGGCTGGCCCTTGACGATGCTGTCCAGCAGGTCGATGTGCTCCTGGACGTACGGGCTCTTGTGCGTCTTGACCTTCGGCAGTTCGATCTTTTTGCCCTCCCAGTCCTTCGCCCGGCCGCAGCCGTTCGTCTCGCCCTTCTGGCCGACGAAGGTCTGCCCACCCTTGCGGCAGCAGCCGTTGATCTGGCGCGACATGCTCTGAACATGGATGCCGCCGGGGTACTCGTAGTCCACGCTGAAGAAGTCGAACTGATCCCCCGTCTTCCGGCGGGCCCGGCCGCCCATGGCCATGGCCGATACGGGCGGACCGCCCATAAACCAGTTGGCGATGTCGATGGTGTGCACGTGCTGCTCGACAATGTGGTCGCCGGACATCTCGCAGAAGCTGACCCAGTTGCGGACCATGTACTCCGCGTCGTCCCATTCGCGCTTTCGCTCCTTGAACCACAGTTTGCCGGTGCAGTAATAGATTCGACCGGCGACGATCTTGCCGATGGCCCCCTCGGCGACGGCGCGCTGCGTGCCGATGTACGGTCCGTGGTGCCGCCAGATGGTCCCGGCCACGACGCCGAGGCCCTTCTTTTTCGCCGCCTCGCCGGTCTGGATGATCTTCCGGCAGCCGACGGGATCGATGCCGACGGGCTTCTCAAAGAACACGTGCTTGCCGGCGTCCACACACGCGGCGAAATGGGGCGGGCGGAAGTTGGGGGGCGTGCACAGGAGGACCATGTTCGCGTCGGTGTCCATGACCTTTTTGTAGGCGTCGTAGCCGATAAAGCATCGGTTCGCCGGCACATCGTGTCCCTGCTTCTTCAGACCGGCGAGGGTCCGGTCGAGGCGATCCTGGCAGACATCGGCCAGGGCCACGATTTTGCTCTCGAGACCGAGCGCCTTGCAGGCAGCCATGCTGTCGCGGATCGCCCCTCCGCCGCGTCCGCCGCAGCCGATGAGGGCGGCCTTGAATATCGGCTTCGCCTGGCCATAGACCGGGCGATTGCGCACGAGCGCCAGTCCCGCACCCACCGCGCCGGCGGTCTTCTTCATGAAATCCCGGCGCGACACGTCCGTTTCTCTATCCGCCATAGCTCATCTCCCTTCCGGGTCCCGGTTCAGTAAACACGAGATACTTAGTTCCTGTTGCGGAAAGTCCTGTTGTAGGAGGGAAATCCCTTCCCCGACCGATCGCGGAAGGGATTCCGCTCCTACACCCCCAACGCGAGCATTCCCAGGCACGTGTGCCAGCGAGATGCCTTTCCGCAACACGGAATACTTAGCACACGCAAATCAGGCGTGTCAAGCAGAACCTCCCGGAGGTCCGGGGCAAACCGCTTGCATTACGCTTCGCCTTTCAGTAGCATTTCATCCACGGAACCAGCCAGTCAACGGCTAACGCAAGAGGAAGGAATCATGGCGCATCACATCGACCGACGGGAATTTCTGGCGGTGGCAGCGGCGGGAATGGCGATGGGTCTCAGCCGCACATCGTACGGCCAAGCGCCTTTCAAGCACACGCTCCACAAGGCCCTCATCGGCAAGCCGACCGAGGGCTACCTGACCAAGATCAAGGAGGCGGGCTTCGAGGGCGTCGAGGCGCCTATCGCGGCCCCGGCGGAGGCGGAGAAGGGCCGCGCTATCGCCGAGAAACTGGGGATGCGCATCCATTCCGTCCTCCGCGGCTGGGCGAAGTTCAACAGCCCCAAACCGGAGGAGGTCGAGGGCAGCATCAAAACCACGGAGAAGGCCCTCCTTGCCGCGCAGGCATACGGCGCGGATGACATCCTCCTTGTCCCGTGCCGGATCGGCGGCAAGGGCCTGGCCATGCCGCAGCCGTGGGAGTTCCGGATTCAATTCGATGAGAAGACCGGCCACCTGACGTCTGTTGTCGAGGGGGACAACAGCAAGTACAAGGACTACATCCAGGCCCACGACCACGCCACGGACACATCGAAAGCGGCCATCGAAAGGCTGATCCCCATCGCCGAGAAGGCGGGCGTCGTCATCGCGGTGGAGAACGTGTGGAACAATCTGTGGGTCGAACCGCACCTTTGCGCGAACTTCGTCGATTCCTTCCAAAGCAAGTGGGTGCGGGCCTACTTCGATATCGGCAACCACGTGAAATACTGCCCGCCGGAGAAGTGGGTCAAGGTGCTCGGCAAACGGATCGTGAGGTGCCACGTCAAAGACTTCAAGCTGAACGACGACGGCCACGGCGGGAAGTTCGTCAACATCCGCGACGGCAGCGTGAACTGGCCCGCCCTCCGCAAGGCCCTTGACGATGTCGGCTACGCCGGCTGGATGACCATCGAGGGCAGCGGAAAGCTGTCCATGGAGGAGCGAAGCAAACGGCTCGACCTGATTCTTGCGGGGAAGTGATCCCGGCCGGACCCCGCGCGGCGGGGTCCTTGCGCGCCCTTTCCCGTGTTGCCATCCAAAGGAGTGAATTGTGTGGAAATCTGTCATACTGATGTTGGCCTTTGCCGTGTTGTGTAGCCGGTCCCGGGCCGATTCGCCCGTGAGCGATCTAAAAGCCAAGGCCCGGAACGGGCAGGTATTTCTGACCTGGAAGGAGGCCGAGACGCCGGAGGGGACGTCGTTCAACGTGTACTCCTCGTCCAAGCCGATCAAGTCGGTGAGGAGCGCGGAGCGGGTGGGACACCACATCGAGCGCCACAGCGCGCGGGACTGGTGGGAGGACCCGGCGTCGTTCCGTAAAGGCAAGCCGCACGCCAAGCCTGTCGGGTTTATCATCGAGGACGGCGGCAAGCGCCTCGACCCCAGCGGGGGGCTGTTCGTGGATACGGTCTCGAAGGGCGAGGAGGGCAAGGGGTACTATGCCGTGACGTGCACCGGCCCGGACGGGAAAGAAAACAAGAAGATCGTGCCGGGGAAGAACTCCCTCAGAAAACCGGTGACGCGGAAGGTGGGCGAGCTGAAACCAATCTGGCAGCACAAGGGCAAACCGCCGGCCCCCGGCGCGGGGAAGGGCAAGGCCCTCTGGCTGAACCTGCACGCCAAGGGCGGCGTCATCCCCAACAGCGAGTACCTCCTCTTCGGCGACGAATCCATGGGCTGGCGCAGGGGATTGCCGTTCACGTTCAGCGTCCGGGTAAGCGGGGAGGAGGTCGTTGTGCGGCCGACGGACCGCGTGTGGATCAACCGGCCTCACCTCGAGGCGGGCGACGGCGGCACGCCGGCCATCTGGACCTTCTGGTACGGCTACAACTCGAAGATTTACGATCGCGAAGAAATGGGAAAAGGCATCCCGACCAACTACACGGAGCGGCGGAACCTGTGGATACTGAAGTGGGTCCGGGAATACTACCAGACCGACCCGAACGCCTGCTATGTGTCGGGAAGTTCGATGGGGGCCTGCGGGTCGATCTCCTTCGGCCTGCGCCACCCGGAGATCTTCGCCGCGCTGCACGCGAGGGTCCCGATTTACAGCTATACAAATCCCCCCGGGGGCAGCGCCCGGAGGCTTGCGCCCTCGTGCTGGACAGGCCCGCTCACGAGAAAGGTGAAGACGAATGAGGGAGAGGTGTTGCTGGACCGTATGAACGGGGCGAAGCTCGTCGCCGAGGCAAAGAACGACCTGCCATACATCTTCGCCACGAACGGGCGCAAGGACGGCTCGATCCCCTGGGAGAACAATCCCCCCTTCTACCGCGCCTGCAACGAGGCCCGGCAGGGCTGCGCCTTCTGGTGGGATGACGGCACGCACCCGACGGCGGGGCAGAATGCGCCGGAGGACGTGAAGGCGTGGACGGAACTCTTTAAGCGCTTCCGGCTCGACCAGAGCTACCCGGCCTTCTCCAACACATCCACCAACAAAGACCCCGGCAACGGCGACCCGACGAACGGCGACATCATCGGCTGGATCAATCGCGGCATGAACTGGAAAGACATCGAAGACAAGACGAACGAATACACCATCACCATCACGGCCGGCTACCCCGGCATCGCCTATCCTGTAAAGACCGACATGACCCTCCGGCGCGTGCAGAAGTTCACGACCAGGCCCGGCGAGAAAGTGAAGGTGCAGATCGGGCGGAGCAAGCCCATCACGATCAAGGCCGACCGCAGCGGTCACGTCACGATTCCGGGCATCGAGATCCCATCGGAAAAGGGGGTCCGAATCACGATCCGCCGCGGGGGATGACACGGCAGACCCCGCCGGACGGTGTCGAAACCTGCGACGAACACCCCGCAAAGACGGCCCGTCTGCGCGGGACGAACGGCGCCACAGGATCACAGTCCATCTTTGGCCGGAGTGTCCGATTTGCCACCTCATGCCCGGGCACTCAGGACGTCTTTGGACTTGACACAAGTCCTTGCCTGTGCTATCCTAAGCGCTAAGCACTGAAAGCACGTGTATGAGTTGTCGGTGCGCCCGTAGCTCAATTGGATAGAGTAGCGGCCTACGAAGCCGAAGGTTGCAGGTTCGAGTCCTGCCGGGCGCGCCATTTCCACCTTGAGGGGGAAGGCAGAACGTTTTTCTCGGCAGATGACCGGACTCCTCGGCGGAAACCGACACGAATACTACATGGCCCAGGCCCTGCGGGAGGCTGCGGTTGCGGCCGAGGAGGGCGAGGTCCCGGTCGGGGCGCTGATCATACACGAGAGGGGCGTCATTGCGCGCGCTCACAACCAACGTGAACGGCTGCGCGATCCTACGGCCCACGCCGAGATGATCGCCATCACCCAGGCGGCCGAGTTTCTCCAGACATGGCGCCTGGCCGGGTGCACGATGGTTGTCACCCTCGAGCCCTGCGCCATGTGCGCCGGCGCCTTGGTGTTGGCGCGGATGGACCGGCTGGTTTTCGGTGCATTCGACCCCAAGGCGGGGGCGTGCGGGTCGGTGCTGGACGTGATCGGCGAGCCCAAGCTCAACCATCATATGGAGGTGATTTCGGGTGTGCTGGAGGACGAGTGCGGCGCGATCCTGAGCGAGTTTTTCAGGGCGCGGCGTGTCGAGTCGTGACCGCCGTGCCTGGGGGCGCGGCGTTTTCCACCGAAGCGGAGAGGTGCCAGAGCGGCTGAATGGGACGGTCTCGAAAACCGTTGGGCCCATTGGGTCCCGGGGGTTCGAATCCCCCCCTCTCCGCCAGGAAAATATCAGATTCCGTAAGCTTTGTAATTGACAAGGCTTACGGAATTTGCTATTTTAATATATGGGCTTTGTGAAAAGTTTTGTGAAAGATTTCAAGGGGTAAAACCATGGGCACGACGAGGAATCGGAAACGGGCCCGGACTCAATCCGGCGCCACCAAGTATGAAAAGGTCGACAAGGTTGGCCGCGTCACGATCTACAGACGCGGCAATACGTATTCATTATATTACCGTGAAAATGGACGCACCGAGCGCGTTAGGATTGACGGCAACCTCGCCACAGCGAAGGCGACGGCCAGCAAGGTAAACGCCGCGCTTGAGGAGACACGCCCCACCCCCTTCGGCTTCCAGAGAGCGGAAATCGGGGACTGCATCAGCGACTTTCTCGACTACTGCGAGCATGTCAAGGGATTGAGCGTGCGTACGCTCGATCGATACCGCGCCGCCCTCAGCCACTTCGGAGAGTTTGCGGGGAGCAGAAAGAACCTAAATACGGTGGATCAGGTGACGGAAGGAACGATCGAGGACTTCGTCAAGTGGATGCGGAACAGGACGCGCACACGCAACGGCGCCGAACAGGGTGAGCGACGACAGTACAAGATGAAGGGCATCAAGTTCGTCCTTTCGACATGTCGCACTGCCTTCAACCACGCCAAGAAACGGCACCATCTGCCGCCGTATGCCGAAAACCCTTTCACCAGTTTTCCGATTGAGCAGCTGAAGGAACGAGACCAGGAGCCCACGTCGATGCTGGACGCGGAGGAGCAGGGTCGTTTCTTTGAGGAATGCAGCGACTGGCAATTTGGCATCTTCGTATTCCTCGCCGCCTATGGGCTTCGTGTTGGTGAGCTGACCCACCTGCTCATCTCCGATGTGGATCTGGAAAAGAGCGTGTTCCATATTCGCAGCAAGCCGGATCTCTTCTGGGACGTGAAAACGAGCAATGAGAGGGTCTTGCCCATTGTGCCGGAAATCCGACCGGTCCTCGTCGAGCGAATCGGGGATCGGCGGGCAGGCTTCGTGTTCCTCAACGAGAAGTTCTTTGGCGACGGACAGGGCCCCAAGCGGACATTTGGCTCCGATGCCGCACTGCTTCGGTACCTGCGTGGTATCGTCGATGCGAAGCGCCGGGAGGGGGTTACAGACGAGAAGGAGCTGCTGCGCGCCATGGTGCCGTTTCTCCGAGAGATGGGTATGATTCCCGAGAAGCGGATTCGGCAGGAATTCATGAAGCTGACCAGGCGGATTGGTCGCCCTGAGGTCACGAAGGCTCATTCGCTCCGACACGCCTTCTCAACATTTGCTCAAGAACACGGCGTCAACACGATTGTGGTCCAGGATCTGCTTGGGCATGCCAGTCTCGACATGACGAGGCGTTACACCCACCCCACAATGCAGAGCAAACTCGACGCGATCAAGACGTTCCTCACATCCCATGAGGGTTTTCAATCGCTGCTGCTGAAACGGAGTGTGGGGTAGGCGGCTGCCTTCGCGCCAGATAAAGACCGGACCTATCGTCTGTGGCCGCCGTTTTTTGTGGTACGTCACCACTGCTTGTTCCCCGCCTTGGGTTCTTGTTTCTGGAACAGGTTGACGTTGGTCTGATGCCCACATGTGGCATTGGAGTAACCCTGCCCCAGAGTTCCTGCACCTGCATGAAGTGACAGAGCCCCAGTGCACACCGCGTCCCACGCGTGATCAATGTCGCCGAGAGAAACGTGTTGTCATCTTCGCTTACCCATGCCCAATTTCTGGCGGCGGTTTCTCAAGGTAGATTCTGGATCACCGGCGATAGCTGCCTGTTCTTTCCGAGTACTCGCAAGCCCATCCAGCATCGTCAGATAGAACCGGTCAATTGCGTCTAAGACCTCCTTGCGTTTCGGGAACCGTTTGGTGCTCAGCATGTAGGCAAGCGTCAGCGACAAACCCAGCTGTCCGATCAGAAGTTGAGCGGGATGGGGATCCAGAGAACGCATGAGCGCGGCGTGGTCCTTGTCCATGAAGTTGTACCCCTCGTCTGTCTCAAGCATTTTCTCAAGAGAGACCTCGCCAGGACCAGTTACGGTGGGCACCAGCTCGACCACTCTCTCCAACCACGGGTTCTTTGAGATTGGAATGGGAAGTAGAGGAACTCGAATGCCCCTCATTTCGATCTTGTATTTGAGGAAAGATGGGGCCGGAGGGCCTTGCGCTTCTTCACCCCGTTCTTTCTCGCCGTCGGCCTCTTGTTTCACGTGCTTGGAGAGGAAAGTACTCAGACTGTCCAGTGTGGCCACAGAAGGGAGACTGCCAACTTCCGGCAGCTTCATCTCATGGTATGTACACATCTCTTCATAGACGGGAATCTCCAGGTACGTCTTTCCCTCTCTCATCAACACACAGATGCCGCCAAGGGCGGCTGATCCCGCATGTGACGGTATCAGGACTTCTCCTCCCCGGCTAAGCTTCCACAGCATCGCCTCCTTCGGCTTGTTGATCTCCTCCCTCATCCAGTCCAAAGCGGTCACAAGCCTGTCGCAGTCCTCGAAGACCCTGTGTCGCAGCCAGCGAACATTTGCGGCAGCGGGGGAGTAGGCATCGTCTTTGCCGGGCTTCTTCTCCTTATCCTCATCAGAAACCCCCTCCTCCTCGGTATCCAAAGACGCAAGCGACAATAGCTTATCCCCGTAGACGACGGTGGCCACGAGCATGCGTATGTAGGCGAGGTGGACCGCCTGAATCTTTGGCCAACTGTTGGCGTTCTCCCCCTCCCCTCTCTCATCAGTTCCCTTACCATTGTTCCATTCGGTCACAAATGCCGCTACCAGAGCAGGGATATCGCACAGGCGTTCGGCGAGCGGTGGAATATGGATTTCCACCTCGAAACGCGCCCGAAGATCAGGTCGGACGTTCCAGGGGCGGTTTGTTGCAGCAATAATCACCAATCCATCATCCAGCTTCTTTTGCTCGTTGCTCCCCATTGCGACGAAGGTCCTTTCCTCAAGTGTGCGCAGCAGTTTCGCTTGGAGATAATCAGCGAAGTCGCCGATCTCGTCCAGCAGGAACACCCCGCCTTTGCCCGTGAACTCGCCGAAGTACCCGCCACGGTTTGCCACTGCGCCGGTATACGCCCCCTTGACATGCCCGAACAACTCGGACTCGCATACCTCGGGAGAAAGGGCAGCGAGGTTGACGCCCATGAAGCTCCCCACCCCAATGACCTCGTGAATGGCTTTGGCGAGCACCTCTTTCCCTGCTCCGGTCGGTCCTATTAGGAGCCAGGATTTGGGGATTCGTCCTCCCCCGGAGATGTGCGGAATGATTTCCCGTTTGATGATTCGTCGCACTGTGGGACCGTGGATTTTT
>JAADGH010000151.1 GCA_013152475.1 Planctomycetota bacterium
TTTTTGGGCCGGGCGAGCACGCGCCGCCGCAGGAGCAGTGGTCCCACCTGCACTACGGCAAGGTGGTGGGCCGGTCGTGTTATGTCGGTCGGCGATGGATCCTTGCCGAGGACGGACCGCTCGCCGTGCGCATGACGTCACTGGGCGAGACCGCCGGTAACGAGACGGAGTGGGAGCTGAAGTTCCATCGAAACCGGCCGCGAATCGATGTGCGCCTGCGGGTCTATGTGACGCAGGCGAAGAGCGGCTACTTCCTGGCTTCCGTGAAGCTTCCCTTCAAGGGAGCAATCCACGCCGACATCCCCTGGGGTGTGGAGGAGCGGGACATGGCGAAGGAGCCCTTCGATATGACGCTCCTGGAGCGCAAGGACTTCCCGGCCTTCTACGGCAACAGTTGGGCCGATGTGTCCGATGGCAAGGCCGGTGTGGCGATCCTTGCCGAGGAGGGCCAGCAGGGATTTCGCATTCGCGATGGTCGCTTGGAGCACTTCCTCCTGAAGACCATCGCGCCGGAAAACCTCCGCGGCCGACGGTGGAGCAATCAGCACAGAACCGGCCTCGGCTTCCAGGAGTTCCGCTTTGCCATCCTCCTGCATCCCGGCGACTGGCGAACGGCCCGGCTCTATCGCGAGGTGGAGGAGTATCGCCAGCCCATCGCGGCACGGGACGTCAACGTCCGACTCGCCGGGCGCGGGGCGGATTGCGCAGAGGGCGTCGCGGTCTCTCCGGAGAATGTGATGCTCTCCGGCCTCTACTGCGAGAAAGGGAAAACAATCCTTCGTATCTACGAAAATGAGGGGCGGCGGACAAAGGCGACGGTGTCGCTCCCGTTCAGGGCGAAGAAGGCAAAACGAACGAACATGATCGGGGAGGACGAGAAAAGCTCGCGGAAGGCGTCTCTGAGGGGTGGGAAGCTGTCTGTTGTGCTTGCCCCGTGGGAAATTGTGACATTCGAGTTGACGTGATTGTGGAGCTTCGCCATGGGAAAGTATGACACGGTTGAGTTGAGCGGGACCGAGAAGGCCGGGGTTGTGGCCAAGTGCCTGGCCCGGATCAGGGAGTGGGGATTGACGATGCCCGATGTCGAGCCGCTGGCATTGCACTTCGGCCTGGGCCGGTTCGAGGAGGTCGGGGAGATCGAGTTCTGGATTGCGAACGAAACCGATGAGGGCTACTGCGGCAAGTTCCTCTTCGTCTTCGATGGCCAGACCTGCCCCTACCACCACCACGCGAAGAAGCATGAGACGTTTTACATCGTGAAGGGCAAGGTCCGCATGCGGATCGGCGATGACGAGCGCGAGATGGCCGAAGGCGATCACCTCGCCATGCCACCGAACACGGGACACTCCTTCACCGGCATTGGCGACGCGTTGCTCCTCGAGGTCTCATCACCGAGCGTGCTGCTGGACAATTTTTTCGAAGACAAGAACATTGGTGACAACGGGGTGATCTGACTGCTGCACAACGGAGTGTGCCACCCCCAAACTTGCTTTGGGGGTGCGTGGGCATTGGGGCGATGTGACTGCCGAAGACACACGTGCTTGCGGTTTGCGGTGGAGTCTCACGCTCAAGCCGAAGCTTGAGCGTGGCACCCAACATGGATACATTGTTCTGTTGGGAATGAGCCATGTCCATTCTATTTGGTGAACAGAAGTCCCCGGACCTCGAAGGGTTCGTCAAGGATAACGCCCTCATCCTTTTGCCGGTCGGCCAGACGGAGGAGCATGGCCCGCATCTGCCGATCAACACGGATTCCATCATTGCGCGGGAGATTGCCTCCGCCGTTTGTCAACGCATGGTGTCCGAAGTGCCCGCGCTTGTCATGGACACGGTCTGCACCGGCTACTCCTCGGCGGCGCTGAAGAACTGGCCGGGTACGATCGTCCTCCAACCCGAGACGGTCATCGACGCGCTCTGCGACACATGCGTCTCGCTCATCGAAATGGGCTTCCGGCGGATCGCGATGCTTAGTATTCACGGCAACCATCAGGGGATCATGCGCATGGTGGCGCGGAAGGTTGCGGATGCAACGGACGTTTATCCTGTCGCGGTTTTTCCTATCGCCCTCGGCATGGAACGGTTTCTGGAAGTGGCCCAGGCCGGGCCGGAGGGAAGCTGCCACGCCGGCGAGCTGGAGACATCCCTCATGCTGCACCTTGCGCCTGGCTTGGTGGACATGGAGAAGGTGACGGAGCCGAACCCGCTCCGACCGGCTTCCCGGTTTTCGAAGGGGGTCTTCTGGTCCACGTGGGGGCGGGAGAGGAGCAAACACGGCTACTATGGCGACCCTACCGTCGCCTCCGCCGAGACGGGCAAGGTTGCATTCGACGCGATTGTTGAAGAGACCGCAGCCTTCCTCGCCGAGTTCTGCAAGGAAACGTCGTGAGCGCGCTTGCCGCCATCGACATAGGCACGACACTTATCAAGGCCGGTGTCTTCGATGAGACGGGCGATCTGTTGGGTCTCGGATCGCAGCCCTTCGATCTGACCACTCCTCAGGAAGGCTGGTTCGAGCTTGCCCCCGATGCGTGCTGGCAGGCCATCTGCACGGCCATGCGCCAGGCCCTCGGGCGAGCCGACACCAACGCCGACGAGATCGCGGCCATCGGTCTCTCCAGTCAGGGGCAGACCGTGGTCCCCATCGACGCGAATGGCAATCCGCTCGACAACTTCATCGTCTGGCTCGACCGCCGCGCGACCGCTGAGGCGGAGGAGATCAAGTCGCACTTCGGCGCAGAGGCGATCTATCAACAGACGGGGGTCTCCCAGTTGGTTCCCGGCCACACGGCGAGCGTCATCTCATGGTGGAAGAAGCATCGTCCGGACATGTTCGCGAGCATGTCCCGCTTTCTGCTAACAAAGGACTATGCCATCTTCCGCATGACCGGTAAGGCAGTCATCGACCACCAGCTTGCCGGATCGACGGCATGTTACAGCGTTCCCATGAGCGATTGGTGGGGCGATCTGCTGGAGCGGATCGGATTGGATCCGACACAGCTCTCCACACTCCATCTCGCAGAAGCGACGGCGGGACAGTTGACAAAGAGCGCAGCCGAGGACCTGGGCCTGCCCGCTGGGCGGCCGGTTGTTGCGGGCACATGGGACCAGATTGCCGGGGCCATTGGTGCGGGGAACGTGCGACCGGGAATCGTGACGGAGATGACGGGGAGCTGCCTGGCGCTCTTCGCCACGTGCGAAGACTTCATGACAGACCCCCAGCGTCGCATGTTGGCCGGGCGGCACGCCGTGGATGGATACGGATACTTCCTGCCCTACACCGAGTTCGCCGGCAAGGCCCTGCAGCTTGTGCGGGATTCGTGCTATGGAAAATCGACCTCTTACGAGGAAATCACCGCCGAGGCGGCTCAAATCCCCATCGGGAGCGAGGGGCTCGTGATGAAGCTGGAGCGGACGGTGACGTCCGTTGAGGACGCGCTGATCGGTTTGTCGCCGAAGCACACCCGCGCGCACATGGCGCGAGCGGCGATGGAGGCGGTGGCCTTTGCGCTTAAAGACCACGTCGATGCACTGACCGAACTCGGCGTCCCGGTCGAGAGAATCATCTCCCTGGGGGGCGGGGCCCGGAGCGATCTCTGGCTGCAGATGAAGGCCGATCTCCTGGGTCTGTCCGTGAACCGACCCGTGTGCACGGAGTCGGCCCTCCTTGGGGCCTCGGTCCTGGCGGGGAAGGGGTGCGGGGTGTATGGCGACGTGGCAGAGGCGGCGGCGCGGATGGCGAAGGTGGCCCAGGTTTTCGGACCTCGTGGGGAGATGCGGGATGCCTACCTTGTCGCGTATGAGTTCCGATGCAATCGGATGGGGGATCGGTAGGGCCGCCGGACCATGTCAGAATCGATTTTTTGTTGCAATGCCTACTGTCTTTTCCTAAACTAATTTGTCTATATTTGGGGGCCAGGGGGAGAGCGCTCTTTTTTCCTCACATTTCCTGAGACTGGCGGCTCGGGTTGCCCTCCGAAAGTCTCGCATCTCGAAAAGAGAGGAACATGCGCAAAGCTGGCTTGGGAATGTTTGTGGCCTTCTTTCTGCTCGGCTTCTCGTCGATCATCATTCAGACGACGCTGATCCGCGAGTTTCTGGTGGTCTTCGAGGGCAACGAGCTCTGTCTTGGCGGCATTTTCGGCATCTGGTTTCTCTGGATCATGATCGGCGCGCCGATCGGTTCCCTGCTGTCCAAGTGGGTAAAGAATGCTGCGCCGCTCTTCGTGCTGTTCGTTATCCTGGGTGCACTGGCGCCGTTCGCACAGATCTATGCCATCCGCATCGTGCGCGACATCTTCGACGTGCCCATGTCGCTTTATGTTTCCTTTCCGGACATGCTGCTCTTCGCGCTGATCTGTGTCGCCCCCTTTACATGGATGGTTGGGGTGACGTTCCCGCTGGGCGTCAAGGTCTACATGGACCTCCGCGCCGCATCGCTGGCTGAGACGGGGCCGGCTGAGGCGCCTGGGCAGGAGCGTCCGCAGGAGATCTACACGGCGCCCGAACCGCCGGAGGGGGGAGATAAGGTGGACATCGAACTTCCCGGTCAGGACATCTCGGCCGGGCTGGATGCCACGTTTGGCGTCGAGGAGCCTTCCGAGGGAGGGCCGTCGGGGTCTCAAGAGAGTAATCCGTCCAATGCGGCCGATGCCCCAGAGGGGGAGATGCCTGCCGAACAGTCCGCGCCGGAGGAAGGGTCTGGTGTTGTCCCTCCTGCGCCGCTCGAGGAAAACCCGTCGGGCATCGGATGGGTTTACGTTTTCGAATCCATCGGTTTTCTGGCCGGTGGGATGGTGTTCACGTTTCTCCTCGTGGAGCACTATATGCCGTTCCTTAATGCGGCGGTGGTTTTCGCGCTGCTCAGCCTGATGTGTTTTCTGCTGGATCTGCGGGGTTTCTCGCGGGGTGTACGGGCGACGTTCGGCGTAATCTTCCTCGCGCTGTCGGTCGAGCACCTCTGCCTTGCCATGCCTTTGGACAATTACTCGATTCACCGCCGCTGGGAGGCCCTGAAGCTCGACCTCAACTTCGTCAAGTCCGTTGACAGCCGCTACCAGAACCTAACAGTTGCCCAAAGCAAGCGAGACGCAAACTACTATTCGCTCCTCAGCAACGGCCATATCATGACCAATTGGCCGGACGACTATTACCTTCCCGCTGTGGCGAACTTCGTGCTTTACGAACACCCGAACCCGAAGAAGGTCTTGCTGATCGGCAACGGGAGTCACGGTCTGATTCGCTTCATGTTGAAGCATCCCCTGGATCGGCTTGTTCACGTTGAGCTCGATCCGATGGTGACGGACGTCATTGGGCCGTATCTGCCCAAAGAAGACCAGGAAGTGCTGTGGGGAAAACGGTTGGATGACGTGAATCCGGAAATCGCGAAACTTGTCGCTCCCCTCTTTCCCGCGCTGGAGGACAAAGACTTGGGAGAGAAGCGGCTCGGCCAGCTTGATCTGGACGATGCCATGAGGAAACGGATCGAGTCTTTGCTCACCGAAAAGGACAAGAATGCCTTCGGCGATGAACGGCTGGTTCGCAAACACATGGACGGTCGATATTACGTCAAGACGTGCGATGAGAAATTCGACGTGATTTTTGCCAACGTCCCCGATCCGTCTTCGGCCATGATTAACCGGTACTACACGAAGGACTTCTACGACGAAGTGAAGCGAATCCTCGCGCCCGGCGGCGTCCTGGCGGGGACGATGAGTTCGGCGGTCAACTACCTCGGCCAGGACATCGGCGACTATGCCGGATCGCTCTACCATACGCTGCGCGATGCCTTCGTGAAGGACGGGGGCGAAGTCATCATCACACCGGGCGACCACAACTACTTTTTCGCGTCTCTCCAAAAAGGGGTCGTCTCTCTCGACCCGAGCCCGGAGGGTCCGCTTGTCAAGCGCTTCAGGGAACGGGGGGTCAAGTGCAAAAACTTTACCGAGTACCACTTCTTCTTCTGTGTCGGCACGCCGGAGAGGCGGGAATGGCTCCTGAAGCAGCTCATGGCGCGCGAAGACGTCCCCCGCAACACGGACATGCGGCCCATCTCCTACTTCTACCAGCTTCTGATCTGGGACCAGAAGACGGAGCATCCGAACATCACGATTTGGGGGAAGAAGCGAGAGCTGAAGGTCGGCCCAATCTTCCGGTGGTTCTACGAGTTCAGCAAAGACGGCTTCTCCGTCGTCAAGACGAGCAACGCCAGGCTGACGAAGGTCATCCATGCGCTGACATGGATCCGCACCAAGCTGCACATCCACGACCTCATCACCATTCTTCTCGCGCTGCTGCTCCTGCGGGTGTTCTATGTGCTCGTCCTCCGGCGGAGCATCCCGCCGCAGGCCCGGGTGAACTCACTGCTGTCGATGTCGGCATGCGGGTTCGGGTCGATGGTCTTCAGCATCACGCTGCTCTTCGCGTTCCAGAACTTGTACGGTTTCCTGTACCACATGATCGGTTTCATCACCGCGCTTTTCATGTTTGGTCTGGCCATGGGCGGCCTGGCAATGACCGTCATACTGAAGCGCCTGAAGAGCACAAATCGAACGCTCCTGATCATATTGATGGCTTTGATGGTGTATGCCATTGTCCTTCCCATCGGCATCAAGGCGCTGGCGTCGGGGGTGCTCGCGCGGCTGCCGCTGCTGGCCTCGCAGGCGTGCTTCATGGTTCTGCTCGCCATTGGGGGGTCGCTGACGGGGCTTATGTTCCCGCTGGCCGGCGCCGTATTTTATGAGCACAGCAAGCATACCAGTGTCACCGCCGGTCTGATTGATGGGGCCGACCACGGCGGGGCGTGCATTGGGGCGTTCCTGTCGGGCACGATTTTCGTCCCTATCTTGGGGCTGGCCGCCTCCTGTTACTTTGTGGCTGTGATCGGCGGGATTTGTGCTGTTCTCCAGGCGATCTTGGTTCTCAAGGAGAGAAAGACGTTATGCCGAAGCTCATCATCCAAGTCGGAGGAAGAGAGCAAACCGTCGAACTCAAACGAGCCGTCACCTCAATAGGGCGAGACGACACGAACGATGTCCGGATCGGCGATCCAAGTGTCTCGGGACGCCACTGCCGGATCGAGCGGACCGAGGAGGGGTTTACCGTCGTCGACCTCGGAGGCAAGAACGGCACCCATGTGAACGGCCGGAAGATCAAAGAGCACAACCTCGAGCCGCAGGACAAGATCGAGATCGGTCACACCGTCATCTACTTCGAGACGGTTCCCGCCCCGCTCGAGTGCTGTGTTCAGGTCTTGAACGGAACGCAGAAGGGCAAGCTGTTTGACCTGAAGGAGGAGATTTCGACCCTTGGCCGCAACGAATCGTGCGTCTGTATCCTCCAGGATGAATCCGTCTCCAACTTCCATGCGGCCATCGAGAGGAGTGGAAGCCGCTTCGTCATCCGCGACCTGCATTCCCGGAACAGCACCTTTGTAGGCGATAAGCAGCTCGGCGAGCGCCCGGTGGCTCTCAAGGATGGATGTCAGGTCCAGCTCGGCAACAGCAAGCTGGTCTTCTACGAACTGGTTCCCATCGAAGGCGTCGAACCCCCGGCGAGCCAGCGGGCGGCGCAGCCGCCGAGCGTCCCGGCCGCCCCGCAGCGGAA
>JAADGH010000094.1 GCA_013152475.1 Planctomycetota bacterium
GATCGAAGGAGCTGGTGATCTGCGACGTGAAGAACCCGCGCAGGCCGGCGATCCTCTCCAAGACGCCACTGGACGGCTATGGCGACGGGGTGTTTGTCCGAGGGAAGTATTGCTTTGCCGCCACGGGACACCACTCCCGCAAGATGAAGAAGCGTGACGAGAGCGACCCCGCATACGGCGGTGGGCATGGCCTGGAGATTTTCGATATTACGAATCCGAAGAAGCCGAAGCCCGTCTCGCGCATCAAGACGCCGCGTCTCTACCGCATGGGCATGGACATGTGGGACGTGATCGTCTCGGGCGACTACGCCTTTATGGCGGATACCTACAACGGCGTGTTCGTCGTGGACATCTCCGACATCAAGACCCCTCGCTTCGTCGGTCACCGACAGTTGGACTACGTGAAGAGGAAGGACCACAGCCCTGTCGGAGGATTCGCAATTGGGAAAGGCGTCATCTATGCCGCCGGCGCATGGACGGACCTGCATGTGATCGAAGCGCCGATGGCCAGGCCGGCAGAATCCGAACCGGACAGGCCGCCGATCATCCCCCCGTACAAACCAGAAAAGTTGGCCAAGTTCCGCATCTACAAACCCGACGGCCAGGTCTGGGCCGTGGCCTTTGCCGATGACATCGCGATGGTTGCCTGTGGCAGTGCGGGACTTCACGCAGTGCAGCTCTGGCCGAAGATCAAGAAGCTGTCGGAGTATGAAACCGAGGGATTTGCGGTTGACGTAAAAGTGTCTGGCAACTACGTTTACGTCGCCGAAAGCAAGGGCGGCCTGTCCATCTGGAAGCGCAAGAAGGGCGGAACGCTCAAGCCCATCGGCCGCTTCCGCGTGCGGGGCCAGTCGATCAAGCAAGTCGTCGTGCCGGAGCGAGGGAAGTATGCGCTGCTCGACGTGGGGCAGGCGTCGTTCTATATCATCGACATCACCGACCCGAGTAATCCGAGGAAGGTGTTTAAGGACCAGCGGCTTGGGCTGCTTTACGGATACCAGATCACCGAAGGACTTCTTGAGGATCGATACGCCTGCTGTTTCTGGCACGTGACCGGCTTTTACTGGTACGATCTGTACGGTGGACCGAAGCCGGTCTACACGGGCGACAACTATCGCCATCGCGTCGGCGCGCAGAACGGCATGGCGATCCTGGCCAACGGGAAGGATGCACTCATCACAACCCCCAAGGGGACATACGTTGTCATCAACCGCAAGGAGCAGCGCGGGCCATACGAACTACCCCAGCACGGCATCAAGGGCCATGACCTGAGCGGCAAGCCGAGCATTTACGGGAATACTCTCTATGTGTCAAATCGTTTCTGGGGGCGGGTGAGTTTCGTGGACATCTCCGACATCAAGAAACCGAAGCTCATCGACGCCGTCGAACTCGACGGCAACCCCTGCATCATCGTTGAGCACAACGGCTGCCCCATCATTCCGGCGGGGTATCAGGGGTTGCTGGTGCACAAGAAGAAGATCGGGAGATGAGCTCCGGGACAGGCTTTCTGCCGGGTGCCACGCTCAAACTCGTTTGAGCGTGTCTTCCGCTGCGGGTGCGGGCCTGCGTCGTCGAGGGGGCGCCCGAGACGGGGGACTTGATCGCCGAGGAAACGATTCGGCTGCTCGATACACTTGAGTGATGTCACAGATGTCCATGGGGAGGGAGTGAGATGTTGCGAACGTGCATGTTGTCCGTGTGGGTCGTGTTCCTTCTCGGCGGAATGGTCGCGGCCCAGGAGATGACCGCCGAGCAGTACCTCGCCGGCCCGGCGCTGGAGGCCGTTCGGACGGAGGGCGTCCCGGATCGGACGATTGTCCTTGACGGCAAGCCTGCCGCCACCATCTATCTCCGCAAGGGCGCACAGGATCGGGAGATCGAGGCCGCGACGGAGCTTCAGGACTACATCGCCAAGGCCACCGGCGCCGTGCTGCCCATCGTCCGGGAGCCCGACGAACCGAAAGGCCATGCCATCAGGATCGGCACGCGAACACCTGCCGAGGGGGCAAGCTCGGAAGCCTTCTCGGTCAAAGTGGGGCCGAACCAGACGGACATCGTCGGCAACAGCCCCATCGCCGCCCTGTATGGCGCATGCGAGCTGCTGGAACGAGGCGTGGGCGTGCGATGGTATCTGCCCGGGCCGATGGGGGAAGTGGTGCCGAAGTGCAAGACGCTGACGCTGCCTGCGCTCGACGTGAAGGAGAGTCCCAGCTTCCCCATGCGCTGGATCGGCAGGGGCAAGTGGGCACTGCGCAATAAGCAGAACCGGTGTGACGATGGGTTCCTCATCTACCCCGGCATCTACCACACACAGAACCGCATCCTTCCCCACAAGCAATATTTCAAGGAGCACCCGGAGTATTTCGCACTCATCAACGGGAAGCGCAGCGCGGAGCGTGTGTGCAAGCTGTGCTATTCGAACCCCGACTGCGTCCGCGAGGTCGCCCGGAATATGGCGAAGATGCTGGACGAGAATCCGAACATCGATCTCATCTCGCTCTCGCCGACTGACGGGCAGATGTGGTGCGAGTGCGACGGATGCCGGGCCATGGACCCCGAGGGCGTCACGCCGAACAAGAGGCAGCCCCGCGATGCGGCCGTGCCGAACGACCGCGCCATGTCGCGCCGGAGCCTGCTCTTCTACAACGCCGTGGCGCGGGAGCTGCGCAAGACCCACCCGAAGGCGAAGATGCTCGTCGGGGCATACAACGTCTACAACTGGCCCCCGAAGGACCCGAACGTCAAGGCCGATCCCATGCTGGCGGTCATCATCACCCACTACGATGACTATTGCATGGCGCACCCCGTGCCCGACCCTGCGTGCCCGTTGAATCAGCGGTACGTAAAGCTCATCAAAGAGTGGCAGGACATGGGATGTGCGATTTACTATTACGAATACTACTGGAAGGTGAACTGGCTCGACCTGCCCTGGCCCATCGTCCACAGCATCAAAGGGGACATGCCGTGGTACAAGAAGCAGGGCCACCAGGGCGTCTACACGCAGTACACCGAGTCGAACATCTGGACGCTCTTTCCCGGCCACTACGTCGCCGCGCGGCTGCTGTGGGATGTGAACGCGGATGTCGATGCCATCGTGGACAAGATGTACGACGACCTCTTCGGCGCAGCCGCTCCCCACATGAAGAAGTATTACGCATTGATGGAGAAGCAGATGGCCGAGTGCGGCGAGCACTTCCCCGGCCAGGGTTTGCGCTTCGGGCCAGCGGTCTTCACCGATGACGTCCGGGCAAAGCTCCACGAGTACTACGACAATGCCGTCAAGGCAAACGACGATGAAGTCGTCGCGTTCCGTTTGAAGAAGGTCGGCACGTCGCTGGAATATGTGGATCGTCTCATGCGCTACCGCCGCCTCGTGGGGCAGACCACATCGGAGAAAGACCCAGCAAAGGCGTTGGTCTTCGCCGAGGAGGCCCTGAAGGTTGGCGAAACATTGGTCAATGAGATTCGGACGAACCGGGAGAAGTGGGGGGGCGTGGTCAGCACTTCCGTTGTCAGCAAGAGATACTATCTCGGAAGGCATGTCGAGAACTGGAGGACGGTCGTAGCCAAGCGTCGCGCGAAGCGGACCGTGACAGTGGACAAGATCGTCCGGCTGCCGAAGGCGTGGCGCTTCTCCCTCGACAAGGATGACGTGGGACAGAAGGAGGGTTGGTTCAAGTCCGACTTCGACGACTCCGCCTGGAAGCCCATCGAGATCGGCAAGACATGGGAGAGCCAAGGCTACGACTACGACGGCTTTGCGTGGTATCGTATGAAGTTCGACGTGAAGCCCGAGTGGCTCAAGACGCCGGTGGCCCTCCACTTCAGCGCCGTGGACGGTGAGGGCTGGGTCTACTGGAACGGTACGCTCCTCGGCCACCACAAGGGCTGGGACGAACCGTTCACGCTTCCAATCAAATCGGAACTAATCACAACAGACAAGCCCAATGTAATCGCTGTCCGGGTTTACGATGGATCGAACGCCGGCGGCATCTACCGCCCGGCGTATCTGGTGAAGAGAAAGTAGGATTGCATGAAGTACGAGGCCGTGTTGTTCGATCTGGACGGGACGCTGCTCGACACGCTGGACGATCTGGCCGATTCCATGAATGCCGTTCTCGAGAAAAACGGCTTCCCGCCGCACCCGGTCGCGGCATACAAGCACTTCGTCGGCGACGGTGTGGCCAAGCTGGTCGAGCGGACGCTTCCGAAGGACCGGTGCGATGAGGAGACCGTGAGGCGGTGCATCGGCGAGATGCGCGAGGAATACACCAAGCGCTGGGCCGACAAGACGCAGCCGTACGACGGCGTGCCGGAACTGCTCGACGCCCTCACCGAGCGTGGTGTCAAGATGGCGATCCTATCCAACAAGCCGGATGATTTCACGAAACTGTGCGTAGATAAGCTTCTGCCGAAGTGGAGCTTCGAGGTCGCGCGGGGTATCCGAGAGGACGGGAAGAAGAAGCCCGACCCGGCCGGCGCCATAGACATCGCCGAGCAACTGAACGTTTCCCCTGCCGAGTTTCTCTACCTCGGTGACACGAACACGGATATGAAGACGGCGGTCGCCGCGGGCATGTTCCCCGTGGGCGCGCTGTGGGGATTCCGTGACGCGGACGAGCTGACGGCGAATGGCGCAAAGGTGCTGATCGAGCGGCCGGTGCAACTGTTGGATCTGCTGTGAGGAGTTTCGGATATGCGAAAGTATGACTTTGCGCTTTTTGGATGTTTTCTCTTGGCATTGCCCGCCTTCTGCCAGGACGGTGTCCTGGAGCTGAAAGGGATGGGCGCGGAGGGGAAGAAGGTCTACCAGGGCGGAAAGGTCGAGTTTCTCGATGTCTCCCTCGCCGATGAGATTGTGCACTTTGAAAGTCCAGAAAAAATTCCCCTGCGTCTGAGCATCCGGTATCGGGTGTTAAAGACTGCGCCGGTGTTTCTGAACTCCCGCCTGGGCACGGAGTTCTGGCGCCTGTATCATTACGGGAAGGGCCTCAAGGGGGGCTTCTACACGCGAGAGCAGATCGACCTGTCGAAGGAGGGCGAGGCCACGGCGGAGGTCGGCGAAGTCCGTCTCGCCACCGGCCGCGGCGAAGCCTTTTCGAAGGGACTGCAGGGCATTCGCGGACACTACTACTTTCTCGTGGATCAGCCCGACGGGAAGTGGCTCGATGTGGTCAAGCCGCCGGCATTTTTCTATCGCCCCGAGTTGAACCGGAAGCTGGCATTCACAATAGCGAATCTGTCGAAATTCTCCGTTCGGGTGTCGGACATCGAGTCTACGTGGCAGTCCGGCGGACCCGTGCGGGTGAAGTTCACCGTCACCGACGCCGACGGTGAGACCTTCCCCGTCGTCAATGCCAAGGCCGCCATCGAGTCGGGTAAATGGAAGGCGCCGCTGGTTACGGAGATGGACGATCTGAACATGCCCACGGGGTGGATGGCAGCCAAGCTCCCGACGGGAAACATGCCCGGCCAAGTCGTTGTCCGCGCCTCCTTCAACGCCATGACACCGAACGGGCCGGCAGTCACAAGCGCGGAGCGCTCGTTCCAGCGAGGGGAAGGAAAGAAGGCCCTCGCCGAGATGGCGGGCGCGGCCAAGCCAGTGGAACTGCCGCGCAACGCCAAGGGCATCATCCGCGAGACACGGGCGCTGTGGCTAAACCCCGGGTCGTTCATGACGAAGAAAGATATCGAGACGGTTGTTGCGCGGGCGAACGAGGCCGGTCTGAATATGATCGTGGCCGACATCTTTGTCCGGTCATTCTTCATGGCAAAGAGCGATCTCTTTCCAACGCGTAATAATATCGAAGAGGGCCTCGACCCCTTGGGCTACCTGATCGCAAAAGCGCACGAGAAGGGCATCGAGGTCCACCCGTGGTTCTGCGTGACCTATCGCGATCCCAACTTCCGCAAACGGCTGCCTGGAGTGGATGTGGTGAAAAAAGACGGCACGGTGGCGAAGCTCCCCGCCGATGTGCATCGACCCGAATACCGCGATTTCATCGTCAATCTCATGGTCGGCGTGGCCCGGGACTATGATGTAGACGGCATCCATCTCGATTACATCCGCGCTATGGATAAATGCTATTGCAAAAAATGCCGGACGGAATTTCAGGAGAAATTCGGCAAACCCATCACCGAGGCCACGAAGGACGACTGGGTGACGTGGCAGCGCGAGGCCATCGGCGACATCGTGCGCCGGACGGCGGAGGGCGTGAAGGCGGCAAAACCGAAGGCGATCATGTCTGCCGCCGTGTTCTCGAATATGGAAGGCGGCGCAGAGCAGGGCCAGGACCCGGCGGGGTGGGCGCGAAAGGGCTGGATCGATGTGGTCATCCCCATGGATTATCAGATGGACACGCTTGTCGTGCGGGCAAACGAGCAGCAGTTCCTCAATGCCCTCGACAACGACGACCAACTTGTCACGGGCCTTTCGCTCTATATGCGCAGTGGGACCGCCGCTCTGAACCGAGCTCCGTCGCTCGTGAAGCAACAGATTCAGGTCGTTCGTCGCTTGGGCATCCACGGGTATTGCCTTTTCGAGTATCAATACCTTGGGGATGAAACAATCAAGATGATGAAAACCGAGACCAACACCGAACGCGCCGTGCCGTATTTCCGAAATACGAAATAGGGCGCAATGGACTTTTTGTTCTTTCTGGAGAATGACAAATGAACATCGGACTGGCTGGCTGGGCGATCAATCGTTGCTTCAAAGCAAAAGAGAACCCACTGAAACTCGTGGATTTGCCCAAGGTAGCGAAAGAGGAGTTCGGCCTCGACCGGGTCGAGCTCAACAGCCCTTTCCTCGAGTCGCATGACGACGACTACCTCGCGGCCATCAAGAACGCCGCCGAGGATGCCGGTGTCATCATGGAGGGCATGGCTGTGGATGGCACGGGGGACATGTCGTCCCCCGATGAGGAGAAGCGTGCACAGGCCGTCGCCAATGCCCTGGCATACTTCGATGTGGCGGAGAAACTCGGGCTCGAGTATTTTCGCATCAACACCAGCGGGAGCCCGGACGGCCCGCCGGAGATGATGGATGCCTGCATCGACTCCTTCCGCCAGCTCTGCGCGGAAGGGGAGAAGCGCGGGATCAAGATTGCGACCGAGAACCACGGCGGCCTGTCCACGAATCCGACCATGATGGTGAAGCTGATTCTCGGCGTGGACTCTCCCGCCATGGCCACGCTGCCCGACTTCGGCAACTTCCCGGAGGAGATCATCCTGTCGGGCATCGCGCAGATCATGCCGTGGGCCGTGGGGGTGCATGTCAAATGGACCCGCCGCGATCGGGAGACGAGGGAGGTGCTCCCCGGCAAGCGCGACATCCCCGCCCTGGTCAAGGTGGCGAAGCAGGCCGGCTTCGACGGCACGCTCTTCATCGAGGACGGCGGGCCGGACCCGGAGCAGCCCCACAACGGGGTGCTGGAACTGAAGGGGGCTTTGATGGCGTGTTTCAACTCCAGTCTCGTCTGAGTCGGATGGCTTGCCTCCCCCAAGGATCTGAATAATGGAGGCAAGCATGAAGCATGCTGTTCTTGCTGTTCTTAAACTAACCGGGTATATATAACTTCCGTATCAACAGTTAATTATGTTATGAATAATTACACTCGATAGGCGTCCCGAGGCGATTTTCGAATGGTTCGACGGACGTGTTTCATCCCGATCCGCATGGGAATTTTGCTTGACTTTTGTTCGCTGTCAGGATAGGATAACCACCAGTGGTCATATGAGCATATGAGCCATGCGGAGTGGGCGTGGCGGCCCTGGGAGGCCAGGAACGTGCAGTGCGAGTCAATCGAGACCGATCATGAACGAGCGACTTGAGCGATACAAGGCCGCAGCATACGAACGCGCCTTCGCCCAACACAGCCCGAAGGAGGCGAACTACACGCAGGCCTTTTTCGAGACCCACGCCGACATGCCCTTCCCCGAGCGATACGCAAGGAGCTTCGCGCATGCGCTGGTCAACGAGCCGGTGTACATCCACCCCGACGAGCGACTGGCGGGGCAGATCTGGCAGGGCTCGTGCGCGGGATCGGGGGCGATCAATTTGTGGGGCGGGGACGATCCGCGCTGGAATGACTTCGCCGCCGGACGGGTGGCGGCGCGACTGACGAATGAGCGCCTGCCGGAAAATGCCGCTTATGCGAAATACTTCAACGGCGGCGCCG
>JAADGH010000244.1 GCA_013152475.1 Planctomycetota bacterium
CGGTTCTCCTCCTTTCCGAAAAATGACCTCTCTTGCTACTTGGTCATTATACCGGCAGGAGGAGACCGTCCTTTATGGTATCAATCTCATCCGTCCAACTCCTATCGTTTGATGAGATTGCTTCGTCATCACGCGAAGCGCGTGACTCCTCGCAATGAGAATACTGGGGTTCCGTGAACCAAACAGTGCAAACACAATCCGTGACCTGGGTTGGGATAGATTGCGCTCCGATTCTGGGGAAACTCCTGGAGACTTTTTGCTTGACTCTGCGGGGCTTGGGGGATACGCTATAGATGGTTAGGAGACGGTATTACAGCATCCAATTGTTCCGTTCCGGAAAAACACAGCATGGCGCGCGTTTGCTCCGGGGAAGATATTAGCAAGCTGGTCAGGGGCTTGATTCACGCCGAAAGCCAGATTCAGAAACATGCCCTCGATCTGACCCTCCGAAGCGTGTTCAGGCTGACCGGTCGCGGGCGCCTCGACTTCGGGGGGCGTGAGTATTGTCCGTGCGAAGGCGATAAAATCCTTCCCGAAAAACGAAAGTCGGACGACAAGTACGGCTGGTGGGAGCTGGAGAGGGGAGACTACCTTCTCGAATACAACGAGAGTTTCCTGCTTCCGGAGGGGATGGTGGGAATCCTCCAACCTCATCACCGGCTCGTCGTGGCGGGGGCCATCCATAACGACCATGTCCTGATCTACCCGGACGTCCTTCCGGCGGCGCTTCTCCATGTCGCCTCCATGGGCCTGAGCATCAAGGAGAACGCCCGAGTCTCGCAGCTTGTTGTGCTCGAGTTGGACTGAGGTCAGGCGGTCAACGCGTCGAGTTGCTTTCTTGCATGGGTACGGACGTCGGCATACAGACTGTTCCCATGGCAGTCCATAGCCACGACGAGGGGGCCGAAATCCCTGACGCGGAACTGCCAGAGGCACTCGGGGAAGAGGTCCTCCCAGAAAACATCCTCGATCTCTTCGATCTGCGTGGTTTCCAGCGCCGCGGCCCCACCGGTAATGGCCAGGTAGACGGCCCCGTATTCCTGCATTGCCGCCAGGCTATCGTCCAGCAGACCCCCCTTGCCGATGATGGCGCGACATCCATACTCGCGGATGAGGGGCGGGGAGTACTTCTCCATGCGCGTGCTCGTTGTCGTGCCGATGCAGATCTTCTCCCAACGGTTCCCTACCTTCCTCGCATTGGGGGCCGTGTGCAGGCAGGGATAGTCGCTGAAGCGGACGGGCGGATTCACACCGTCATCGAAGATTCGCTTTTGCGTGGCATCGCGAATGCCGAAGATGGTTCCGTCCAAATGCACGATGTCGCGCACGTGGAGACCGCGGACAGTGTCTTCGGACATCGGTGTTGTGATGTGAATTTCCTGGGACATCATCCCTCCTCGCCGGGAGCGTCGATGGGAGTTACTTCGCCTTCCGCCGAGATTCGCGCACCCGCCCGGCGCGCCGCCCAGCACTGGCAGTTCACCGCCACGGGCAACTGGCTGATGTGCGTGTCGGCGGTCTCAATATGAACGCCCAAGGCCGTTGTGTCGCCCCCAAGGCCCATGGGGCCGATACCGAGCTGGTTGATGTCGGCAAGAAGTTGCTCTTCCAGTTGGGCGATTCCCGGAGCGGGGTTCCATGAGCCAAGGGGCCGGGCAATCGCTTTTTTGGCGAGTGTGGGGCACAAATCGAAAGTACCACCTATGCCGATGCCGAGCAGCATGGGGGGGCAGGGGTTTGCACCGGCGGCGGCGACGCTTTTCAGCACGAACCGCTTCACCCCGTCCAGCCCCTCCGCAGGAACGAGCATTTTCATGAAGCTCTGATTCTCCGAGCCGGACCCCTTTGGGATCATCATGATCTCCAACGTGCTATCGTTCGAGGCGAACTCAAAATGTATGACGGGGATATGCCGTCCGACGTTGGTGTGCGTGTGCTCACGGGTGAGTGGGTGAAGGATATTCGGTCGGAGATCGTGTTCGCGGGTGGCGCGGTCACACCCCTTGCGGATTGCCGCCACGATCTGGGCGGGAGGAAGTTGGAAGCCGTCCCCCACGCGCAGGAGATACACCGGCGTCCCCGTATCCTGGCAGACGATGTTGTTCGTTGCCTCTGCGATGGCGATGTTCTTGAGAATGGTATCAAGGAACTTCTTTGCCAGGGGATGTGTCTCCCGCTCGCTTGCCCCTTCCAGTGCACGCTTGACGTCGGGAGGCATCTTCTTGAGCGCGCGGACGTAAAGCTCGCCTGCCGTGTGTGTTACAACATCAAGCAGCGTCACTGTTCCATCACTCCAATGCTCCACTCGTCAACACACCGCCACCTTGCCACTGCCTCGGGGGTCCGTCCCGCCGCGAAGCTCGCGTGTCTCCGCTTCGATACGGATGGCGTGAGCGGGTCCGGCTACTTGCTCGATCGTCTCGATCTTGTGACCCCTCTCAGAAAGTTGGGCGCGGACGTCCTCTGAAAAAGCTTTCTCTACCAGGATTGAGCCCGCATCCTCACCGTGCAAACGAGGTCGAGCCAGGGCGTCAGTTACTCCCATATCAAAGTCGAGCAAGTTGACAATGATCTGGGTCAATGCGCTGATGATCCTTCGGGCCCCGGGTGAGCCGAGTGTGTAGAGCGGCTTGCTCTTGCGGAATATGAGTGTCGGGCACATATTGTTCAAGGGCTGCTTGCGAGGTCCGACGCAGTTTGCCGTCCCGGGCCGCGGGTCGAAGAGCACCAACCCATGGTTCATGATGAGACCCAGCTCGGGAACAAAGTTCAGCGAGCCGGGCATTCCGCCGCCCATGGTTTGCGTCAGCGCCACCATGTTTCCGTCGCCGTCGGCTGTCGAGATGTGGATCGTGCTGTTGCTGCCATCCTCCCATCGTTTGTGTGGGAGTTTCGCGCGAAGCTCCCCGGAGTATGCCTTTGACAGCATCCGGTCGATGTCCACGTTCGTTTGTTCGGGATCACCCAAGAGCGTGAGGCGATCTCGCCAGGCCAGGCGAAAGAGGTTGATGAGGAGATCCGCATACTCTCCCGGCTTATCGCGCAGCGACGCGACATCAAATCCCCCCAATAAGTTCAGTATTTGCAGAACGGTTGCGCCCCCGTTGGCGAGGGGGGTAGTGAAGACCTCATGTCCCCGGTACGTTGTCTTCAGGGGATTCACTTCCCGCGCTTGGTATTCGGCCAGGTCTTCTTCGGCGAGGATGCCGCCATGTTCCTGAACATGGGTGATGATGGTCTTGGCGATTGCCCCCCGGTAGAAGGACTCCGGCCCTTCGTCGGCAAGCCGTTCAAGGAAGCGGCGAAAAGAGGGCATCGGCGCGCGTTCGTCTGGCTCCGGGGGCCAGCCGTTCAGGAGGAGATTTTTCTGTGCCTCCCTTGATGGCTTGATGCACTCCAGCCCATTGCGCACGGCTCGGCTGAATGTTTTGTTTGCCTCCACCCCTTCGGTCGTGGCGTCAAGGGCGGGCCGCATGATTTCGCGCCACGCTTTCGTTCCGAAGCGTTCCAATGCCAGCGCAAGGCCGGCGGCCGTGCCGGGCACTCCCAGGAGGCGGTAGCCGGTCCAGCCGAGTTTTTTCACGGCGTGTCCGATGTGTCCACGCAGGCGCCTCAGGGCGGGCACGAAGTAGCGCTCATCTGCCTCGGCTGGCGCGCGGGTGTTGTAGTCGATGCCGACCTTCCGGTTCTCCTTGGCCAAATAGATCATCATGGATCCGCCGTACCCGCCAAAGCCGTTGTCCGCCGGAGCAATGGCGCACTCGGTCGCTGCGGCCGCAACGGCCGCGTCGATGGCATTGCCCCCCTCACGCAGCATCTTCAGCCCCGCGTCAGCCGACGTGGGATGGCGGGCGACGACCATGCCATGTTGTCCGCATACGTCCTTCATTGTTGTCTGGTGTCTACCTCGGAGATGTCCACGGGCTGGCCGCGTTCGAGGGATAATTGTGCTGCGACCGGGATCAGGAGGCTGGCGCGCCCGTGCTCTCCCGTCATGAGCGGCTCCTTACGTTCGCGGACACAGTCAACGAAGTCTTGGAGCATCCCGCCGCGCAGGTTCTCGTCGATCTTGAAATCTTCCTTAATGTCCTTGTGGCCGTTCTCGAAGTGGATTATTTCGCCATCCTTATTGTTGAACCAGACGCGCCCCTCCGTTCCCGTCACGGTGAACTCGCGGAAGTGGTGGCCGTGGGTTGACAGAAAGCAGATGCTCACGAGAGAGCGTGCGCCGCTGTCATAGTCGGCCAGGACATAGGCATTGTCGATGAGCTCCGATTTGTGTCCGCCCACAGAGGCCAGCTTTTTCTGCCCGCCGCTGGCGTAGACCTGGGTCGGTTTTCCCTTGGCCCACCAGTCGAGGAGACCATAGTGGTGGCAGTTCTTCTCGACGATGGCGCCGCCGGAGTATTTCTTCTGCCACACCCAATCCTTCATCTCTTTGAATGGGCCGCGATACTCGACGCAGGAGAGCATCGTCGGCTCGCCGAGGTCGCCATTCTCGATTAGTTCCATCACCTTGTGATACCGTTTGCGGTAGTTCATCTGCTGGCCGATGGCGAGTATCTTGTTGTGCTTCTTTGCGGCCTCGATCATGGCGTCGCAATTGGGCACGGTGATGTCCATGGGCTTCTCGCAGAGTACGTCCACGCCGCCCGCTACGGCCTGCTCCGTCAGGTCCCGGTGGGTGTAGTTCGGCGTGGCGATGTAGACGGCATCGGCTGCGTCGGCGGCGAGAAATTCTGCGAAGTCGGTATGCCCCGCGATGTCGTATCCCAACTCGCCCTGATAGTCATCGAGTCCCTTCTTGAGGCGGTCCTCCTTGATCTCGCAGAGGGCCGTGATCTTCATGCCCTTGCAGCGCTTCACCTCGGGCAGAAGGCCATGATAGACAGTGCGCTGCCCCATGCCCACGATACCCAATCGAACCGTTTCCACTTCGCTTCTCCTCACACTGAACACGGTTTGTCGACAGATCACACAGAAGGGCCATCCTATGCGGGACCGCGTTCGGAATCAAGCCCGCTTGGGATTGCTATGCTCCGATGATTGCCTGGACTTCTGCCTCCAGCTTTGCCTCTGCGTTCTTGATCTGGTCGAGTCGCTGTTGGTGGCGCTGCCTGGCTTCGTCGAGGGACTTGCGCCGCGCCGCGATGATCCGCCTTGATTCATCAGGATGGGGGTCGCCGACGTTGTTGTGGCGTTCGATGAACTTGACCGGATCGAGCATCTCCCGGACTTCCTCCGTGCTGAGGCCGACCGGCTCTTCGTTAGCCACACGCGCCGCTTCGTCCAGCAGCTCTCCCGTTGCGTTACAAGCGAGGATGCCGCGTTCGCGTGCCATGCGGACGAACGTGGCGCAGATTCGGTGGGCGCGCCGTGCGCCGAGGCCCTTTTCCTTGATGAGCTTGATCGAAAGATCGGGCGTGGCGGAATATCCCTCGCGCGCATATCGCAGCATGACCTCTTTGTCCGGCCGGGTCATGGGGAGGATGCCGCTGAAGAAGCCCAGCGCCTTCTCGATGTGGCACATCCCCCGCAGCGCTGCGCGATAGCCCTCGTAGATGGGGAGCATGTCGGAATGCGGTTCGCCCTTGTTCGACACCACGCCGGTGATCATGTCGCCGATGACATCGCTTGCCTCGAGACGGACGCGTTCATACTGGCTGCCCGGGATCGACTTCTGGGGCATGAGGGAGGAGCAGCCGCGCCAGGAGGGGTCAATCTCGACCATCATGATTTCCTCCATGCCCCAGATGTTGAAGTCCATGGCCGTCCGGCTGAGCAGTATGGCAATGTTCGTGATCGCGAACAGGATGGTGAGCGCATGGTCCTGCCCGGGCTCGCAATCATAGGCGACTTCGACGAGCTGATCCATCCCGAGCAACTCAGTTACCAAGTCTCGGTCGACCGGCCAGCCCGTTCCGGAGCACGCCCCGCATCCTCCGCTGTTTTGGTTCGTGTGTCTATAGGCCAACTCGAGTTGGTCGAGGCACCGTGTGAGTCCGTCGTGAACGGAAAGGAGGTATGCTGCATAGGTTGTTGGCTGGGCATGGGAAAGATGTGTCTGTCCAGCCATGATGGTATCGACGTTTTCTTCTGCCTGATCGAGCAGAACATTCAAAGTGTTCATCACGAGATCGAAAATCTCGAGCATCTTCGACCGGAGCATGAGACGCGACATCGGTTCCTGAAGGGTGCGCCCGAGGTTGACGGCGCTTGCGGTGTCTTCATCACCATCGAGTTTCTTCTTCAGCATGGCTTCGCCGCCGGCGCCCTCTTCCTTTAGAATCGTGAGGAGCTTGACGGCCGCGTCCTTCGTGACGAGGCCCTGCTTGAAGAGCATGACGGTCCATGCAAGATCGCTTTGTGCGCGGGCCGGCCCCGGCTTCATGACCTCGATCAGTTGTTTGGGAAGTCTGCTCCGGTAGTAGACCACCTCCTCCGCGTCCGGCGCGCCGGGGCCGTGGCGGCGGTGGTCGTGCGATGCCCAATATGCTTCTTTGTCGTAGCTCATGGTTTGTTTCCTTTTCGAATGGACATAGTCGTAACATCTGCTGAAGAGGGTAGTTGCGATTACAGCGCCGCGAACTTTCCGAACCACGTATCTGGATAGTTGAGACCGCGCCGGATGTGTTCGATGGGCATCACCTTGTCTCTGCCGACATTTCCGAAACTGACATCGGGACCGTATTTGAGGATGAACCATTGGGCCAGTTTCAAATTGCCCCCGATTTCGAAAATTAGATTATCCCGCCCGACCGCATCCACAATTCGAAATATCTTTTCCGCACCCGCCTGGTCCTGCCACGGTTTCATCATGAGGATGACTTCGCCTTCCAGGACGATTTTCCATGCGCCGGCTTGGAGGGCTTCGTTGCATTCCTTGATGATGTGACCCGGCGCGAAGGGTTCATCGGGATGGTGCGGACCGAGCTCAACCAGGACCTGGAAGCCGCGCTCTTTGCCCATCTCGGTGAGCTTATGCCGCGTGTCGGGTGTCATGTGCACTTCGCTCTCGGAGACCTCGACCACGGAGCAGCCGAGGTCTTTCGCTTCATCGAAAAACGCTTCCACCTTTTTGCAGATCAGCGCGGCCTCGAGCGTCATCCCGCCGGGGAAGACCTTTACCTGGTTGTCATTGTAGAGCTTTACCTTGCGTTTGATGAAATCGCGATCCGTCAGGCGGCCGGTCAGCACCGCCAGCTTGACCACGTCCAGGTAGTCCCCCACCGCTTCCAGCATTCCGTCGATGTAGCTCAGTTCCCATCCCCAATCACCCGCAAAGTTCAGGCCGACCTCGCGCGGCTTCTCCGAGCGACTCACCGGAATATCAATGCAATTCTCAAATGCCTTTGCCATGTTCGGTTCCTTTCGTTCAGGACAAGAGGACACATTCTTTCACAAAATCGGAAACGATTCCTCTATGTGTCGCACAGTCCGCGTAGGTCAGACAGCATCTTGTTCTGTGCGTTCTCCAACGATTCGACCCGGTTCACGTGCCGGGCCCGGGCGTCGGAGAGTTTCTGCCGGCGGTCG
>JAADGH010000030.1 GCA_013152475.1 Planctomycetota bacterium
GCACAGCCCGCCCCCACTCCCGCCACACCGGAGCAGCCCGCGCCCCCTCCCGCGCAGCCGGAGGCGCAGGCCGAGGAGGCCAAGGGCGGCGGATTCAAAAAGGTACTTATCACCTTTGCCGCACTCCTGGTCATCGTCGGCATCGGTTTGGGAGCCATGTTCGGCCATCGATACCTGAAAGAGAGAGACCCCGCCACGCACCTACAGCGTGCGAAGGACGCCATGAAAGCGGAGAACTACGACAAGGCCAGGGAGGAGTTCAACCGCGCGATTGATCTCAAAAAGGACGGGCCATACATCGAGGCCGAAGCCGGACTGGCGGAGCTGTTCGAGAAAACGAACAAGCTTGATGAGGCCGTCAAGGCCTACAAGAAACTCATCGATCTGGACAAAAACAATGTGGCGCACTATGAGAGGCTTGGCAAGGTCTACGAGAAGCAGGGGAAGCGGAAGGAGGCGGTCGAGACCTACGAAGGGATCATCGCCATCAAGAAAGACGACCCGACCGGCTATCGTGCGCTGGCAGACGTGTGCATCAAATGGGGCGGCGAGTGCAAAGACCCGAAGGAGGCCACGTTCTTCATCGACAAGGCCATCGGGGCCTGCGAGGGGGTCGTCAAACTGGACCCTGAGGACGATGAAACCATCACGGCCATCGGAATGCTGCTGATGCAGAAGGGCCAGACGGCAAAGGCCGAGGACCGATTCAGGAAAGCCGTGAAGATCAACAAGGACAACGCCAAGGCGCACTATGGCCTCGGCAAGCTTTACATGAAACGCCAAGACTTTCAGCGCGCCTTCGACGAGATGCAGAAGGCGCTGACCCTGGACCGCAACCTGACCGATGCTCGGCTGGACATTGCGCAGACGTATGTGATCCTGATGAAGACGGACGATCAGGCCATTGCGTGGTGCAAGAACGTGGTGGCCGCCATGCCCAAAAGCTCGAAGGCATATCAATATCTTGGCAACGTCTATCTGAACGCCAACAAGGTGGACGAGGCCGCCACGGCGCTCAAGAAGGCGCTCGACCTCGACCCCGGCAACGGCGTGGCCAAGAACCTGTTCACCCAGGCCCAGCAGCGCGGCGGGAAGGTGAAGTAGGCGCGGCACGCCATCGAACGCCCAGGAAAGAGCGGGGGTGGGCCGAACCCGAACAGCATGTATCATCGGGGCAATTTCGCAGGCAAGACCGTCATCAAGAGCTTCTTTACGAGCGCAGGAATACAGTGACCATGACAGATTTGGAGCGGCACAACCTGAGCGAAATTCATGGCCTGAACCAGCGGGGCGGAAGGATGCTGAGCTTCGTCGATCTGATCGAGGCCGGCACGATGAGCGACGAGATGTGCGCCTTCTGCCTGTGCGCCATCGCGAACGGCGCGTCGTTCCTGACGGCCGCCCGGCCTGGCGGGGTGGGCAAGACCACGGTGCTGGCGGCCCTGCTGGGGTTTCTGCCTCCCGACACAAAAATTGTCACCGTGGACAGCCGGGCCGTCATCGCAAAAGCGAAAAAGGAGGACCCGTCGATCCCGAGATGCTGCCTGCCTCATGAACTCGGATCGGGGATGTGGTACGGCTACATCTGGGGCGACGACGTGGCGGAGCTTTTCAACCTGAAGGAGGGGAACCGGCGCGTCGCCTCGTGCATCCATGTGGATACCATCGGCGAGCTGCGCGACGTTCTGACCTCCCCGCCGCTGAACGTGGCCGAGGCACATTTTCGCGATCTCGAACTCGCCCTGTTCATGACAATGGAAGGCGGGGTCCTGCGCAGCAAGCGGCGCGTCTGCTCCCTCTGCGAGGCCGCCGAGAGCGGCGAGCACCACGAGCTGTTTCGCTGGGATGCGGGGAGAGACGTGATCCGGCGCGACGGCGACTCGACGCTTTTCTCCCGCATCGAACGCCATGGCGGGAAGGAAAAGGCCGAGCTCGATGAAGAATACAAGCACTGCCTCCGATTTGTCCGTGATGTGGCGGGGAGCAGCGTGAGCGACTTCGAGGACGTCCGGGAGAAGGTTGTCGAGTTCTATGCTGAGGCATACAAGTAGCGGAAGTCGCCGGACTTCCGACGAGCCGCCATGAGCCGGGCGCCCGCTCAAACTTGTTTGAGCGTGCTCTACGGGCGGTCCAGCTTCGCACGCCCTTGCCCTGAATGACCGGAAGCCCGCCAAGTTCAGCCGCGAGGCGCCTCACCCCGCCGAGCGCCCCGCATCACCCCTGCGGGGGTCGTGCATCAGCTTTGCGCTTTTCGGCTGCCTGTCCGCATGATTCCGGCAATAGTCCTGGATCATCTCGCGGTCGTTCTGGTGGAGGGCCGTGAACTTGATGCCGATGCTGGCCGTGCCATCGCTTTTGGGCATAAAATGGACGACCTTGCCTCGGGCGGCGATGACTCGACCATCCAATCCGAAGTTGATGACCACTTTGGACCCCACACCAAACCCGACGTGCGCCTCAAAACGCACCCCGCCTTCGCTCAGATCAACGGCATGGCCGACTAACTTGTTCGGGGCCTTGGCGTCGCGGTCCTCCTGGATGAACTCGGCGAACTGCGCGAGCCTGACGCGAGGCGTCTTGCGGCGTTCCTCTGCGCTCATAGGTCCCCTTCCTTGCGAGTGTGGCCCGCCGCCGGTGCGATCAGGAGGAGCAATTCAAGAGGGGGACAACACATGAGAACTACAACTTCAAACGAATATCTCTGATGGCACATACGTCCGTCATATGATGCATATTGGAGTTTTACCAGGTGTTCGGGCGCAAGTCAATCAGGAATTGCGTGTGGTGACAGGAGATTCTCTGCGCACCGTGACGCCCGAGTCATGGGGAAACTCCTGGCTTGAAAAACGCTTGATTTCCCGGCTTGTTTCGGTATAATGCAGTTTTTGGAGTTCCGTGGCAGCTTTCCCTATGCAGCTCGCAACGGCCCCCGCCACGTTCCTCTCGGAAAGCGAGATGAGCGAACCGAGAATCACGGTTGTCATCCTGAACTGGAATCGCAAAGACGACCTCCGGGACTGCCTGAAAAGTATTCAACAGCAGACGTGCCGGAACGTCGAAGTCATTGTGGCGGATAACGGGTCGCGGGACGGGTCGCAGGCCATGCTGGCGGAGGAGTTCCCCGGCGTGCGGCTGATCCAGATGCCGCGCAACGTGGGCGTGGCGGGGAGCAACGCGGCCATGAAAGCAGCGCGGGGGGAGTTCGTCGTCCTCATCGACAACGACATGATCCTGATCGAGGAGGACGCCTTCGAGAAGATCGTGAAGCGCTTTGAGAACCGGAAGGAGATGGGGTCCCTGGCCTTTCGCGTGGTGGACGCGAACTCGAACCGGGTGTCCTACAACAGCCCGAAGTACAGCGCGGGCGATGAAAAGATCGGCTACGAGGCGTCGGCCTTCGACGGTGGAGGGGTGGCGATCCGGCGGCGCGTGCTGGAAGAGGTGGGGTACTTCCCGGAGGAGTTCTTTATCTACCAGAACGAGATTGATCTCAGCACGAAGATATGGGCGGGCGGCTGGGAGATTCGGTACTTTCCGGACATCACGGTGCTCCACAAGTTCTCGATGACATCGCGGCCGCCGAGGCTGTTCTATTACCTGTGGCATCGGAACTACTTGTGGTATTTCTGGAAGTACTTCCCGGCGCTATATGCCGTCCGGGAGACGGCCCGGTTCATCACCCTCGGCGCGATGGACAGCGTGGCCGACGAGTACGAGGGCACGTGGCTTCGCGCTGTGCTGATGGCCTTCGCGGGCCTGCCCATGATCCTTCGGCGACGGCAGGCCGTGCCGGCGGAGGTGGTCCGCAAAATGCAGCAGATTCGGGACGAGGACTATTTTCGCAAAACCGACGGCCGTACCGACGGGCGCACCACCCGCCGACTCCTGGACCGATATGCCAGACGGCATGGGGGGTAGGCGCAGGCTTCAGCCTGCGGACAAAGCTCATTGCAGGACGTCATTCCCGCGAAAGCGGGAATCCACGAAAACATAGAAGGTGCCTTGGCTGAATCATGGCAAACAGAATCCTCTTGATCTACCCACGACTCGACCCCGAGGGCAAGGCCCACCGGGGTGCGCCGTTGTCGCTGCTCACCGTCGCGGCGCCGCTGCGCGAGGCGGGGTTCGATGTGGAGATCATTGACCTGCGCGTCGATCCGGTCGAAGATGCCAAGGTCGATGACGACACGCTCCTCGTCGGGTTCAGCGTCATGACCGGCTACCAGATCCACGACGCGCTGGAACTCTCGGAGACCCTCCGCGAGGCGAACCCGAACGTCCCCCTCGTCTGGGGCGGCTGGCATCCAACGCTCCTACCCGACCAGACCATCAAGCATCCGCTGGTGGATATCATCGTTCGCGGGCAGGGAGAGCTGACGATGCTCGATCTGGCCAAGGCCCTGAAGGACGGGGCCTCGTACGACGGAATCGCCGGCCTGACGTTCCAGAAGGACGGCGAGACGGTCAACAACCCGGATCGGGAGATCGGCGACATAAAGCAATTTCCTATACCGACTTACGACTTGGTGGATATGTCAAAACACATCATCCACGACCCCGACTACGATGCGCACATGATCGCCTACCTCACCAGCCGGGGGTGCGTGCACCGCTGCGGCTTCTGCGCCATCCGGCAGGTGTACAAGCGCAAGTGGCTCGACTTGCCCGTGGAGCGCGTGCTGGACGAGATCACCCACTTGCTCAAGACCTATCCCAAGGCCAACGGGCTTTACTTCGAGGACGACAACTTCTTCATCAACCGCAAACGGGCGAAGGAAATCCTGAAGGGCATCCTCGACCGCGACCTCAAGATCAAGTGGACCGCCCTCGGCCGGACGGACCACATCGTCAAGTTCGACACGGAGCTTCTGGAACTGCTGCGCGACACCGGCTGCATCCAGATCCTCGTCGGCGCGGAGTCGGGATCGCAGGAAATTCTCGACCTCATCACGAAGGACACTACCGTCGAGCAGACGGTGAAGACCGTGGAGATGCTCCAGACCTACGGCGTGGAGCCGGTGCTTTCGTTTATGGTCGGCTTCCCGGAGGAGGTGGAGGAGTATGACGCCACGCTGAATCTCATCAAACGGCTGAAAAAAGAATGGCCGGGCATCGACATCAAGCTCTTCTTCTACACCCCCTTCCCCGGGTCAGCCCTCTACGACTACGCCCTCGAGCGCGGCCTGCAGCCGCCGGAGAAACTGGCGGACTGGTTCGACTACACCATGCACAAGGTGAACGTCCCCTGGGTGAGCGCGAAGCGGGAACAGCGCCTGCTCAACTTCCTCTTCTACTTCCGCCATGCCTACCCCGGGCCGAACCCGGGCATGGCGAAGCGTGCGCTCGCGAGCCTGAGCCGGATGCGGATGAACCTCAATCTCTTCGCGCTCCCGTGGGAAAAGAAACTCCTCGAAGCGCTGGGAAAGGCGTGAGATGGCGAAAGGCAAGGTACTCCTCTTTCGACCCGTAGCGGAGGTCGTCAAGACCAAGTACGACGTCCGCAAGGAGGGGTGGGTGCCGTACGCCCTGCTGTCCATCGCCGGGCCCGTGGTCGAGGCGGGGTACGAGGTCAAGATATACGACGGCTACTTCGACGAGGATTACGAGACCATCACTCGTTCAGAAGTCCCCGGCTGCGTGTGTGTTGGGATCACTACGTTGACGGGCTATCAGATCAAGGACGGCCTTCGCTTCGCCAAGCTGGTTCGCGACGCGGACCCCAACGTACCCATCGTCTGGGGCGGGTTCCACCCATCCCTCTTCCCCGAGCAGACGATCCAGCATGAGCTGGTGGACATCCTCGTCCGCGGCCAGGGCGAGGCCACCTTCGTCGAACTGGTGGAGGCCCTGGCGGGGAAGAAGCCCCTCGATCACATCGAAGGTGTGACTTTTACGAAAAGCGGTGAGGTGGTCAACAACCCCGACCGGCCCTTCGTGAAGCTCGACGACTTCCCGCCCTACAGGTTCGAGCTGGTCGATCTGAAGCGATACGTCTCGGACCGCTACCCGAAGATCGGCAAGCTCATGGTGAGCTACGTGTCGAGCCAGGGGTGCCCTTACAACTGCGGCTTCTGCGCCGAGGCCGCCGTGCGCCATCGCAAGTGGAGCGGCCTGAACCCGGATCGTGTGATCCACGACCTGAAGGTCCTGACCGAGACCACCGGCGCCGATGCAGTCTTCATGGGCGACAACAACTTCTTCGTCAACAGGAAACGCGTCGAGGAGATCTGCCGCCGCCTCATCGACGAAGGACCGAAGATCACGTGGTACACGGACGCCCGCGTGGACCAGCTCACGCGATTCGATGAGGGCCTGTGGGACCTGATGGAGCAGAGCGGCTGCCGGAAGCTGCTCATCGGTGCGGAGTCGGGGGCGCAGGAGATTCTCGACTACATCCACAAGGAGGCCACCGTCGAGCAGTGCATCGAGTTCATCGAACGATGCACCAAGCACAACATCATCGCCGAGCTGTCCCTTATGTGTGGCTTTCCCCTGGCGCCGAAGGACGACCTGCGCGACACGATGCGCCTGGTCGAGCGGGCCATGGAGATCAGCCCGGAGCATGAGATCATGCTCTTCATCTACACCCCCTACCCGGGCACGCCGCTCTACGAGAAGGCCATCGAGGCGGGGTTGGACCCGCCGAAGGATTTTGAGGGCTGGGCCGACTACACGCTGCGAAGCATGAACACGCCGTGGCTGGACGCGGACTTCTTCGAGCGGTATGAGTTCTTCCAGCGCGTGTTCCACTTCTGCTTCACACCGGGCCTCCGGCGGGCCTACGTAAAGCACGGCAAGTCGCTGATCGTCTATAACATCCTCCGGTTCATCGCCAAGGTGCGGTGGCGGTATCGCTTCTTTGGGTTTCCGATCGAGGGTCGGCTGAGCAAGCTGAAACAGCAGCTCGCGGCCGAGTGAGGAGGGCCCGTGGCGGGATTCGCATCACTCAAAGCGCTCTATTCCCAGGTGGGCGAGAAGCTCCGCCACCCCAACTGCACGCCGCAGAAGCTCATCAATTTCTTCCTTTACATCTTGGAGCAGAAGGGGTTACAGCACGAGCGCACATGGAACATGCCCACGGAGGCGTTCATCGACGTCTGCTCCCTCTGCAACCTGCGCTGCCCCCTCTGCCCGACGGGCATCCGGCTCGACTCGAACCGGAAGGGGAAGATTACACTGGAGCAGTTCAAGCGCGTCGTCGACCAGGTCGCACCGTGGATCTTCGACCTGCATCTCTACAACTGGGGCGAGCCGTTCCTGAACCGGGACATTTTCGGTATTATCAAATACGCTAAATCGAAAAACGTCCGTGTCCTCATCAGCACCCACCTCAACCATTTCCCCGACGGCTGGGAACGGAAGATGGTGGCGAGCGGCCTGGATGTCCTCATGATTTCTCTCGACGGGGCCAGCCAGGAGACCTATGAACAGTACCGCGTCGGTGGGGTCTTCGAGCGGGTCATCAAGAACATCAGGCACATCGTCGCCGAGAAGAAACGGCGAAAGGTGTCGCGGCCGTTCATCGAGTGGCGCTTCCTCGTCATGCGCCACAACGAGCACGAGCAGGACAAGGCGCGGGCGATGGCGGAGGAGATTGGCGTGGACCGCATCGTTTTTGAGCCGGTGCGGGTGAATATGTATCTGGACATCTTCACGCCCGTCTCCGAGCTGATCGAGTCGGACCTGGACTGGCTGCCCATGTCGGACCGCCGCTACGACCACGATACGCGCAGCCTGAAGGCGCCGCAGGGCCGCTGCCCCCAGCCATGGCGGTGGGTGTCGATCGACTGGGACGGCGACGTCTTCCCCTGCTGTTCCCTCTATGATGACGAGTTCGCCTTCGGCAACATCTTCGAGCAGGATTTTAAGGAGATATGGAACGGCCCCGCCTTCCGCGAGGCCCGGCGCATCGTCAGCCGACGCGGGATGAAGGAGAAAAGCGGGAACGTGTGTTCCTATTGTCACCGATACAACATTCGCTATCGAAAAAAATACCCGCACCAGAGCAAACTGCTCGAGCGCGTACGCGCCTATGCGGCGGCGAGGGGGGCAGCCGAATGACTCAGGCAAACGGACTGCGAATCTTGTACACCTCCGACATGCTCGGGCCCCACGACTACCGCTTCATCGAGCGGCTGATCGAGCGGGGACACGACGTGACGCTGGTCACCTATATCCCGGACCTCGACCGTCGCAACTTCGAGGTATCGGGCTACGACGTGCGACAGTTGGAGGGGCTGCGGGTCATCTATGGCGGGGCGCTGGGCATCCGACCGTGGGGCGCCTTTGCCAAACGCATCGTCCACTTCCGTCGCGCCGTGCGGCATGTGAAGCCGGATGTCATTCACACCGGCTACCTTACGACCTCAGGATTGACAGGCGCGCTGTCGGGGTTTCACCCGCTGCTGGTCATGCCGATGGGGTCGGATGTGCTGATTGATCCGGTGAAGTGGCGCTTCGCCCGATGGGCCGCGCGGCTCGTCGGCGGCCGGGCGGACCTGTTCAACGTCAACTCCGCCTTCATCGGCAGGAAGCTCGTCGAGATCACCTGCTGCCGACCGGACAAGGTGCGGCTCATCTACTGGGGCATCGATATGGACCGGTTCAACCCGGGCTTTGACCGCGAGGCGCTCAAGAAGAAGTACGGATGGGAGGGCAAGACCGTTCTGGTGAACAACCGAACGTTCCGGCCGGTCTACGGACACAAGTATTTCTTCGAGGCGCTGAAGCGAATCCTTGTCGAGGAGAAGGACGTCGTCGCCGTTCTCGGCGGAGGGGGACCGGAAGAGGAGAAGCTGCGGAAGCTGGCCGGCGACCTCGGCATCGCAGACCATCTACACTGGCCGGGGTATGTGAGCACGGACGAGTTCGTCGATCTGCTGCGGTGCGGGGACATCTATGTGAACTCGTCGCTGAGCGACAGCAGCTCGGCGTCGCTGATGGAGGCTATCGCCTGCGGCCTGCCGTGTGTCTCGACCGATGCCGGGGGGAACGTCGAATGGGTGCTGGACGGGAAGAACGGATACACCGTCCCGGCGGCCAACGCGGCCCTGCTTGCCGAACGGACGCTGATGTTAATTCGCGATGGTGAAACACGAAAACGGATGTCCGCCGAGAGCGTACGCATCGGGGAGGAGCGCTGCGACCGGCGAAAGCAAATGGACAAGATCGAGAGGCTTTACTACGAGCTGATTCCACAGAAGGAGCCAACCCTATGAAATGGTCTGGCCGGAAGGTCCTGGTGACGGGCGGCAGCGGGTTCATCGGCAGCCACCTGACCGAGCGGCTGGTCGAGCTCGGCGCGAAGGTGCGCCTGTTCCTCCACTACGACATGGGCGGGGAGGTCGGCCTGCTGCGGCATTCATCACGAGACGTCCTCGGCGCCATCGAGCCCATGTGGGGGGATATTAAGGACGCCGACGCCGTCCGGTCGGCCGTGAAAGGCCGCGATGTGGTCTTTCACCTGGCCGCCCTGATCGGCATCCCCTACTCCTACGTCAACCCGCGCGACGTGGTGGACACGAACACCATCGGCACGCTGAACGTCCTGCAGGCCGCGCGCAACGCGGGGGCGAGCAAGATCGTAAGCACCTCTACGAGCGAGGTTTACGGCACGGCGAAATATGCGCCCATTGACGAAAAACACCCGCTCCAGGGGCAGTCGCCGTACTCCGCCAGCAAGATCGCGGCGGACAAGCTGTGCGAGAGTTTCCATCGCTCCTTCGACGTGCCCGTAGCGGTGATCCGGCCGTTCAACACGTTTGGTCCGCGGCAGTCGGCGCGGGCGGTGATCCCGACGATCATCTCCCAGGCCCTGACGGGCGATACGGTGAAGCTCGGGTCGCTCTCGCCGAAGCGCGACCTGAACTACGTGCAGAACACGGTGGACGGATACATCAAAGTGGCCGAGTCCCCGAAGTCCGTCGGCGAGGTCATCAATGTCGGCACGGGTGTGGAGATCTCCATCGGCGATCTGGCGAAGAAGATTGTGTCGCTGGTTGGGAGGAAGATGCGGATCGTGCAGGAGAAGAAGCGGGTCCGGCCGGCGAAGAGCGAGGTGGGCCGGCTGCTGTGCGACTGGTCGAAGGCGAAGCGGCTGTTGAAGTGGCAACCGCGCGTCTCGCTTGAGCAGGGACTGCGCGAGACCATCGACTGGATCGGCGAGCATCTGGACACGTACCGCCCTGATGTCTATAACATATGAGGTGAGACCATGAGAGCCGTGATTATCGCTGGAGGGAAGGGACGGCGGCTGGCCCCCTACACTACCGTCCTGCCGAAGCCGCTGATGCCGGTGGGCGACTACTCGATCCTGGAGATCGTCATCCGCCAGTTGAAGTCGTACGGTTTCACACACATCACGATGGCCGTCGGTTACCTGTCGGAGCTGATCCGGGCCGTGCTCGACACGCGCAAGAACTTCGGCCTGAAGATCGACTACTCCTTCGAGGAGAAACCGCTCGGCACGATCGGCCCGCTGTCGCTCATCGGCGGCCTGGACGAGACGTTCCTGGTAATGAACGGGGATGTCCTGACCACGATGGATCTCTCGCGGCTCATCAAGTTTCACAAGGACAGCCGGTCCGTCGCCACAGTGGCCACGCACAACCACGAGGTGGGCGTGGCCTACGGGGTCATCACCACCAACGACAATCAGGAGATCACCGACTACCAGGAGAAGCCGCGCACCTACTACCGCGTGAGCATGGGCATCGTCCTCTTCGAGCCGGAGGTCATGGACTATCTGACGCCGAACGAGCACATGAACCTGCCCGACTTCCTGCTCGATCTGATTGCCGCGGGGAAGAAGGTCATGGCCTACCCGAGCGACAGCTACTGGCTCGACATCGGCATCCCCCAGGAATACGCTCGGGCCATTGAGGACTTCGAGAGCGACCCCGGCCGGTTCCTGCCCGACCTCAGAGAGCAGTGATGGAGATCATCTACCCAGCCAACATCCGGTTCCCTATGGAGCGCGCCAACTCGATCCAGGTGGTGAACACGTGCCACGCCCTGGCGCGGCTGGGCGTGAAGACCCACCTGCTGGTTCGGCGAATGGACGGCCGGAGCGATGCGGCCTGCCTGGCGTATTACGGGCTGGAGCCGCACCCCAATCTGATCCTTCACCGCCTGCCGGTGCTGAACCTGCACGGGTGTGAATGGATGTGGAATCGGTCCTTCCAATTCCTGGCCGTTTGGTATATACTACTCCTTGGGATGCGGCGCGCGGTGGCGGCGATCTTCCTGCGCGAGACGGGACTGGCCCGGCTGCTGATCAAGCTGAGGCCCTTGCTCCGGGCGGAGATCCTCTTCGAGATGCACACGCTGGAGCATCTGGTCAAGCGCAGCTACCAGGAGCTCATGTCCGACGCCGGACCGCTTCACAATCGCGAAGAAGAGGCGATTCGGGCGAAGGAGCGGTTCATCTGCCGGAATGCCGACGGGATCGTCTGCATCAGCGAGTCGCTCCGGCGGATGGTGGAGCAGGAACTGGGCGCACCCCGGCGCTGCGCCGTGATCCATGACGCGGCGCGAGGGACCGCCGATGCAAATGTCGGCGGGGACCGGAGCGGCGTGGTGTACGTCGGCCAGCTCTACCCGTGGAAGGGGGTGGACGTCCTCATCCGCGCGATGAAGGACGTGGATGGGAAATTGACCGTTGTGGGGGGGCTGCCATACGAGGGGGACAGGATCCGGCTGGAGAGGCTGGCCGGAGAATTGGGGGTCGGGGGCAAGGTGACGTTTGCGGGATTCGTGCCGCCGTCGGAGGTCGCGGGGTATCTGACCCGCGCGCGGGTGGCGGTGTTGCCGCTGCCGGACAACGTGATGAGCCGGCACTTTACGTCGCCGTTGAAGCTCTTTGAGTATATGTCGCACGGGGCGCCGATCGTTGCATCGGACCTGCCGACAATCCGGGAGGTGCTTGCCGACGGGCAGAATGCGATCCTCGTCAGGCCGGAAGCCCCCGACGCGTTGGCCGAGGGGATCAACCGGTTGCTGAGGAACGGGCCGTTGGCCGAGCGCCTGGCGCGGGCGGCGCAGCGGGAGGCGGCAAAGTATACGTGGGAGGCGCGGGCGCGGAAGATCGTGGAGTTTCTGAGTTGGACGTGACGGGAGAATGGACGTGAGAAATCTGGCTCGACTTGCGAAACGTCGGCTGAAGTATCATGTCGATGGATTCCATGACCTGATGCAACCGATCCGGCTGCCTCGGCGCCACATGCACATTCGAATCAACTTCACCTTCCACGTGGAGGACATTGCGAAGACGGAGACGTACGTGGCGTTCCGCGAGTTCGTCAAGCGCCTGGCCGAGGCGTCGGGCGTGCGTCCGCTGCTGTGTGTGACCACGCCGCACTGCCCGCAAACGCGGTATGAGATGGATCTGGACCACCTGTGCGAGGAGGAATACGCGGAGCGCGTCAAGGAGCTGGCAAAGTTTGCGGAGATCGGGTACCACGGCCACTTCTTCTCCAAGGAGAAGGCCATGATCCCCGATGCCTTCAAAGAGCGCGTAGGCGACACGATCTACTCGATGCAGTGGGCCGACGGGCTGAACCCGATGGGCAGCAGCAACTTCAACCGGGCCACCGTCGAGGCGCAGATGAGGAAGGAGATCGCGTGGCTGCAGGGGATCGGCATGGATCCCTTCGCCTACGTGGCCGGGTGGTGGTTCATGAACGAGGACATCGCCCTCCTCCTGGAGGCGGAGGGGATTCGCGTCGATTTTTCCGTGCGCCAGAAGCACCCCGATACCTTTGGCGGACGGTATCTCGAAAACGTCTCCATCCCCGGCGGCGAGCCCTTTGTTCTCCCGCCCACCCGGAAACTCGTCGAGATCCGGAGTATTTTCTACCCCGTCGTCCATCCCCGGCAGAGCAAGGAGTTCCTGCACGAGACGGCGGGGCACAAGCCCGATGAGCCGCTCTTTGTGGTCTTTCCCTCCCACGAGGGGGAGGCCCTCCACTACGGGAAGGAATTCATGGACAACGTGGCCGCGACGCGGCGCATGAAGCATATCTTCCGGTGGATGGCCATGTCCGACCAGCTCAAAGAGGCCGCGAAGCTCCTGGGGCTGGCGGAGTAGGGCATGGACTTTGCCGCACTGAAGCGAAGACTCATCGCCGGCGCGGGGGTCACGTTCCTCGGCAACTGCGTCGCCGCATTCCTGGGCCTCCTGCTCATGCTTGTTCTCGGCCGCATGCTTGGTGTGGCCGAGTTTGGGCTGCTCATGGCTGCCATCTCGGTGGCCTCGTTGACCCAGGGCGTCCTCGATGTGCGCCTGGGTGAGGCGGTCACAAAATTCAGCACCGATTTCATTGCGCACGACAAGCCAGGCAAGGCATTGGGCCTGATTTGCTTCTCCTATGGGGTGGATTTCTGTATCGGGTTGCTGGCCTTTTGCGTCCTGCACTTCCCTGCGGCCTTCATCGCGGGCGCCATCCTGCGGAAGCCCCAGCTCGAGCCGCTGATCCGAGTTGTGGCCTTTGTGCCGCTGGCGCGTTTCCCCATCGCCACGTCCGTGGCCGTGCTGCGGACGTTCAACCGGTTCAGCACCATCACGGCGGCTGTCACCTGCGCCAGTGTGTTCCGGCTCTCCTTTCCCGTCCTGCTCTGCGTCACGTACTCGGGGGACATCGAGCGCATTGTTCCGGGGTTCCCCATCGCGGCGACGTGCTCGGCGCTGACCTTCACGATGCTGGCGGTCCTCGCCATCCGGCGCAACTTCTCCGGCGTCAAGTCCGAGTCGATTCGCGGGGAGCTGCGCACCATCGTGCCGTTCACGCTCCAGACGCTGGTGGGGGTGATCTTCAAGAACCTGGCGCGGGGCGACATGGCGGTGACGATCGTCACCCGCTATGGGCGGGAGGAGGAGATCGCGTACTTGAAGCTCGGGCTCCAGCTCTCCGGAATGCTGACGATCGTGCCGAGCGCCGTGGGTTTCGCCGCGTTTTCGTCCTTTGCGGAGCTCTGGGCCAAGCGGGAGAAGAAGATGCTCCTTCATGTGATCCGCAGGTTGGTGGGTCTCCTGACGGTCCTGCTGGTCACAGCGGGAATTCTTTTGCTCATCGTCGCGCCGATTTTCATCAAAATCTGGAAATCCGAGTACCTGAGGGCCATGCCTGTGTTATACTTTCTGGTGGCGGCAGCGGTGGTGGACGGGGTCTGCTGCTGGATTCGGCCCGCGGCGCTGGCCATCGGCAAGCCGTGGATTTCGACGCTGGTGAACTTCGTTCGAATGGTCGTCCTTCTGGGCCTGGGCATCGTCCTGGTGAAGTGGATCGGCCATGTGGGGATCGGGATTGCGACGCTGGCGCTTTCCGTCAGCAGCATCTCCCTTGGTGCGTTTCTTGTCATTCGGTCTATTCTATGCGAGCAACCGACCCATGGAGTTACTGACACGATCAAGATTACTGAGAAAATTGGGTAACGTTCAGGCCCTTTCACCGTCCACATGGCACCGGCGGCTGGACGAGCTGGCCGCCAGCGCCCGGGAGCGGTATCACGTTCGCACCATCTACACCCGGAGAAGCGGCACGGCGCCCCCTGTGCGCACTTATTATTTCGATGTGACCACTCTCTGCAACCTTCGCTGCGACATGTGCTACCTCCGCGATGTGCTCAATAAGAAGGTGGAGGGGGGCGCGCTCACAAATGAAGAGTTTCTCCACATCATCGACCGGGACTGCATCCGCCGGGTCAATCTGATCGGCGGGGAGCCCTTCCTCCGGAAGGACCTGCCGGAGCTGCTCAACGAGTTCGAGCGCCGCGGGGTGGTCTGCGATGCCTTCACGACGAACGGCACACTGGTCACGGAGGAGCGGGCGGCACAGATCGCCCGGCTGGTCTCCCGTGGGCTGATGAGCAGCATCACCTTCTCCATCGACGGTCCCGGGCCGATCCACGATCACATCCGCGGCAAGGGTACCTTCGACAAGGCCACCGAGGGCCTCCAGATCCTGCGCGATCACCTCCTCCGCGTCGGCGGGGGCGCCGAGAACCACTTGGTCCTGAACTCCGTGATCTGCGCGGAGAACTACGAGGTGGTGGACAATGTGGCGGACATGGCCAAGCGGCTGGGCGTGAACAACATCTGCCTCTGCCACCTGATGTACACCACCCCCGAAGAGGTGGAAGAGACCAACGCGATCCTGGGCAACCGTGATCCCGACATCTTTCAGATGCACATCACCCCCAACCCCGGCATCGACGTCAATGTGCTGAAAAGGAGCCTCCGGCACTTCCGGCGCAAGGTGGAACGGTATGGGATCAACGCCATGACGCGGCCGAATGTCCCGGACGAGTCCATCGAATCGATTTACTCCCCTCAGTATGCCCCGTGCGCCCGGTGCGTGCAGCCCTTCTTCATCACCCGAGTCGGCACCAGCGGCAAGGTCTACTACTGCACGTTTATCCGGAAGGAGATGGGCGACCTGCGGCACCAGCCCCTGTCGGAGATATGGAACTCCGATCAGTTCGTCCAGCACCGCCGGCTGATGGTTCGCGGGGGGGTCTTCCCCATATGCAAGCGCTGCTGCAAGATGTACCTTGCCCGGTGAAAAGAAACCCGAGGCCCACGCCTCACGCTACTCCCGCTTCGGTGCAAAGCGGATGTGCACTGGTCCGTCGCCGTGTCCGCCGCCAGAACCCGATGTGGCACGCTCGCCTCGCCCAGACTCCCTCACGTTTCGGAAGAAGGTGTATCGGGCCTGAGCAAGTTACAGGAGGACTTGACTGAGTGGCTGAGATGGTATAATGAGGAGCGGACACACACGGGGAAATACGGCTACGGGAAGACGCCGATGCAGACCCTCACCGACTCGCTTCACTTGGCGAAGGAAAAAATGCTCGGGAAAGTGACAAGCTCTGTCTTACAGACCGAACGTGTCAATGCGTCAGACTAAGTACTATCTACTACAGATTTAAAGGCGGCCTAAAAGTGCTCAGTTTGAGTTTATCAGATCTTGCCATTTTTGTCGCGGTTTGCTGGATTTTTGTGGCCCTTTTGTCAAGCCCCTTTTTCGCGATTCATTGGTTTGTCCCCGGTGATTTCAGCTATTCGGCTGCAATGTACTATCATGGAATCATGGTCCCGGTTCTGATTCTCCTGTATCTTTTGACAAGAGAGGTCGTTCCCCTGAAAGTAGTGAATAAGCGGCTCTATACCGTGAGCGCGATACTTTCCATCTTTTTTGTTGGCATGGGTTCCATCTTCAACGCCAGCAAGGGTATTTCTGTTGCTGCCGCGGTTCAAATCCTCGGCATGGTAATGACTGATTGCCTTGGGATAGCACTTGTAGCTGCTATGGCGATCTATGCTCTGGGAGAAAATAGAAAGACAAGGAAAACAGGCACGGCATTCTGGCTTCTGTTTTCCTCGATCACCGTGATTCTTATCGCGGCGCCCCTGGGTCATCTTGCTGGCTGGTGCATCGACATCGGCGCCAAGTCCATCCCGGGATTAAATGCGCTGCTTCGCGCCACCAACATAAACCCCGACGATTTCCAGGATGGCCTTGTGGCATCCCACTCTCACCTTATCGTGGCCGCTTTTCTGTGTGGATTGGCTGCAGTGACAGCCATATACTTTCAATATCAATCCCGTGACGGCTGGAGAAAGCGGATAAGTATCCTGGGGTTATGGATAGCACTTATCAGCCTTCTATTGGCAACGGGTATTTATGTCCTTTCCGCACTGGTTGGATGGGAGCCCCCTGTGGTTTTTGCATCAGGTCCCAGCGGCATCCCACTCGATGATGTGGTCTTAACAATAGAAGAGATCGGTTTCCTTGTACTTATGGTGGGGCTTTCCGGATCTTTGGAGCGGACGGGAACGAAATCTTTTGCTCCCATCAAGGCAGACATTCGAATCAGTATATTTCTCAACTGGATATTTGGTTTCGCGGGCGCGGTGCTTCCCGGTATCTATATCGAACTTAACGAAGGCTTCTATGGGGCAGGAATGTCCCCAGCACTGGGGGCCCTCAACGATAATATTTTCATACGGGCACACCTGCTTTATCCATTTCTTCTGTTGCCAATTATTTTTGCAGTCACGCTTGCTGTTGGATGTAAATACAATCACAGCACGGTATTACCTCCCTGGCCAAGGCTTTTTGTTTGGACCTCGGTTTTCGGGATGTCATTGGGTTTGACAGGTGAGATCTTGTGGTTTGTGACGAGGGGGAGCAATGTCTTTCTTGCCGCCATATTCGTTATGGGCATAGCGCTCATCACAGGTATGATAAGTCTATGGCCCAATGGACTACTGTCCGGTTATCGGTTTCCTAAAAAGGTGTAACTGACGTTGCAGTTTCAAACGTGTAGTAGATAATACTTAATTTGACGCCGATCCAGTCCCGCGTCTTCTCCCGCAGCGCCTCCTCGATCATCTTGAACTGATCTCCCCTTGAAAGCCACCTTGACTCTGCGCTATTCTTCTTCACGGCGTATCCTCCTCCATCACACAGGGCCTTGCTACTACCCTACAAGATACGCCATCTCTTTTTCCCCACAAGAGGGACACAACCGGCTGATTTCTTACGGATCCAGGCCGTTGCCAACCCGCATGTTATCACCTCATCACCCAACGAAAATTTCCTGTCACTTTCCCGTTACCATGCCGGCTTTCGGTCCACTATCCCGGTGGCAACGGATGCATCCAAAGGAATGGTAAGATAAGGTAAGGACGCAGTTTAGGAGAAAGGACCATGACACGGAAGAAAGGGATTACGGTTGCATGCGGCGCAATGCTCGCTATCGCCGCCGTCGGAATCATCGGTTGGACCGGACAGAGCGCGCAGGCGCTGGGCAAGGGGGAGCTCGGCGGCCGGCCGATGCTCAAGGAGGCGGCCGAGACGCTCGGCCGGTTTCTGATCCTCCGCTCGCAGCTCAACGTGACGCCCGAACAACGGGGAAAGGTCCGGGCTATCATGCAGAGCCACAGCGATGAGATCGTTCCCGTGGCGAAGGCGATCGTCGAGAAGAATCGGGCGCTCCGCAAGGAAGTATTCGCCGAGAAGCCCGACGACGCATCGATCCGCGCGGCGGCGGACCAGCTCGGCAAGGCCATCGGCGACGCCGCAGTCCTCGCCGCGGGCATTCGCGGTGAGACGCGTAAGGTGATGACGCCGGAGCAGATCGAGAAGATCGAGGAGTTCCGGGTCTACAAGGACCGCGCCGTAGACAGCGTGCTGGAAAGGCTCCCCTCGCTCCTGGCCCAGGATTAGCATCGTGTCCAGCATCGTCCTCCAGCAGTCGGCGTCGCACGCGGGCCACGGTGTCGAGCCGCCGGTCCCGCGTGCGGCCCGGTTGGGCGTTGACGAGCGCGGCGATTCTGGTAAACTGAACGAAAAGGATGTTGGAGATGAAGCGGCCGTGGCGGATACTGACGCGCAAGACATTCAGGCGTGCCTCGAAGGCGACGACGAGGCCTACGCGCGAATCGTCAAACGATACGAGCGGGACATCGCAAGACAGATGCACCGCTTCGATCGCGCCCCCGCCGCCTGTGAAGAGTTGGTCCAGGAGGTCTTTGTCCAGGCCTATTTCAGCCTCGACCGCTTCCGCGGCGACGCGCCGTTCCTCCACTGGCTGCGGCGGATTGCAACGCGGGTGGGATACCACCACTGGACCCGGCAGTCGCGCGAGGCGCGGCAGGTCCCGCTGGAAACATGGGACGGGGCGGCCGAGCCGGATGGCTCCATCGATCCGGCCGCGGCGGGCGCGCTCCTGCACGAGCTCTTCGCCCGACTGCCGCCGAAGGAGCGCCTGGTGCTCACGCTGCTGCACATTGAGGAGTGCGGCACGGAGGAGATCGCCGAGCGCATGGGCTGGACCCGGGCCATGGTAAAAATGCGAGCCTATCGCGCACGGAAGAAGATCAGGGACATCGCGGAACGCGAGAAATTGTTGGAGAAGATAGGATGGACATCATAGACGCGATCAAGAAATTGGCCCAAGCGGCGCGGGAGGAACCTGCGCCGAAAACGGACGTGACCGATTCCGTACTCCTGCAGATCCGGGAGCAGGACGACCCGGTGACCATTGCGCCCTTCTGGATCATGGCGAGCGCCTCCGCAGCGGCGGCGGCCGTGGTGCTGGCGCTGACCGCCTTCGCGTGGGCCGCCTGGAACGATCCTCTAATTGCCATGTTTGTCCAATTTCGAATGGTGACGCTATGACCGAAGATCAGAATGCGAAACCGAAACGGAAAGCGAGCTACTCCAAACGCCGCCGGACCGTGCTCATGGTCCTCCTCGGCGGTGTGATCCTGCTGAGCGGTATCGTCATCGGCTCGGGTCTCACGCTCCTGTGGCTGCAGAACAAGCTGCTGTACATGCTGCACCACCCGGAGGATGCGCCAAACGCGATCGCCCTGCGCCTCCAGTCGAAGCTCGACCTGACAGACGAGCAGACAAAACAGGTCGAGGCAATCCTGCGCGAGCGGCAGAAGCACAGTCAGGCCCTGCGCCGCGAGGTGCAGCCCCGCGTCGAGGAGCAGCTTGCAAAGGCGCGGGACGAAGTGGCCAAGGTGCTCACCCCGGAACAGGCCAAGAGGTGGCATGCCTATTTCGACAGCATGCAGAAAAAGTGGCTCCCCCCGGCGCCGCCCGCGCCGCCCGAAGCGGAAAAGGGCAAGGGATCGTAGCGGTCACACACAACGGGACGCATTGAGGAACCCGATTCAAGCGGCAGGAGTGCACCATGGACAGGGATCGCGGAAAAATCAACCGTTCGTCAACCGGCTTCACCCTCACGGAACTTGTCGTCGTCATCGGGATCATCGGGGTGATATTCGGCCTGCTCACGCCTGTGATCGTCCGCACCCGAAAGGCCGGGCGCGATCTCCAGTGCAAAAGCAACCTGCGCCAAATCTTCCAGGCCTACAAGATCTACGTCAGCGACAACCAGGGCAGGAAGCCGATGGTGACCAATCGCCCATCGCTGGGGTTGAACAAGCTGCCGTCGATCTCCGACGTACTGGCGCCCTATTGCGGCCGCAAGGTGTTCCGCTGCCCCTTGGACAAGCAGGAGTTCTTCGAGACGGAGGGGAGCAGCTACGAGTTCAACGTGATAGCGTACGGCCGGGTCGTCGCCCAAACCGACCCGTTGATCACGGCCGTCCAGATGTCGGTCGACCCGGCCAGCATCCCGGCCTTTTACGATTACGAATGTTTCCACGGCAAGGAAAACGGCGGCCGCGGAAAGAACGCTGTCTTCGGCGATGGTCACGTGGAGACATTCTAACAGATTTGGAGGGGTCCCGATGCCGCGCAAATCCATACTGGTTATCGGTGCAATGGCGATCCTCATCTCGCTTGCAGCCTATATCTATACCACGCCGAAAGAAACCAATCCCATCCCCGTTTCGCGGGAGGAGTTTGCGCAGGATGTGAAGGGTTTCGACTTTCAAAAGCTCAAAGGGGCAGATCGACAGCAAGCGCTGCGAGAGCTTCAGCAGAAGTTTTCGCACGTCCCGGCCCAAGTCGGCCCCGGCGAGGCGCGGAAGTTCCTGTCCGACCCGGAGTTCATGAAGACGATGATGTCGCTGAAGATGGAGGAGCGCCACGCCATCCTCGGCCCGTCGCGGGAGCGATTCCGCAAGGTAGCCATGGAGCGGCTTGACCACTTCTTCAAGCTGTCCAAGGAGGAGCAGAACGCGGAGCTCGACCGGCACATCGACATGATCGAGCGGGTGAACCGGATGTACAGACTGATGGGCGGCAAGGAGAAGGACTACATGACCGCCCAGGTGAAGCAGGCCAGCCCGGAGTTCCTTAAGCAGGTGGTCACGGAGCAGATCCGCTCGACCGACTCCGCCCACCGGGCAATGCTGCAAGAGGGCGTGCGCCGCTTCTGCAAGCGAAGGGCCGAGCGCCGGGAATTGTCGGCAAGGCGTCCGCCGAGAACCCTCCGACCCAAGAAAGAGGAAGAGGCAAAGCCCACCGTCGAGGAAATCGTCGTTGCCAAACCGGTCCAGGAGGAGCTGGGCAAGCTGAAGGTCGGCGACCCCGTCACCATTGCGAATATCGCCGAGCCGGGCCGCGCGCCGCACATGATCGTGGCCCGGGGCGGCGCGCAGATCGGTGAGCTGCCCGTCTCGAAGTGGATGGACTACGCCGAGCATATTGTCGAGAAACGGCAGATCTGGGCCAAGGTGGTCGAGGTCGAACCGGCGAGCAGCTATCTTGTGATCGAAACGACGGTGCGATAGCCGCCCCTTCTACGCCATCGACAACAGCTCGCCCGCCTCTTTCAACTTTGCCGCGATGTCAATCCCATAGGGACAGGAACGGAGGCCGGTCAGGTCGCCGGCGGCCTTCTCATCGGGGGCCAGGCCCGAATATTCCTCCATCGCTGTTTTTTCGATGCCGTAGTACTTGAAGTACATGCGATAGCGCATGATGTCCTGCACCTGCACCGTGCATCCTGTGCCGCGGGTGCAGAGGTCGCAGCCGGGACGGCAGTAGTCGTCGGAGATCGCGTCAGCGTATTGTCGGAGCAGCTTCTGTTGCTTGGCGCCGAGCTTCTTCGTGCCGGAGGCGGAGAGGTAGGCCTTCACCATGTCCACGTTCTTCATCGTGATGACCGCTGTGGTTACGCTCGGATTCGTAACGACCCAGCTCAGTGCCGCGTAGCCGAGGGCCGCGTCGCCCATCTCGCCGAGTTTTTTGTCCCACAGCTCCCGGACTTTTCCTCCCTGGAGTTTCGCGCCGGGCTTCGTCTTCATCACGGTCACAGCGATATTTTTCTTTGCTGCCTTTTCGATGACCTTGTCGAGGCCCTGCCATTTGACGAAGTTGTAGCACGGCATGATGAGGTCGTACTTGTCCGACTCGACGGCGTAGTCCATGATCTCGATCATCGCCGGCGCATGGCTCGCCACGCCGAGGCCCTTCGCCTTCCCGGCCTTCTTCGCGGCATCAAATGCGCTGAACACCGTGTCGTTGTTCACTTGGCCGAGCGACTTCGCCCCGCCAACGATGATGACGTCCACGTAGTCGGTTGCGAGGTTGGACAGACTCGTGTCGAGGGACTCCAGCAGGCTCCCCTTGGTTACACCCGGCTTGACATACCAGCGCGTGGAGATGCCGAGTTCCTCGCGCTTACTCTTCCGCACGATCTCGCCGATCCACACCTCGCTGTGGCCTTTCGAGTACCCGGGGCCGGTATCGAAATAGTTCACGCCCAGTTGCTGTGCAACATGAAGAGGCATTCCTTCGCTCATGCCATAGGAGCCGCAACTGATGTCGGACACCTTGATGCCGATGCGGCCGAGGGGGCGATAGTCCTTGATCCTCGGACCTTCCACAGCGTCCGCACTCGCAGATGTGAAAGCCGTCGATGCGGCCGCTGCGCCGACTGCTGTCTTGAAAAACCCACGCCGTGAGATGCCTTTCATGCCCATACTGTGCCTCCTTCCCGTCAGGATGTGCGCCACGTGTTACAGGCTCAACAGGTCTTTGCGGACCTTCGCAAGTCGTTTGCGCTCGCCATCGACCTTGCCCATCGACTCACCGATCGTCACCCTCAGCTTGTCCAGGCCCAGGTTGCCCGGTGCGCCGAGGTGCGTCTTGGATGTGATATTCGCGACCGGGTCCTTCGTCTTCAGCGTCTTAAGCTTCTTCTTGATCTCGCGGTAGGCGGTCCGGAACGGGATGCCCTTCTTCGCCATCTCGATCGCTTCGTCGGCGGCAAAAAGCTCCGGCGCAAACGAATCGACGAGCCGTTTCTTGTTCACCTTCAGGTGCTTGAAGACCAGCCGAATCACGCGCAGGCAGGATTCCGTAATGCCCAATGCGCGCATCAACGGCCCCTTCGTTTCTTGCAGGTCTCGGTTGTATCCCGATGGCAGCGTTCGGGTTATGCCCATGATCTGGTGGAGGCACGCCTCGACGGCGTTCGCCTTTGCGCGGGTCAGCTCGAGGGGGCCGGGGTTGCGCTTCTGGGGCATGATGCTGCTGCCGGGGCAGTACTTTTCCGGCAACGTGAAGTAGCCCAGCTCGGGGATGCTGAAGAGGATCAGGTCGTTCGACAGCTTCGCCAGGTCCTGCATGATTTCCGCAAGTGCGAAGATTACAACGGCCTCGATCTTGCCCCGGCTGTTGTTCGCGTAGAGCACGTTGTTCTGCACCTTGGCGAAGCCGAGCAGGTCGCTTGTGAGTTGCCGATCCAGCGGCAGAGCAACGCCATAGCTCGCCGCCGAGCCGAGGGGACACTGGTTGTTCAGCTCCGCCGCCGTGCGCACAAGCTTGAGATCGTCCATCAGCGACTCGGCAAAGGCCGACATCCACAGGCCCACCGACGATGGCATGGCCAGTTGCGTGTGGGTCCGGCCCGGCATGGGGAGCTTCTTGTATTTTCCGGCAAGCTCCGTCAACAGAGCTGCCGTCCGAAGGACCTCCTCCTGGATGTCAAGCAGCCGGTCGCGCGTGTAGATGCGCGTATCCACGATGATCTGGTCATTGCGCGAACGGCCGGTGTGAATCTTCTTGCCCAGGTCGCCGAGCTTCTTTGTGACATGATTCTCGACTGCGGTGTGAACGTCCTCGTCCTGCTGCCGGATGACGAACTTCCCCTGCTTCGCGGCGGGTGGTATCTTGGCCAGCACCCGGCGAAGTTTCGCAAATTCGTCATCGCTCAGGATGCCGATGGTCGAGAGCATTTTCGCGTGTGCGATGCTGCCCAGCACGTCCGCTTCGATCAGTTCGGCGTCGAGGATATAATCCTCGCCCACGGTGAATCGGTTCATCTCCTTGTCGAGGCCCGGCTCATCACCCAGGCTCCAGAGCTCCGACATGTCTCACTCCTCGGGCCACGTCCAGTTCTTGCCTTCCGCTTCCCGCCATGCGCGGATGAGCCAGGGCAAGCCGCGGACATAGGCGGCATCGGCGCAGCGCTTCTGATTGAATCCCTTGTTCTTGATCGAGCGAATCTCAGGACAGAAAAGCGTCTGCTTGCTGTGACGCTCCATGATCTCGATGTTGCCCTTGTAGAGCTTCACTTTGTATTTACCACTCACCACCTTCTGCGACTGGTTGATGAAGGCATCCAGCTCGAAACGAAGCGGGTGGAAGGCTTCGCCATGGTACATCATGTAGGCCCAGCGCTGATCGACCATGCGCTTGAACACGATCTCATCCTTCGTGAGGGTAAGCTGCTCCAGGTCGCGATGCAGCTTGAGGATGATGTGCGCGGCCGGGGCCTCGTAGATCTCCCGCGACTTCAGGTCCATGATGCCATCTTCCATCATGTCGATCAGCCCGATGCCGTTCTTGCCGCCGATGACGTTCAGCTCCGGGATCAACTTGGCCAGTTTCATTTTCTTGCCGTTGAGCGCAACGGGCACACCTTCCTTGAACTCGATGTCGATGATCGTGGGCTTGTTCTTCGCCTTCTCCGGCGGGGTCAGCCACATCCACACGCTGTCGGGGATCGGCATGTTCATGTCGATCGCGCCGCTGGCGATGGAGCGACACCACATGGTCTTGTCGTCGCCGCCGGTGAGCGTCTCGGCAACGGGAACCTTCCATGCCTTGCAGAGCTGCTCTTCCTCCAGACGGGTGAGATCGAAGTCGCGCACGGGAACCAAGACCTTCAGCCCCGGGGCAAAGAGGGTGAATGTGTTGTGCATACGATACTGGTCGTTGCCCTTGCCGGAGCTGCCCTCGATGATCGCGTCGCAGCCGAGCTCCTTCGCCTTCAGCCCGACCAGCTTGGCGATGAGCTGGCGGGTCATCGACGTGGACACGGGGTAGCCCCCATAGTCCGAGTTGGCCTTGATGGCGAGGGCGACCCACTCCTTGGCAAACACATCCTTGGCCTCGATGGAGACCGGCTTGATCTTCAGGTGTTTCGCGTGCTTTTTGCACTGCACCACCTCTTCATCGCCCTGCCCCACATCCACGGTGATGGCGACGATTTCCTTTGCCTTGTACTTCCGGCGCAGCAGGGCAACGCCGAGGCAGGAGTCCAGCCCGCCGGAGAAGGCCGAGGCCACCTTGCTTACCTCCGGCGTCGGTGTTTCTTCAATCTTCCGTTCGAGATCCTTTACTGATGCCATTTCGCCTTTCCTCTCATACGGTGCGACCAAACATTCTACAGCCTATAAATCATATCATCCCATCCACAAAACGCAATCTTTTTATTGCCAAGAAAGGGACGGATACGGGGCAGGAAGAGAGGGCCGCTATCACGGCGTGGACGGCTTCCCCGGCTGCGGGGATCTACCCTTCTGCGACCTCTGCCGGGCCCTGAGGCCGGCGGCCCGGGCAAGTGCGCGCTTGAGGCGGGGGTGGTCGGGGGCAAGTTCCGTCGCCCGGCGGAAGGCGGCGATAGCGCCGTCGAAGTCCTGTGTCGCCATACACGCATTGCCCACCTTGTAATGCACCTGAGGATTGTCAGGGAAGACGTCTGCAAGTCGCCGGTAAACAACCACAGCGGCAGAAAAATCACGCTGGCTCCAGTAGAGGTTCGCCAGCGCTTCGTAGTAGCCGGCCTGCTTGGGTTCGAGCTTGATTGCCTCTTCGTATTCGCGAACGGCATCCTGGATTCGTCGCGCATTCCGATACAGATCCCCCAGCCGCGCATGGCAAAGAGGGCTGGAGGGGTCTCGCTTTGCAACCTCCTCCATTTTTTGGATGGCCAGGTCTCGTTTACCGCCGAGCTCCAATCCGCTCACAAGCATCAGCTCGAGCGGGACCACCGGCTCTCTCTCCAGCCATGCGAGTGCGAACAGCCTGACCAGAGCGGCTTCCTTCAGGTGAATCAGGCAGACCAAGAGCCGAACCTGATGGTCCAGGCTGAATCCGCCGGCCTTCTGACACGCCGCGATGCACGCGGCACGCGCACCGCCAGGACTGCCGAACTGCAGGAGAAACTCTGGCAGGAAGGACTCCAGATCTTCATCGCCCTCAGCAAGGGCTTGGAGCGCGGGGGGGTAGTGATTGATGTCCCACGCCGTGCGAAACACATCGCGCGCGAGGGTCCGATCACAGCGGATCGCCTCGCGGTACTTGCCGATGGCGCCCGCGAGCGACCCGTGAGTTTGATAGTAAATCCCCATCCAGTAGTGATACAGCCCTTCGTTCGGGTCCAACCCCACCGCCGCTTGCAACTCCTCCAGCGCCTTCTCCCCGGCTGACTCATCGACGTCGACCGGGACATCCAACAGCGTTTTGCCGAGACGGTAGTGATACAACGCATTCTTCGGGTCCCGATCTACCGCCTTCCGGTAGGCGCTGAGGGCCCGTTTCAGACATTCGCCTCGGACCGCCGCTGGTTTCGTCGGCATGCCCGGGATGTCCTCGGCAAGGTAGGGCATGTTTATGACCTTCGCGGACCGCGTTTCCTGCTCACGGATGTGGTCGTAGAGTTTGCCCAGCTCGTAATACACCCGCGCGTTGTCCGGCTCGCACATCCGGGCCCGGTTGAGCAGGGTGTGTTTCTGCGCCACCTGCATTCCGGTATAGGCGCGAAAACCGCTCTGCGCCAGGCAGTACGACGCATACCCATGCAAACAGGCCAACACGGTCATCAGCACACAGAGACCCAGCGAGACAATGAATCGAACTGCGCTCATTTTTCGTAAATCTCAATCTCTCGAACCCACATCAGGTTAGGCCGTCCTGCGACCCCGCATCCCTTCGCCTGGAAAACACGAAGCTTCTGTGTTGTAATCTCTTTACCCAGGTCCACAACGGTCACCGGCTCGGCCTTCGACATCCGCCGCTCACTGATCGTCTGCCACTTGCCATCGGTCCACGACTGCAACTCGATCCGCCTCGACGTACGCGGGACGCCCGCATCCATGGACCAGTGGATGACGACTTTGCCCATTGTAACAGGTTTGTCGAAGGCAAGCACTACCCAGTGGGCCTCCTCCATTTCCGCCGAGGCCCACGACTCCTTCGTCCAGTGCAGGCCCTCGGTGCGCGTCACGCCGTCGTTGATCGGCGCGGCGGTGTACTGGCCATAGCAGCTATCCACGGACACCTTCGCCTGGCGGGCGATGTTCCCGCGTCGCGTCGGGTCTTCGGCCACGAACAGATCATCGAACCACGCCGTCCCGCTGTGCCGGCGCAGGAGGCAATAGACATTGACATTCCGAATGGGCTTGGCCGGTTCGATGGTGAGCTCGCCGTACTGCCACCCCGTCGTGCCCGTCCGCCAGTCGATCGTCTGGCCGTAGAGCGGGGTGCCGTCGGTGTAGTAGATGTCCACATACACGGAAAACGTTCGGCCTGGATGTCCGCTCACCCGCTCCGCCCTGGCGCGCCCCCGGACGACGATGGGGCACGGGGTCTTCTGGTTCAGCGTGATCGTCTGCGAGGCGCTGCTGCGTTCCGAGGTCGATGCGTTGTGGAGCTTCAGGCTGTACTTGCCCGAGTGACTCTGTGAAGGATCGATCACATATCCGCGCTCGCTCTTGCTCCACCCCGTCTCGCCTTCCTCGAAGCCGGCGTTCTTGAGCCGGTTGAGAGTCCCCGGCAGGTAGAACACGGTTTCCGAGAACGCGCACGCTTCTGCCAGCTTCGGCGACGACAGCTCCGCTCGGACCTCGTATCGGCCTGGCGCAGCGCCTTTGCCCGCAATCGCACTGAAGGTCATCGTCTTCCTCGACTTGGGAGGCAGTGTGCATTTCGGCTCGGCGGCCTTCGCCTGCCATCCTTCCGGCAAGATCGTCTTCAGCGCAACCTCGCTGGGCGTGCGGTCATTGTTCGAGACGTCAACGGCAAAGCGAAACTCCTCGCCCGAGGCCGACACATCCGTTAGGCGCATTTCCGATTCAAGCGCCGGCACAATGCGCACCTGCGTCGTGCCCTCGAGCGGGAGCATCAGGCCAGGCTTGGGTTTGACGAGAGCGGTCAGTCGGACCAGACCCGTCGTGCCGAGGGCGCCCTTCGGGACGGTCACAGCAAACTTGCCCTTCCCCGTGCCCTTTACTGCCCAGCCCTCCGGGACATCGATCCTGTATTCCACCTGGTCGGCCCGCACACCGGCCACATCCACTTCGATGGCGATCTGCTCGCCAGGAACGGCAGTGGTCGGGGCCATGATATTCGGCCCGCTGATACCCATCAACGTCGAACAGACAAGGGACAGTCGGCTCGCGGCGGCGTCGAGCTCGCGGAGTGATCGGCGGGCGGGATTGCCCAGCCTGTTGTCCGCAATCCATTTCTTCGCAGATGCGAGTTTGCCCAGGATCGAGACGCACTCGTCGGCGACGTCGCCATCCCCGCGCGCCTTCAAGCCCTTGAGGTCCGCTTCGATCTCGGCAAGCTTCGCGTCCAGCTCATTCATCTTCTCGGCGGACAGATTCTCATACCACTGTTCCATTTTCGGATCGACGACGTACTCCCGGTCGGGCTTGTCCGCCGGCGTGATGGATATCTCATCGATCCATACCGTGCCCGAACACTTCCACAGGTACACGAACAACTGGATGCTCCGAAGCGGCCGCTCCGGCTTGATGATGATCTCCTTCTCGCGCCAGTCGTACGTGCCGACATCCAGGTCGTACTTCTCCCGCTTCCGCTCCGTGAAGCGCGTCTTCATGTTGACATGGCACAGCACAGTATCAACCAAAAGCCGCCCCCCCTTCCCCGGCTTCACATTATCGCTCTTGAGTTTCAGTCGCAGCTTGAGCGGCTCGGCCTGCTCCTGGTAGAGCATCACCCACTGCATCGCGCCCTTGACCGGCTTGTCGGTGTCGTTGGAGAGTTTGAAACACGACCGGCCATCGACCCTCGCCCGCTCATAGCTCCCGTAGCGCGTGCCCCGCCAGTGGACGAGGCGCTCCGGCCGGTCCTTGTCGATCTCGGCCATCTGCTTCCGCAGCTCGAAGTTCCGAAGGATCTCATCCGCATGGCCCGCGGCCAACCGCTGCTTCGACGTGACATGCAATACCGCCAGAGACTCCGCACCGAGGGCAAGCGGTACACGAAGCTGCCCTCCTTCGACCCGGCCGTCCAGCCGCCGGCGCGACACTTCATCCACCACAACCCAGTCCTTCGGCAGATCGGCCGACGGCATCGAAATCACGGCTTCGCCGGAGAAGGATGTGTCGTTGAGGACGGTGAAGAACACCTCGCCCTTCTCCAGGCTGCCGAAGCGTTCGAGCGAGAATTCCGCGTTGCTGCTCCGGGCCAGCGTCAGCGGCTCCCAGCCTGCGGCGGCAATCTGGCGACAGAGGGCCTGGTAAAGCCGGTGGTTCAACCGGTCTCGGTCGTACCACTCGGCATGGTCCCAGTAGCGCGAGCCCGGGCCGAGTCCGCTCGGGGGCCAGTCGAAAAAGCCGGGGAAGACCCCATAGGCCACACAGCGTTTCATGAACAGGGCGAAGTCCTCCTTCGTCAGCTTGCTGAAGTTCCCCTTCAACAGCGTGACAAAGGGCTTGTGGCGGCAGATGGTCCGGACATAGTTAAAGTCCGACCGCTTGATGCGCAGGCCCGTCTCAGCCCCCATGACATCGAGGTGCGGCGCCGTGTAGAAGCTGCTCCCCATGGCCCCGTTCATCATCGTGATCTTTCCGTCGGCGTGCAGGCGGTCGGCCGCTTCTTTCGCAAACTCGACGGACGAGAAGTAGTTGTAGAGGAAGGGCTTCTTGTTCACCGGGTCCCACACGGGCGGATAATTCGCATATTTGAAATGCTCGCGACGATAGTTGATGCCGGTCGTGATGCCATCATAGTAGAAGCCATCCAGCTCTCCACCCTTCTTCTCACGATAGCTCTGGAAGACCTTGGGAATCTTCTCCAGCATGTACTTGCCATACGCCAATGCCGGGTCGAGGTTGTATTGCGCGATGATGTGCCCATAGACTGCCGTACGCTTGATGGACATCTTCCCCTTCGCATCGTACAGCGCGGACGCATCGAAAATCTCAGCGCT